>DASZFP010000153.1:0-39798 GCA_035939615.1 Burkholderiaceae bacterium | reverse complement strand
CGTTCTCGATTCGACCTCCGCGCTGGAGCTGCGCAGCGTTCCGTCGCGGCTGCTGGTGGTCGGTGGCGGCATCATCGGCCTGGAAATGGCGACCGTTTACGCATCGCTCGGCAGCAAGATCGACGTGGTCGAGATGACGGCGGGCCTGATGCCCGGAACCGACCGTGACCTGGTCCGGGTCTGGCAGAAGTTCAACGAGAAGCGGTTCGCCAACGTGATGTTGAACACGCGCCTGACCGCCGTCGATGCGCGCCCCGACGCGCTGATGTGCCGCTTCGAGGGGGAAAAGGCCCCGGCCGAGGGGCAGCCCTACGATGCGATCCTGGTATCGGTCGGCCGCAGTCCAAACGGCCGCCGGATCGCAGCCGAGCGCGCTGGCGTGCGCGTGGACGAGCACGGCTTCATCCCGACCGACGACCAGCGGCGCACCAACGTGCCCACCATCTTCGCGATCGGCGACATCGCGGTGGCCCCGATGCTGGCCCACAAGGCGGTGCACGAGGGCCACGTGGCGGCCGAGGCCGCCAGCGGCCTGAAGTCGCACTTCGACACCGACGTGATTCCTTCGGTCGCCTACACCGATCCGGAGATCGCCTGGGTCGGCGTGACCGAGGAGGAGGCCCGGGCCGCCGGGCGCACCCTGCACAAGGCGGTATTTCCATGGGCCGCGTCGGGCCGCGCCATCGCGATCCGTCGCGAGGAAGGATTCACCAAGCTGCTGTTCGATCCCGAGACGCACCGGGTCGTCGGCGGGGGCATCGTGGGCGCGCACGCGGGCGACCTGATCAGCGAGATCGCCCTGGCCATCGAAATGGGCGCCGACGCCGTTGACATCGGCCGCACGATCCACCCGCATCCGACGCTGAGCGAATCGATTGGGATGGCGGCGGAGGTGGCCGAAGGCGTCGCCACGGATTTGCCGCCCGCAAAGAAGTGAACGCCGGCTGACACCTGCGGCGGCGGGTCGCCCCTCGCCCGCGCCTTGCACATTGGCTGGGGGAGCACGAGGGGGCCAGCCCAGCCCCCTCGTTCCCTTCCTACCCCCTTTTCGGCCGAAGGCCGGAAAGGGGTGAGGGATCAGAGCTTCGGCTTGCGGAACTTCAGCACGAAGTTGTCCGCCTCGCCGATCGCAGCGTATTTGTCGCGGTCCACGTCCTTCAGCGCAAACGACGGCGGCAGCGTCCACACGCCCTTGGGCCAGTCCTTGGTGTCGCGCGGATTGGCGTTGATCTCCGAGGCGCCGACGAACTCGAATCCGGCCTTCTTCGCCAGCTCGATCGTGTAGTCCTGGCGTACGTAGCCGTTGTCGGCCTTCGGATCCTGCGGCACGTCAGTGCGGGCGCGGTGGTCCTCGATGCCGAGGATGCCGCCGGGCTTCAGCGCCCGGTAGAGGCCTTCCAGCGCCGCGGGCGCGTAGCCCGCTCCCACCCAGTTGTGCAGGTTACGGAACGTGACGATCAGATCGACGCTGCCGGGCGGTGCGACCTGGTAGTGATCCAGTCCCAGTTGGGTCACGGTGACCTTGCCGTAAGCATCCGGGTCCGCCGCCAGCTTTGCGCGGAACGTGTCCTTCCCGGGCGCGGGCGCCTCCGCGTCCTTGGGTGGCGGAACGGCCACGAAATACGAGCCCGCAGTCTTCAGGTACGGGGCCAGTATCTCGGTCCAATAACCTCCGCCCGGCCAGACTTCGACCACCGTCATGTCGGGACGCAGGCCGAAGAATTCGAGCTCCTGCTGCGGATGCCGCACGGCATCGCGCGCGACGAACTTTGGAGTGCGCTTGGGGTTGGCGATGGCCGATTGCAGACCGGCGTCGGCCGCGCGGGCCTCGATCAACGGTGCAAAGGCAAAGGTCAAGCCGAGTTCGGCAATGGCCAGCAGCGAGACGATCTTCATGTGGGCTCCGACAGGGGGCGCTTCAAACGCGCTTTGGGACCGGATTCTTGCACGAACCGGTGCGCGTTTCAGGGCGCAAGATGCGGCCGGATGATCTCGACCATGCGGCCGGGTGGGGTGCCGGGCGGGAAAAAGCCCAGATACTTTCCATCGCGGCCGACCAGATAGACAAATCCGGTGTGGTCGACCGCGTAGGGCTCGCCGTTCCCGGAGGTCACGTTGGCGTAATAGACCTTGTAGGCGAGGGCGACCTGACGCACCTGCGCCGCCGATCCGGTCAACGCGATCAGGCGCGGGTGAAAGGACGACACGTAGCCGCGCAGGCGCGCAACGGTGTCGCGCTGCGGGTCCACCGTGATGAAGACGGGCTGGACGTCCTCGCCGGCCGGGCCGAGCAGATCGATGGCCGAAGAGATCGCCTTCAGGTCCGTCGGGCAAACGTCCGGGCAATACGTGTAACCGAAATACAGCACCAGCAACTTGCCGCGGAACTCGGCGTCGGTGCGGTGCCGCCCGTGCTGATCGATCAGGTCGAAGGGGCCGCCGATCGGTCCCCGGTTCCACATCAGCGCATCCATCAGCTCGGCCGCCTTCGCCGCGCCTTCCGGCGCGGCTTCGGCGGCCAAGGCCGCCGGACTCTTGAAGTCGGCTTCGGCCGGCACCGCGGAGACCACGCCGAACCCTACCGCGGCAGCTTGAATCACGAACGCCGCGATCTGGTTGCGACCCTTGCGACGGTCGTCAGGCACCGAAGGTGATCCGGCTCCCGGTGGTCGACACCATCAGATTGGCGGGCATCTGCTCGCGCATGGCCTGGACGAAGTTGTACCCGCTGCAATGCATCGGGATGACCACGTCCGGCTCGAGCTTCCTGATCTCGACGACGACCGTATCGAGATAGTCCTTGGGCGCCGGGCCCAGGTGGAAGCCGCCGACGATCGCGTGGACCTTGCGCACCCCGGACACCTCCTGCGCCTGGCGCACCGAATTGACGATGCCGACGTGGCCGCAGGAGCTGATCACGACCAGGCCTCGGTCCTTCACGTTGAAGCAGGTCGCATGCTCGTGGACATGCTCGTCCGGCACGATCTTGCCTTGCAGCTCGGCCGTGGTGAAGTGGCTGGCATCGCATCCCAGGCCGTCTTCGATCTTGCGTTCGACGAACGTGTTGGGCAGCACCTTCTCGATGCTGTTGCGCTGGATCCTGCCGGTCGTGAAGGCGTGGCCCTCGATGATCGTGGGCGTCTCGGCCAGAACGGTCGCGACTTTCCGCTTGGCGAGCTCGCGACGGTCCAGGGTGCCGAAATCGGTGAACTGACCTTCGCCCGAGCGGATCAGGCGATGGCAGAAATTGTCCTCGCCGCCCGCATAGAGCCTGACGTCCGCCGGCAGCTTGTCGCGGTACTTGTCGAGAAAGCCGATCAGGCCGCCGTAATGATCGAAGTGGCCGTGGCTGATGATGAGCGCGGAGACCTTGCTCGGGTCAACCTTCAGAATATCGATGTTGTTGAGCAGCGCATCGGCGCTGTAGCCATAGTCGAGCATCAGGTCGCGCTGTTCGCTGCCGCGCTGCGATTCGAGGAACAACGACAGGCCCCACTGATTGTGCAGCGTCCGGCGAAAATCGGTCGGGCGGGGCCCAGGCTGGATCGACACACCGTTGACCTGGCTTGGTTTGAAGAACCAGTCCTGACTGCTGTCGACCAGCACGTTGATCGTCAACTTGTCGACGACGGGTACCTGGATCGCCGCTGCGCCTGCCACTTCGATCCGGCTCAAGCCACCAGCCGCACCGGCCAGTGCAGCCGAGGCCTTCAGGAATTCGCGCCTCTTGTTCATGCTCGCGCCTCGTTGTAAATGATTTGTGCCTACCCCACCCTACTCGGATTCCGGCCCGCCTCCAAGAGGAACGGGCCGGGAACGCGTGGGTGCGGGTGTAGAGTCGGACTCATCCTGATGCGCGGTAAAGCTGCCGATGCCGTCGCCAGCGGTCCTGTTTGCCGGTCTGATGTTCGGCGTGGTCGGAATCGCCGCCTTCACCTACGGGCGCAAGAACGGCCACTGGCAGCAGATGATCATCGGGCTGGCCTTGATGGTGTTTCCATATTTCGTATCCCAGGTCTGGCTGCTGTACGCGATCGGTGTGGCGCTGTGCGGCACCCTCTTCATCTGGCGTTAGGAGGCGTTTGCCTCGGCGCGGCCCGTCTTCACCAGCCCGCCGCCGCGCCGTCCTTCCGAAAATCCGACCCGGCCCGATAAACGCCGTTCACGCGCTGATCCGGATCCGGCCCTGATGGCACCTTCGACGACGGATCCGGCGCGAACAGGATCACCTGCACGCCGCCGACATCGCCGCCGTTGATCGGGCGCACTTCGTGTCCCATCAGCTTCAGGCGAGGGCCGACCCGTTCGAACAGGGACGATTCCAGGCCGAGGGTGTTGGGAACTTGAGAATGACGGAACCTGGCCAGGTCGGCCGCTGCCTGAAGATTGGCGCCCAGGTCCAGGATGCTCACCAGCAGCTGTGCGTGGCCTTGGGCCTGCATGTCCCCGCCCATCAGCGTCACCGTCATCACGGGCCGGCCGCCTTGAGTGACGAAGCCCGCCGACAGCGTGTTGAAAGGCCGCTTGTGCGGCGCGAGCGCGTTGGGACTTTTCGGATCGAGCGAGAACAGGGCCCCGCGATCGTGAAGAATGAAGCCGTACCCCGGCACCGTGAGGCCGGAGCCGAAACGCGAGTAGTTGCTGTTGACCCACGACACCATGTTGCCCTGCGCATCGGCGGTCGACAGCACGATCGTATCGCCGGCGTGTTCGTCGATGCCCTGCGGTCCCGGGGTCGAGGCGCGATCGGGATTGACCTTGCGGCACAGAAGGCTCGCGTGCGACTTGGACAGCAGGCGGTCGAGCGGAATGCGGACGAAATGCGGATCGGCGTTGAAGGTGTACAGATCGGCATAGGCGAGCTTCTTGGCCTCGACCAGGAAGTGCCAGTACTTCGGATCGGACGGGCCCAGCGACGCGAGCGTCTGGCCCGGCGCCCATACGGGCACGCAGGCTTCCAGGATGTTCAGGATCTCAACGGCAGCCCAGGCCTGCGAGGGCGGGGGCAATTCGGCGATCTCGAAGCCGTGATACGTGCTGGTGGCCGGCTCCTGCCACTCGCCCTCGTACTGCGCCAGGTCCTCGAGCTTCATCGTCCCGCCCAGCGCGGTCGACTTGGCCACAATCGCCCGCGCGATTTCCCCCTTGTAGAACACGTCGCGCCCATGCGCTTGCAGCAGACGGAAGGTGTGCGCGAGGTCACGGTTCCTGAAGATCTGTCCGGCCGTCGGAGCAGCGCCGTCTATGGTCCAGGCCTTGATCGTGTCCGGGTCGGGTTCCTTGCAGCAGCCGGTGAGCGGCAGCGCATTCGGAAGCCGCCAGTCGTGCGCGATCCTCTCGGAAACCGGGAATCCGTTTTCTGCATATCGCGCGGCCGGTTCCAGCACCTCCTTGAAGGTGAGCTTGCCGAAGCGCTTGAGCACCTCCTCCCAGCCCCAGACCGACCCGGGCACCGTGACCGGCAATATGCCGTAGACCGGCATCCCGGAGCCGGGCCCCCAATCGTCCGGCTTCCAGCGGTACCCGAGCGAATCGAGGCGCTCGATGGTGGCCCCGGACGGCGCCACGCCGCTGGCGTTGAGCACGTACAGCTTGCCTTCCCGGGCGATGTAGACGATCGCGAACAGATCCCCGCCGACGCCGACCATCATCGGTTCGACTACGTTCAACACAGCGGCCGTGGCGACGGCAGCATCGATGGCGTTGCCGCCGCGTCGCAATATGTCGAGCCCCGCTTGAGCTGCCAGCGGCTGGCTGGTGACGACCATGCCGTGCTGGGCCATCACCTCGGAGCGCCCCTGGCCCGCCCAGCCCTCGGAGCGATCGCCGCGCACGCCGGCGCAGAAGGGGGCCCTGGGTGTGTCGTTGCAGGTCGACAGCGCCGGCTGCGCCAGCGCGCAGTGGGCGCCCGTGACGAACAGCGCCAGGGCAACAGCATGAACGGGGCATCGCATGCGTTGAGCTCCGCGAATTCGTTGACTATCCGGCGGTGGGCGTTGCGGCGCGGCGCCGCATCCGGTCCAGCCGCCGGGCCGCCTTCAGCCGCCGCGCCCAGCGGGTATTGCGCCCGCGCGAGGCTTCCATCTGGGCGCGCCACTGGATCATTTGCCGGCGCATCGACCGCCACAACGGGTGCGCCTCGACCTGGCAGTGCACCCAGACGCGCCAGCGCAGCACGGTCGCGTGCAGCCGCACGAACCAGCCCACCCGCATCAGCGCGGGTTGCGTCAGCACGAAGACGCGAGCGAACAGCGCCGTGGCGGCGAGCTTGGCGGCCAGGATCACGCCGGCCCCACTCAGGAAGTGTCCGGCCATGATCATCGTCACCGCGAACAGCTTGATCGGCAGGATCAGCATCGAGGGGGCCAGGAACACGACCGCCGCCCAGGCGGGCGGCAACGCGCGGATCCAGCGCTCCAGCCGGCGCAGGCCGGGCAGGCGGCCGAGCAGCGCCATCGCCTGCTTGAGCCGGTTCCACAGCCATTCCTCGATCAGGAACAGCACGGCGACCAGGCCGATGAACCAGGAGGCGATCCAGCGTTTGAATCCGGGGGTGGACATCTGCTTATGATGCCGGTTTATCGGACCAGTCGCCTGAGTCACTACTCATGACGCCCGGGCGGCCCCCTCCAACGACGACTGCGCGCGATGGCATCACAGGACGATCTTAAACGGGCCGTCGCCGAGGCTGCGGTGCAATGCATCTCGGTCCACTTCGGCACCGCGGCGGTGATCGGCGTGGGAACCGGCTCCACCGCGGATCTTTTCATCGACGCGCTGGGGCCGCATCGCGAGTCGATTGCCGCCGTGGTCGCCAGTTCCGAGCGCAGCGCGGCGCGCTTGCGCGAGCGAGGTCTGACGGTGGTCGACCTGAATGACATCGAGTCGATGCCGGTGTATGTGGACGGCGCCGACGAGATCGACGCCGGCCTGTCGATGATCAAGGGCGGAGGCGGCGCGCTGACCCGCGAAAAGATCGTGGCGGCGGTGGCCGAGCGCTTCATCTGCATCGCCGACGCCAGCAAGCGCGTCCAGGTGCTCGGCCGCTTCCCGCTGCCGGTCGAGGTGATCCCGATGGGGCGGGCCCACGTGGCCCGCCAGCTGGCCGCGCTGGGCGGCGCGCCGCGGCTGCGCGAGGGCGTCGTGACCGACAACGGCAATGTGATCCTCGATGTGCACGGCTTGCAGATCCGCGATCCGGTCGCCCTGGAGGACGCGCTCAACCGGATTGCCGGTGTGGTGACGGTCGGGCTGTTCGCGCGGCGCGGAGCCGACCTGCTGCTGCTGGGCACGCCCCAGGGGGTGGTCGAGTTCGGCCGGCCATAGCCGTAGGCCTCAGGGCTGCCAGTCCGAGTAGGCGGCTTCCTGCCGCATGATGGCTGACAACTCGCCCGTTTCTTTCAGGCGTTTGACTCCGTCGATCAGGTAGCGGCGCGTGGCGGAAGAGTTGGCCTTGGCCGGAACAAGGGCCCGGACCGGGAAAGACTTGAACAGCGCACGATGGATGCCCTTGTATTTCGGCGCAGGCAGCAGCGGATCGACCACTCCCGAGGCTGCAATGAGCGCGTCCGTCCTGCCCAGCAGAATCTTGTCCAGGCTGCAGGGCAAACAATGCGTCGCGCTGACGGGAAACGGGAAGAAGGTTTCGTGGCCCGGTTCCGTTTCGACATTCTTCGCTGTGGTCACGCTGCTGGCGTCCAGCGGCGCCAGCTTTCGGGAATAGATGACGAACTGAACCTGGCCGAAATCGACGTCCATCACGTAAACCAGCCCCTCCGGAGCCGGCGAAGCGTCGCTCTGCATCAGCGGTATATGAAAATCTGCCAGGCCGGCGGCCGTCTCTTCGAGGGATCGCGCGAACGGGCGAAGCACTATTTTCGTGGAAGAATGGGTCGCCCTGTCGAGGGCCCGAACAAGCTCGACCAGCCTTTGGGTAGGGGCCGTGGCGGCTTCGGAGGAAGGTCCAGAGTCTCCAATGGAAGCGATGCGATCGTGCGCTACCGCATGAAAGGCCGCGAAGGATCCCGCAGCCAGAACGGCTGCGATCAATGCCGGCGGCGCCATCGGTCCGGCTCTGCGTTGAGGTTCCGCGCGCACCTGAAAAACGCACCCAGCCACGCACTGGACGGAAATCTTACGCTGCTGGCCATGCCGATCCCAGGCCAACCGATCCGTCCGGCCGAAGCGGCCTGACCGCCATGCGTCCGCCCCGCAACAGAATCGGCGCCCGTCTGGTCGTTGCCATTCTGCTTTTCAGTTCGGTCGTGACGCTCGTCTTGACCGTCGTCGACCTCTATCTCGAGTATCGCGGGTCGCTGAGCACGCTGGAGCGCCGCTTGGACGAGATCCAGCGCGGCTACGCCGGTGGCCTGGGCGAAGGGCTATGGAATCTGGACACTCGACAGTTGCGACTCCAGGCCGAAGGCATCACAAAGCTCCCGGACGTCACTGAAGTCCAGATTCGCGAGGTCAGATCTGAAGGTCTGGCTCCGGTCGTCGTTACCATCGGCGCGCATCGAACCGAGTCGGTGATCACGCGCGATGTCGCCCTGTCCTGCGCGTGCGACAGCACCGGGCGCGCGCTGGGAACGCTGCATATCGAGGCAACGCTGACCGGGATATACCGCTCCCTGGCCGCGCGTGTGCTCGTCATCCTCGCGACCCAGACGATCAAGACCCTCCTGGTGGTGGCATTCATTCTGTTGATTACCCATCGCTACGTCACGCGCCACATTCTGGACATTGCGACCAACGTCGCCCGCTTCACGCCGGGACGTCACGCTCCTGTATTGCGGCTGCAGCGCTCGCCGAGCGATGTGGACGAGCTCGATCACGTGGTGAGTGCCTTCAACACGATGAGCGCGCGACTCGCCCGGCAGGAGGAGGATCTGACGTCGGCCAATGCCCGCATGGCTGCGATTCTCGACAACATTCCCGACCTGGCCTGGGTCAAGGACATCGACGGCCGCTTCATTGCCGCCAACCAGGTGGTCGCCCGAACGTTTTCGCTCTCCAACGCCGACGAGATCATCGGCAAGACCGACTACGACATCGGCCCGAAGGACTTGGCGGAGGCCTATCGGAGCGCCGACCAGGAGGTCATCGCGACGGGCGAGCGCGTACGCATCGAGGAGCTTTGCCGGCGAAGCGATGGCAGCACCTTCTGGGTCGAGACGATCAAGACAGCGCTGAGGGACGCCGACGGACGTATCGTCGGGACGGTCGGTATCGCTCGCGACCTGACCGAGCGCAGGCAGGCCGAGCGGGAGCGGGAAGCGCGGCAGCTCGCCGAAGCGGCCAATCGCGCGAAGAGTGAATTCCTGGCCAACATGAGCCACGAAATACGCACGCCGATGAACGCCATCATCGGCATGTCGCGCCTGGCATTGGGTAGCGGGCTGAATGCACGGCAGTACAACCACGTCAACATCGTGCACCGATCGGCTCGGATGCTGCTTCGAATCATCAACGACGTGCTGGATTTCTCGAAGATCGAGGCCGGCAAACTGCAGATGGAGACCGTCGACTTCGACCTCGACGAAGTGATGGGCGACCTTGCCAATATGAGCGCACTGCAGGCCCGAGACAAGGGGCTGCAGCTTGTATTTGTCCAGGCGCCGCAGCTTCCCACGCAGCTCGTGGGCGATCCTTTGCGTCTGGGTCAGGTCCTGCTCAATCTGGCCAACAACGCCATCAAGTTCACGGAGCGAGGCGAAGTCACCGTCAGCGTCGAGCTGGTCCAACAGGACGCCGCGGGGGTGCAACTGCAGTTCGGCGTGCGCGACACGGGCCTGGGCATCTCACCGGAGCAGCAGGGGCGCTTGTTCCAGTCGTTTTCCCAGGCCGACTCCTCGACCAGCCGGCGCTACGGCGGTAGCGGCCTGGGCCTCGCGATCTGCGATCATCTGGTGCGGCTGATGGGCGGAAGCATCGGAGTCGAGAGCAGTCCCGGCAAAGGCAGCCACTTTTACTTCACTGCGCGCTTCGGCCGTCGCCTCGAAAAGACCGAACTGCCGGCCGCACGTCCGGCCGGTGCGCTGTCCCGTGCTCGCGACCAGGCGGCGGACCTCGCGGGGGTCCGAATTCTGCTCGTTGAAGACAACGCCATCAATCGGGAACTCGCTGTCGAGTTGCTTGCTGGCGCCGGCATCCACGTTACAGTCGCCAACGAGGGTCGGGAAGCGCTCGATCTTCTCGACCGGCAGCAATTCGACGGCGTTCTGATGGACTGCCAGATGCCGGTCCTGGACGGCTACCAGACGACCCGCTTGCTGCGGCAACGGCCTGGCTTGCGGGACCTGCCGATCATTGCGATGACGGCCAGCGCGATGGTCGGGGACCGGCAGGAAGCGCTCGCCGCTGGCATGAACGATCACATCACCAAGCCGATCGACCTCGATGAGATGATCGCCACGCTGGCGCGCTGGGTGGGCCGCGCACCTGCCGGCGCGCCGGCCACGCCTGCAGGCGCCGACTCATTGACCAGCCTTCCGGGCATAGACGTGCGGATCGGACGCACGAGCGCAGGCGGCAGCGACAGGTTTTATCGTCGCGTGCTGGGCATGTTCGCCGAAGAGCAGGGCCCCTTTGCGGCGCGCTTCCGCGCCGCACGGGCATCCAACGATGCCTTGGCTGCAAGGCGAATGGCGCACGACCTCAAGAGCCAGGCCGGTGCCGTGGGCGCGAGCGATGTTCAACAGGCGGCGGCCGCCCTCGAGGAGGCCTGTGTCCGCAATGCCTCGGAAGAGACCATCGACGAGCTGACCGGGGCCGTAACGCGTGCCCTCCGCCCGGTGATCGCCGCGTTGCAAGTATTGGAGCCCTTGACTCCGGATACTTCGGAAGACCGGCCACTTACGGAAATCCGCTGACAGGACGCGATCAACCGGATTGCCGGTGTGGTGACGTTCGGGCTGTTCGCACGGCGTGGGGCCGTTGCTGGGCACGCCGCAGGGGGTCGTCGAGTGCCGGGGCCCCTAGCCGGAACCTTTATCATGGGCGCCATGAACGCCCCGTTGGAAGCACCAGTCCGCCTGCATCAGTCGACCGCCTCCGCTGAAGCTCCGGCGGTCAAGGCCAATGAGGCCTCGGCGAGGCTGGCCCGCTCGAATCTGAAACAGCAAGCGCGCGAACTGCTGGCGCAGCACGACGCCGTGCTGGTTGCGCACTACTACGTCGACGGCGAGCTGCAGGATCTGGCGCTCGAAACCGGCGGCTGCGTGGCCGATTCGCTGGAGATGGCGCGCTTCGGGCGCGACCATGCGGCCCGCACGCTGGTGGTAGCCGGCGTGCGCTTCATGGGCGAGACCGCCAAGATCCTGTCGCCCGAAAAGCGCGTGCTGATGCCGGACCTGGAGGCGACCTGTTCGCTCGATATCGGCTGCCCGGCCGATGCGTTCGCGCGCTTTTGCGACCAGCATCCGGACCGCACCGTGGTCGTGTACGCCAATACCAGCGCGGCCGTGAAGGCGCGCGCCGACTGGATGGTGACGAGCTCGTGCGCGCTGCCGATCGTGGCGCACCTGAAGGAGCGCGGCGAAAAAGTGCTGTGGGCGCCGGATCGGCATCTGGGCAGCTACGTGCTGCAGCAGACCGGCGCCGACATGCTGCTGTGGGACGCGACCTGCGTCGTGCACGACGAGTTCAAGGGCATCGAGCTGGAGCTGCTGCGCCGCGAGCACCCGCGCGCCAAGGTGCTGGTGCACCCGGAGTCACCCGCGGGCGTGATCGAGCAGGCCGACCTGGTCGGATCGACGACGCAGCTGCTGCGGGCAGTGGCCCAGATGGATGCCGACGAGTTCATCGTGGCCACCGATGCGGGGCTGTTTCACCGGATGCGCCAGATCGCGCCGGGCAAGACGCTGATCGAGGCGCCCACGGCCGGCACCAGCGCCACCTGCAAGGCCTGCGCGCACTGCCCGTGGATGGCGATGAACAGCGTCGAGAAGCTGGTGCATTGCCTGTCCGGGGGAACGGCACCGATCGAGCTCGATGCCGACGTGATCCGGGATGCCCGCACCTGCATCGAGCGCATGCTGGAGTTCGTCGCACAGCATCCGGGCGCGACCGTGGCGCCTGCTAGCGGTTTCGTACCGCACCTGGGCGCCGCCTGAGCCGGCGCCACGCCGGCCGCGACTGCAGGTCCCCCCGATGTTCGATCGGAACGAGACGCTGGAGCAGGCGCGCGCGCGCAACGTGCGCGATGCGCTGGCCGAGGACATCGGCCGCGGCGACTGGACCGGGCGCCTGATTCCGGAATCGCAGCGGCTGCGGGGCCGCGTGCTGGCGCGCGAACGGGCCGTGCTGTGCGGGCAGCCGTGGTTCGAGGCGTGCCTGCTCGAGCTCGATCCGGCCGCGCGCGTTCAATGGCACGTCGCCGAGGGCGGCACCCTGTCGTCCAGCCAGGCCGTGTGCGACATCGAGGCGCGCGCACGCGCGCTGCTCGCCGCCGAGCGGCCGTCGCTGAATTTCCTGCAACTGCTGTCGGCCACGGCCACCGCGGCCCGCCGCTACGTGGACGCGATCGCCGGCGCCTCACCGAATCCGCGCGGCTGCTCGATTCTGGACACCCGCAAGACGTTGCCGGGCCTGCGCCTGGCGCAGAAATACGCGGTCCGGATCGGCGGCGCCAGCAACCATCGGCTGGCGCTGTACGACGGCATCCTGATCAAGGAGAACCATATCGCGGCGGTCGGCAGCGTCACCGCCGCGCTGCAGACGGCGCGGGCCCTGCAGGCCGGCGTGCCGATCCAGATCGAGGTCGAAACCCTGGCGCAGCTGCAAGAGGCGCTCGCGGCGGGAGCGACCGATATCCTGCTGGACAACTTCACGCCCGCCCAGATGCGCGAGGCGGTGAACGTCTGCGCCGGCCGCGCGCGGCTGGAGGTGTCCGGCGGGGTCGACCTGGCGCAGGTGCGCGCCATCGCGGCCACCGGCGTGGACCGCATCTCGATCGGCAAGCTCACCAAGGACGTGGCGGCGGTGGACTTCTCGATGCGGGTGATCGAGGTGCTCTAGCAGGCTGCGCGGCCGGTTCTCTCACTCTCGCCGCCCTCACCCCCGCCCCTCTCCCGCTGGCGCGGGCGAGGGGCGACCCGGCGTGCCAGTGCGAAGGGCTGCGCGCTTGTGACTCGCGATCGCCCCTCGCCCGCGCGAGCGGCGACCCGGCGTGCCAGTGCGAAGGGCTGCGCGCTTGTGACTCACGATCGCCCCTCGCCCGCGCGAGCGGGAGAGGGGAGGGGGTGAGGGTGGCGAGAAAGCAGCGTCTCTCACTCCAGGTACTTAGGAAACGCCGGCAGCGCCTTGAAGTCCGCCGAGTCGTGGTGCACCACCAGGCGGCCGTCGGTATTCTTCAGGATCGTGCTGATCCGGTCGATCGAGGCCAGCGTGTCGGCGCGCTCCACATTGAATGGCGGCACGCGGCGGAAGTGGTAGTTGTCGCGCAAATGGAACAGGTCGCCCGAGATGATCACCGTGCCGGCCTTCTTCAACCTGACCAGCAGCGACTGGTGGCCCGGGGTGTGACCGGGCGTCTTCAGGATCCGAACGCTGCCGTCGCCGAACACGTCGTAGTCGCCGTCGATCATCTGGGTCTTCGCCGTCTTGTAGGCGCTGAATGAATCCGGGTTGACGTGGGGCGTGGGCCGCGTCTCGGCCCATGCGATTTCGGTCTTGTTCAGGATCCAGGTTGCGTCCGGAAAGTCGTTCGCGTTGCCGGTGTGATCGGCGTGGGTGTGTGAAAACGACAGGTACGTGATGTCGGCCGGCGTCAGGCCGATCGCCTTGAGCTGGTCCTGCAGGGTGACTTCGACCTGCATGTGGCCGAGCTCGAAGTCCACGCCACCCTTCGTCGCCGCCAGCTTGTCGCCCAGCCCTGTGTCCCACAGCAGCGTGCCCTTGGGATGGCGGATGATCCAGCACGGATCGACGATCTCGCCGGATCGGCCGTCGTACTCTCCCGTATCCGAGAATATGCCCATGTCCTTGAGCAGGACTCGGCCGCAGTCGAGCGCGTACAGCCGCACCTGCTTGATTTCGTCCGCGGCCCAGGCGGGGCGCAGTGATGCGAAGGAGGCGAACAAAGCGACCGCGGCAAGTCGCAGCAGGGTGGTACCCGACATGGTCGACTCCGTTTCGAGGCCGAGCCTCAGCCGAATTTTGCGGGCGGATTGTGCCTGATCAGCGGCGCAAGCGCCCCCGCCTAGAGCCGGTATGTCGCCGTGATGCCGATGGTGCGCGGGCGCAGGCTGTAGGCGCGGATCAGCACCGACGGCGGATTGAGGGGGTTCGGAGGGTTCGGGTCGGCGCCGGTGTGCGGATCATTCGACGGCGGCGACACCACGTGAACGTCGAGCAGGTTGTCGATGAAGGCGGATATGCTCCAGTGCTGGATCGTCGTTCCGGCGCGCAGCGAAACGAAGTTCGTCGGTCCCGGGGTGTAGGCCAACGGGTCGAAAATGGCGGTGCGCGGGTCCTCGCTTGGCGTGGCGACGCTGCTGTGGCCCTCGTACTCGTAGTCGAGGCGCACGAAGGACTTGTGGTCCAGGGCGAGGAAGTCGTACTGCACGCCCAGCGCCACGGTCCACGGCGGTGCGGGCGTGACGGACGCCCCTTCGATCGCGTTTCCGTTCGCAGCGACCAGCAAGGACGCGTTCGTGCCGATGAACACATCCTGGCTGTATTTCGCATCGGTGTGGCCGACCGCCAGATCGAAACTGAGCGAGCGGGTGGGGGCGAATTCGAGCTGCACGTCGCCTCCCTTGGCCACGGCGTCGCCCGAATTGGCGGTGAACTGGAAACCGCAAATCGGCAGAAAGACCTGCTGCTGGATGCCGCGCCATTTGATGTAGTACAGGCTCGATGCGATCCGCAGGTGGTCACCCACCTTGTTCTTGGCGCCCACCTCGTAGCTGTTAACGGTGTCCGAGTTGTACGCGGGAGGCGCGGCCGCCAGCCCCAGATTGCTCAGGTCCAACGCGCACGAACCGGGAATCGGCGCATTGGCCCCGCCGATCCTGTACCCCTTGGCGTAGGTCGCGTAGAGCAGGTCGTCGCGATCGAACTGGTACGACAGCGAAAACTTGGGCGTCACAGGTTTCTCGTGCTGTTGCCCGGGTCCGCCGGACGGGCCGAAGTTCTGCGGACCGTCGACGGCGTTGAAGAAGTTGACGTCGACCTTGGAGTAACGCAGTCCGGCGGTCGCCTTCAACTTGCTGGTCAACGCGTAGGTCACCTCACCGAAACCGGCCACCTGCCGGTCGCGGCTGAAGTTGTAGGCGTCGAACGCGTCGCCATTGGCCAGCAGATCCTCGCCGAAAACGCTAAGCGCGGTGGTGCCCGGCCCGAAAAGATTCGCCAGCAGCGTATTGAGCATCGGATCGTGGATTTCCTCGATACTCTGCTGCCGGTTCACGGAGTAGAACAGTCCAGCGGTCCAGACCAGTTTCGCGTTTTGATCGTCGGACTGAAGGCGGATTTCCTGCGTGAAGCTCTGCAACTGGTTCGTCACCTTCGCCGGGGCCCGGTAGTTCTGCAGGCTGGGCGGCAGATGGGGGCCGCTGCCGTCAATCAACGGGTAAGAGGCCGGAGGGACGATCGGCATGGTGCTGTTGAAGGTCTGGTAGTAGCTCAGGTTGTAATCGGTGCCGTTGTATCCGCCCAGGTTGTTTCGGTGGAAGTACGACGTATTCGAAATCAGTGATACGCCGCCGAAGCCGGCCTCGACCTTCAACGCCGGAAGGTAGTAGCGGTCCGGCTCGGGCAGCCGGTCGGGGTCCCCGTTCCTGTAGCGGTCGGCGTCGGGACTGGAAAGGACCGGCCAGTAGGCGGTCACATCGTTGACGTTCAGGTTCTGATACAGAAACGAAGGCGTGACCGTCAGATTGTCGTTCGGCGCCCACTTGACCGCCAGGCGCGCGACCACGTCGTTGGAGTAGTTGGCGTTGCTCTGTGCGGTGGTCATCGCAAACGGGTCGATCCGGTCGATCCAGCCGCCGTCGTAGCGATACCAGATGCTGGCACGAAATCCCAGTTCGTTGGCGATGATGGGCGCTCCATACGCCACCCCCGCCTCGTAGCTGGGCGCCCCCGCCTGCGTGAAGGAGACCTCGCTGCGGGCGTACACGCTCGGATCGTGCATGTTGGGCTGGGTCATGATGTAGCGCACCGCGCCGCCCTCGGCGCCGGCGCCGAACAGGGTTCCCTGCGGTCCGCGCAGCACCTCCACCCGCTCCAGGTCGAAGGTCTTGGGCAGGGTGTCGTTGGAATAGAAGGACAGGGCACGCATCTGGATCGGCGTGTCGTCGATGTAGATGGCGGTGGTTCCGGAGCCGGCCGAGGACGAGATGCCGCGGATCGAGATGTTGTTGGTGCCGTTGGCGTCGAGCGTGACGCCTGGGGTGAAGCGGACCAGGTCGCTGAAGTCCTTCACGCCCCGTGCATCGAGCGATTCCTGCGTGAACGCGCTCACGCTGATCGGCACCTTGCTCAGCGGCTCCGAGCGGCGGGTCGCGGTCACCACGATTTCCTGCAGTGCGGCTGGAGTCTCGGCGGCCGGTTCGCCGCCTTGCACGGCAGCCGACGGCGCAGCTGGCGTCGCCGCGGGAGCTTCCGCGCCCGGAGGGGACTGCGCGATGGCCAGGCAGACCGGGACCAGCCCCAGCGCCAGCGCCGCAACGCACCGGCTGAGCCGGCGCCAGCCCCTTGGCCATGCGGCGGGGCGCGCCGCCGGGTCCCCTTGAGTCGCGATCATCGATCCCTCCCCTGATGCGGTGCCGCCCGCCCGACGCACTTCGTTATTGAATGAACGTATGTTTAAATTCTCCGCGCTTTTTACGGGGCTGACAAGTAGCGGGCGTCACTGCGGGCGCGCGACCGTCGAACCGGCCTCAGACCAGGCGTTGATTGAATGCTTGTTTAATAATATAGTTGCCGTCTGGCCCGACCGGGCGCCCCCGCGAGACCGGATCGACGACAAGATGAGTCACCCATCGATGGCGGCGCTCGTCTGGGCCGCCGCGCTCGCGCTGGCGGCCGATCCGGCACTGGCTCGCGGCGATCTGAACGTCCTGATCTGGTCCGACTACTTCGCCGGCCCGGCCGCGGTGGCCGAATTCGCGAAGTCCGAAGACCTTAGGATCACGTACGGGATACTTGATTCGGACGACACGTTGCAGGCCAAGCTGCTCAGCGGCCACTCGGGCTACGATGTCGTCTACCCGTCGTCGACCTACATCGCCCGCCAGATCGAAGCCGGCGTCTACCAGGAGCTGGACTGGTCAAAGATTCCGAACCGCGTCAACCTGGATCCGGCGGTGATGAAGAAGGTCGCGGTTCAGGATCCGGGCAATCGCTTCAGCGTTCCCTACGTGTGGGGTACCGACGGGATGGTGGTGAACGCCACCCTGGCCTACGGGGTGCTGGGAAAGGATGCGCGCCTGGACAGCTGGGATCTGCTGTTCAAGCCGGAGGTGGTGGCCAAGCTGCACCGCTGCGGCGTGTCGATGGTGGATCAGGCGAGCGATGTGTTTCCCGTCGTGCTCGCCTACATGGGGCGCAATCCGAACAGCAACAGCGCGTCGGACTATCGCGATGCCTACCAGGTGCTGCGCAAGATCCGCCCCTATGTCGATCAGTTCAACTCCGCCTACCTGAACGACGTGGCCGGCGGCGACGTGTGCATCGCCATGGGCTGGTCGGGCGACGCCGGCATCATCCGGCATCGGGTCCGGCAGGCCCGCCTGGATTTCGATATCCGCTATGTTGCGCCCAAAGGACAGACCGGACTGTGGTTCACGCTGATGGGCATCCCCAGGGACGCTGCCAACAAGGACAACGCGTACAAATGGATCAATCACATGATCGACGTGCAGGTCGCGGCGGGCATCACGAACGCGATCACTTATCCGACGGCGGTGCCTGCCTCGAAGAGCCTGGTCCGGCCGGAGCTGGCGTCCGACCCGACGATCTTTCCGCCGGCCGAGGCCATGAAGGACTATTTCACTTTTGCGCCGATCGACCCGGACATCATGCGCATGATCACGAAGTTGTGGCTCGATTTCAAAGCGGGCCATTAGCTTGCGACAGGGCAGGACCATGAGTACTCCGGATGGCCCCGGCAAAGACCGCAAACCCGTGCGCGAACGCCACAACCGGGAGTCGCCCGACGTTCGCCGCAAGTCGCTTATTCAGGCCACGATGCGGTCGATCGCCAAGTATGGATACGCCGGTACGACGATCGGCCGGATCTGTGCCGAGGCCCAGGTCTCGCGTGGATTGATCAACCACCATTTCGACACGAAGGAAGAGTTGATCCGGCAGTCGTACAAGGAGTTGTGCGACGAATGGGTCTTTCAGACCCGCGATACGGTGATGGATGCCCATCGCGATCCGGAAGACAAGCTGCGAGCCATGATCCGGGTCAGTTTCGGCCCCGCCCTGTTCAAGCAGGAATACCTGGGCATCTGGGTCGGTTTCTGGAGCGCGATCGGGAAATCGCCGACTTTGAAGAAGCTCAACCGCGAGCTGTACCGGCAGGACCGCGAGGCCTATCGGAAGATCTTCGACGAGATCGCGGCAAAGCGGGGCAGGCCGATCGATTCGCGCCGCGCTTCGATTACGCTGATCGCGCTGATGGACGGTCTGTGGCTCGAGTGGTGCCTGGACCCGAAGGGCTTCACCGCGGAAGAAGCCGTTGCCGCCTGCCTGGATCTGGTGACGAAGACATTTGCCTGAGCGGCCGGCGCGCCTCAGGCTGGCCCGCGCCCCACGATCCGCACCAGCGCATCGACCGCCACTGCCTCGCGCTCGCAAGCGATCAGCGGGTTCACGTCCAGCTCCAGCAGCAGATCGGCGTTGGCCTGAGCGAACGACGCGATCGTTGCGATCGCGTCAACGACGCGCTCGATGTCGGCCCGCGGTCTGCCGCGATGGCCATCCAGCAGCGCAAAGCAGCGCAGGCCCCGCAAGGCCCGCTCGATCTGGCCGTGCGTGGCCGGCAGCAGCAGCGTGGCCGAATCGGCCAGCAATTCGACCAGTATCCCGCCCGCGCCAACCGTCAACGACTGGCCGAACAGCGGGTCGCGCGTAACGCCCACGATCAACTCGGCCAGGCCCCCGGTCACCATTTTCTCGACCAGAAAGTGCTCGAAGCGCGGGCTTAAGTCCGAAACGGCCGCCTGGACCTGATCGGCGTTGGCCAGGTTCAGTTTCACGGCGCCCAGCTCGGTCTTGTGCGCCAACTGTCCGGAAACTGCCTTGATCACGACCGGGTACCCGACCGCTTCGGCCGCCGCCGCGGCCTCGTCCGCATCGCGTGCTGGTAGCCCGCGCGGGATCCGCAAACCGAACGCTGCCAGCGCCGTCTTGGCCGCGATTTCATCGAGCGTGACTTCGTCCCCGCTACGCAGCGGGATCGGCCGGGGCACGTCCTCGATCTCGTCCAAAGCGCGGCGACGGGTCGCGATGAAGGCAGCGGCGGCGATGGCCACGGCGGCCTCGCGCAGTCCTTGCATCGGCGCGATGCCGGCCGCCTGCAGCCGTGCCGCCTCGTGCGCGGGCATCAGCTCGGGCATCGAACTGACCACGATGGCGGGCGCCGGGAGCTGCCGGTGCGCGGCGATGAACGCGCTGAGGACCTGCTCCCATCCGTCCACCGTCGCCTCGCCGGTTCGCGGAAAATCCAGCACCAGCAGGCACGCGTCGATGTCGGCCCGCATCATCGAAGCAAAGCAGGCGGTCAAGGCGGCCCCGTCGCCCCAGATGTAGGTCTGGTAATCGAGCGGGTTGTTGATCGGAACCAAGGGCCCCAGCGTTGTTGCCAGCGAGGCGGCCACGGCGGCATCGGGCTTCGGGAATTCCAACCCGCAGCTCTGACCGATGTCGGCCATCAGCGAAGCGTCGCCCCCCGAGCAGCTCAGCGACCCCACGCGGGCTCCGCGCAGCGGCCCGCACACGTGGAGCAACTTGAGCGTTTCGAGGAACTCGCCCAGGTCGCTCACGCGCGCGATCCCGAGCCGGCTGAACAGGGCCGCGTACAGCACGTCGGGCCCGGCCAGGGACCGCGTATGGCTGGCCGCCAGTTGCGCGCCCAAATCGGACGAGCCGGCCTTCAATACGACGATCGGGACGGCCTTGGCGAGCGCGGCGCGGGCCACCTGGGAAAACGCCGCCACGTCGCTCAGCCCCTCCAGGTGCAGGCCGATCGCGGTGACGCGGTCATCGTTCAGCAGCGCCGCGATGCAGTCGTGGATGTCGGACACCGCCTTGTTGCCGACCGCAATCACGTAGGCGATCGGCAGGTGGTGGCGCTGCATCGTCAGGTTCAGCGCGACATTGCCGCTCTGCGTGACGATCGCCACGCCCCGCTCGACGCGCTCGCCGCCCTGGTGGTCGGGCCACAGCGCGCAGCCGTCCAGGTAATTGATGGCGCCGTAGCAGTTGGGTCCGAGCAGCGCCATGCCGCCGGCGGCTGCAACCAGCCGCCGTTGCAGCTCGACCCCCTCGCCGCCGACTTCGGCGAAACCCGACGCGTAGCACACCGCCCCGGCCGCGCCGCGGCGCGCCAGCGCGGCGACGATCTCGATCGTCTGCTCGCGCGGAACTGCGATGAAGGTGGCGTCCGGCGCCGCGGGCAGGGCTTCGACGCTCGGCACCGTCGCGATCCCTTCGATGTGCGTACGGTGCGGATGGATGGCCCAGATGGGGCCGGCAAAGCCGATGCTGCGGCACTGGCGTATCACTTCGGCGGCGACGTCGCCGCCGGCCACGGCGACGCTGGCTGGATTGAGCAGACGGTTCAGCCGCGTCACCCGGTCCAGATCCATCGACGCGATTCCTTCGCCCTAGGCGACGTCGATTCCGAGCTCGCGCTCGACATCGTGCATCGTTCGCAAGATCGCCTCGCGCAGCATGTCGAACATCCGGTCGATCTCATCGCGCGTGATGATCAGGGGCGGGGAGAACACGCACTGATTGATCAGCGGCCGCACCATCAGGCCGAGTTCGTGGCAGTGACGGTCGATGCGGGCGCCCAGATCCACATCCAGCTCGAGCACGCGCTGTTCGTCCAGGTCCGAGCCGTGCGCATGCGCCACGGTGCACTCGACGCAACCGACCAGTCCCATGCCGCGCGTATCGAACACCAGCGGAATATCGCGCAGATCGTTCAGCCTGCGCTGGAAGTGCGCCGTCACCTCGCGCACGTGCGCCAGGATGCCTTCGCGCTCGATGATCTCGATGTTCTTCAGAGCCGCCGCGCAGCTGACCGGATGGCCCGAGTAGGTAAAGCCGCAGGAGAACGACGACCCGCGTGAATTGTCGCCCGCCACCTCGCCAAACAGGCGGTCGGACACCAGCCAGGCGCCCAGCGGAACATATCCCGAGGTCAAGCCCTTGGCGCACGTGATGATGTCCGGTTCGATCCCGAATACCTCCTTCGAGGCGAACCAGTGCCCCAGGCGGCCGAAGGCGGTCACGATCTCGTCCGCAATGAAGATCACGTCGTACCGGCGGCACAGCTCCCAGCAGCGACGCAGGTAACCCTCGGGCGGCACGATCACGCCGCCCGAGGCCTGGATCGGCTCGGCGATGAAGGCGGCCACCCGCTCGGGCCCGAGCTCGAGGATCTTGGCCTCCAGATCGTTGACCTTCTCATCGCAGAAGGCCTCAACGCTCATGCCCGCCGGACGGCGCGCCGGATTGACGTGGGGCAGAAAGTGCGCATACGGCCAGGCGAGGTCGAACCAGCACTGGTCGCCGCGGTACTTGCCGCTGACCAGCGCGCACAGGTGGGTGCCGCCGTGGTAGGCGTTGGCGCGCGAGACGATGTGCTTCTTGGCGGGGCGGCCTTTGAAATTGTTGTAGAACTGCACGAAGCGCAGCGCCGCATCGACGCTGCTCGAGCCGTCGGTCGTGAAGAACACGTGCTTCAGATCGCCGGGTGCCATCGCCGCCAGGCGCGCGGCCAGTTGCGCCGGCGGCGCGCTGGTCAGCGAGAACGGGTTCATGTACGGCACCCGCATGATCTGCTCGGTAATCGCGTCGGCCATTTCCCGGCGTTTGTAACCGATCTGAACGCACCACATGCCGCCGGGACCGTCGATCAGCTTGTGGCCGTGCTCGTCGTAGACATAGATGCCCTCGGCGTGGCTCACGATGGTGCGGTTGGCGCGGCCCTTGTCCGGCAGATATTCCCACGGGTGAAACCAGCTCGTGTTGTCGTCATGCCGGATGCGGCTGAAATCCTGCGGCGGATTCATGGTGCGCTCCTTAACGCCAGGGCCATCTCTTGGTCGCGGCGCCGTTGCCGCTTCAGCATCAGGTGGTTGTTGACGACAACGCCGACGGTCACCGCAACGATGAACAGCGTGCCCAGCGCGTTGATCTCGGGGTTCAGGCCCAGCCGCACGCGCGAGAACACCACCATCGGCAGCAGCGTGGAGTCGGGCCCGGACAGGAACGCCGTCATCAGCACGTCGTCGAGCGAGATCGTGAACGACAGCAGCCACCCGGATATCAGCGCCTGCGAGATCAGCGGCAGCGTGATGTCGAAAAATACCCGCAGCGGCGTTGCCCCCAGTACCTGGGCGGCCTCGTGCAGGGACTCGTCCATGCTGGCCAGTCGCGACTGCACGGTGATCGCCACGTACGACACGCACAGCATCGTGTGGCCGATCCAGATCGTGAACAGGCCCCGCGCGGGCCAGCCGATGGCCTGCTGCAGGGCCACGAACAGCAGCAGCAGCGAGATGCCCTGGATCACCTCGGGGATGACCAGCGGCGCGTTGATCATCGCGGTAAAAAGAGTCTGTCCACGGAACTTCCGGAAACGTGCGAGCACGAATCCGGCCCAGGTGCCGACCACCACGGACGAGAAGGCGGTGGCCAGCGCGATTTCCAGGCTGGTCCACGCGGCCGAGATCAGCTCCGGGTCGGTGGTGAGCGCGGCGTACCACCTGGCCGAAAAGCCCGTCCAGACGGTCACCAGCTGCGATTCGTTGAACGAATACACGATGACGCTCGCGGTCGGCACGTACAGGAACAGGAACACGAGCGCGAGGTAGCCATTACCCAGTACTCGGTGGGTGCGGGTCATCGCGGCGCCGTCCCCCGTCTTTGCAGGCGCTGGAACCAGGCCATCGGCAGCAGCAACAGCACCACCATGGCGGCCGTGGCGGCCGATGCCGACGGCCAGTCCGTGTTGACGAAGAAGTCGTCCCACATGACGCGGCCGATCATCAGCGAGTTGGATCCGCCCAGGATCTCCGGGATCACGTATTCGCCGACCGCCGGGATGAACACCAGCAGCGAGGAGGCGATGATGGCGCGCCGCGACAGCGGCAGCGTGATCGTGAAAAACGCCTGCCAGGGCTTCGCCCCCAGGTTGCGCGCCGCCTCCAGCAGCGTGACGTCCATCTTCACCAGGTGGGCGTACAGCGGCAGCATCAGATACGGCAGGTAGTTGTAGACCATGCCGATCAGCAGGCCGCAGTTGTTGTGATAGAGCTTCAGGGGCTGATCGATCAGACGAGTCCACAGCAGGAAGTGGTTGATCAAGCCCTGATTCTTGAGAAGACCGATCCAGGCGTACACGCGGATCAGGTAGCTGGTCCAGAACGGCAGCATCACCGCCATGATCAGCAGATTGCGCCGGGAGGGGTCCGAACGCGCGATCAGGTAGCAGGCGGGGTAGCCCACCAGCAGGCAGATCAGCGTGGTCAGGGCCGCCACCTCGATCGAGTACAGGTAGGAGCCGACGTACAGCGCATCGGTCAGCACCGCCCGGTAATGAGCCAGGGTCAAGGTGAAGTGCAGGTAGCCGTCCTTGAGCTCCGCGATGGGCGTGTACGGGGGAACGGACATCTGGGGATCGGCAAAGCTGATCTTGAGCACGGCGGCGAACGGCACCATGAAAAAGACCAGCAGGAAGGCGAACGGCGCGGCGATGACCAGGGTTCGGCCCGACGGCAGCCAGGACCCGACGCGGGAGGCGGCAACGCTGCTCATGTTGCCAGCACCACCAGGGTGTCGGGACCCCAGCTCAGGTAGACGGTATCGCCGTAGTCCGGAGCCCGCTCCATCGCGCGCACCGCCATGCGCGACATGTCCACCGCCATCAGCCGGCCGCTGGCGAGGCGCACGTAGTACAGCGTGTAGCTGCCCATGTAGGCGTACTGCTCGACCTTGCCGACCGCCCAGTTGAATTCCTGCTCGGCCCGCTGCAGCGACATCGTGATGCGCTCGGGCCGCAGCGAAATCTGCGCCGGCCCGTTCATCCGCGCGTTGACCGGGTCGTGCACCTGCAGCGGCGCGTCCAGGTCTTCGCAATGGAACAGGCCCGATGCGTCGCCCGCCGCCACGCCCTTGAACAGGTTGGTCGATCCGATGAACTCGGCCGCGAAACGGCAGGTGGGCGATTCGTACACCTCGTTCGGGGTGCCCATCTGCAGGATGCGGCCGTCGCTCATCACCGCCAGCCGGTCGGCCATCGTCATCGCCTCTTCCTGATCGTGCGTGACGAGCACGCAGGTCACGCCGACCGCGTACAGGATGTTGCCGAGCTCGAACTGGGTCTGCTGGCGGATCTTCTTGTCCAGAGCCGACATCGGCTCGTCCAGCAGCAGCAGCTTGGGGCGCTTGACCAGGCTGCGAGCCAGCGCGACGCGCTGCTGCTGCCCGCCCGAGAGCTGGTGCGGCTTGCGCTGCGCGTACTTGCCCATCTGCACCAGGTCCAGCGCCGCCGCCACGCGCTCCCGGACTTCGGCCTTGGCCACTCCTTCGCGCTTCAGGCCGTAGGCGGCATTGGCTTCGACGGTCATGTGCGGAAACAAGGCGTAGGACTGGAACATCATGTTCACCGGCCGCTGATAGGGCGGCAGGCGCGTGATGTCCTGCCCATCGACGACGATGCGGCCCGAGTCGGGCGTTTCCAGGCCGGCCATCAGGCGCAACAGCGTGGACTTGCCGCACCCCGAGCTGCCCAGCAGTGCGAAGAGCTCCTTCTTGCGGATCGACAGGCTCACGTGGTCCACCGCGGGCGCGTCGCCGAACTTCTTCGTCACGTCGATGATCTGCACGAAGTCGGGCTGCAGATCGGCGCACGGCGATTTCTGGGGGCGCGTGGCGTCAAAGGTCATGGCGAGGGCCCCCGCGGGACGATGCGGCCGGCGCGGCTCAGCCGATCAGGCCGTCCACGCCGCGCTTGAGCAGGCTGCGAGCAACGATGAGCCGCTGGATTTCGCTCGTCCCCTCCCAGATCCGATCGACGCGCAGCTCGCGATAGAAGCGCTGCGCCGCGTTGCTGCGCATGTAGCCGCGTCCGCCGAAGATCTGCACGACGCGGTCGGCGACGCGGTTGGCCATCTCGGATGCCGTGAGCTTGGCCATCGAGCAGTGGGCGTGCACCACCGAGAGGTCCTCGCCCCGATCCTGCATGGCCGCCGCCTCGTAGGTCATCAGCCGCGCCCCCCACAGCTCGGTCAGGCTGTCGGCCAGCATCGCCTGGATCAGCTGATATTCCGCAATCGGCTGGCCCGAGACGACCCGCGCCTTGGCGAATTCGGCGGCCATGTCGATCAGGCGGGCCGCGGCCCCGCAGCAGCGGGCGGCGATCATCAGGCGCTCGCGCCGGAACCAGCTGCGCGTGTAGCTCATGCCATCGCCGGCGGCGCCGATCCGGTTGACGGCCGGTATGCACACATCGTTGAAGCGATAGGTCGGATGATGCGAGGCAAACGTGTGGCCGAACAGCGGGTTGGCCGCCATTTCGATGCCGGGCGAATCGATGTCGACGAAGAACAGCGCATGCTGGCGTTCGCCCCGTTCGCCGATCTCCACCGCCTGCAGAAACAGGAAGTCGGCCTTGTTGGCGCTGGTCACGAACCACTTCTCGCCCCGGATCACGTACTCGTCACGCTCGCGGCGGGCCGTGGTGGAGATCGCGTCCGGGTCCGATCCGGCCTCCGCCTCGGTGATCGCGTAGCACTCGCACCGCTCGCCGCTCATCAGGGGCCTGACGAAGCGCTCGATCTGCTGCGGCGTGCACGCATCGAACATCCAGGCGTGCGCCTCCGACACCGACCAGCACAGGGCATTGGTGACGCGGCCGAGCTGCTCCCAGATCACCACCTGGTCGAGCTTGGGCAGGCCCAGACCGCCGTGCTCGATGGGCGCATCCAGCCGGCTGAAACCGAGCTCCAGAGCCAGGGCCTTGTGCCGCGCAGCGACCTCGGCAGGGACCTTGCCCTCGTTGAGCTCGGCGAACTCCTCGTAGGGGATCAGCTCGCGCTCGGCATATTCGCGCGCCTTGCGTTGCCACTCGAGCGTCGACGGTGAAAGGGGGTAGGCCATGCCGTGTCGTCCCTGCGGGTCCAGTCGAACTGTATCGAAGCGGCGCTCCCACTCATATTGAACGGTAATACAAAATAGGGGCGCTCGCAACCGCCGTCGGAGCCGCGGCCGCCGCTCCTGGCCGGGTCGCAATCGATCAGCGACCACAGCCGCGCACGACAATGCTAAACGATTGTACAATAACCACGAAACACGGGAGCCCGCGCGTGGGGACTCGATTTGACGTGCTCGTGGTCGGTGCCGGTCACAACGGCCTGGTGGCGGCGTGTTACATGGCCCGTGCGGGACTGCGCGTGCTGGTGCTCGAGCGCAACGCCCACGTCGGCGGGGCCGCCGTGAGCCGGTCGCTCTACAAGGACTTCACCTACTCGAACTGCTCCTACGTGTGCAGCCTGCTGCGCCAGGAGATCATCCGGGGATTGGATCTGCCCCGGTACGGCTTGCAGGTCATTCCGTACGAAGGCGGCGGCACGATGATGAGCAACGGCGGCCATTTCGCCGTCTACCACAACCCCGATGCCCTGCGGCGCGAGATCGCGCGTCATTCGAAGCGCGATGCTGAAGCCTACGAGCGCTACTCGCGCGATGTGATGCGCCAGTGCCGGTTCATCAAGCCGCTGCTGATGCGCGCGCCGCCCGATCCGACCTCGTTCAAGCCGCGCGACATCATGGAGCTCATTGACCTCGGCCGGCGCTTCCACCGGATGGGCGAGGCGCGCATGCTCGACACGATCCGCTTCTACACCATGAGCGCTGCCGATTTCCTGGACGAGTACTTCGAAAGCGAGATCGTCAAGGCCCATTTCGCCGGCAGCTCGATCATCGGCACCGCGCTGGGTCCGCGCTCGCCCGGCACGGCTTACGTGCTGTTGCACCACTACATGGGCGACATCGACGACGCCGTCGGCGCCTGGGGCTTTGCCCGCGGCGGAATGGGCGCGGTCTCCAATGCGCTCAGGGCGTCGCTGCAGGCAAGCGGCGGCAGCGTGCGCACCGACGCCGAGGTGCAGCAGATCGTGGTGCGCAACGGGCGTGCGCGCGGCGTCGTGCTGGCGAGCGGCGAGCAGATCGAAGCGGCCACGGTGGTCTCCAACCTGGACGTGAAGCGAACCTTCCTGCAGGCGGTCGCGCCGGCTCATTTGCCGGACGAATTTGTGCGGGCGGTGCGCAACTTCAAGATCCGCGGATCGTCGGGCAAGCTCAATATCGCGCTGGGCAGCCTGCCGCAATTTCCGGCCTTCCCGCCGGATTCGCCCTGCATCCGGGGCGACCTGCACATCACCGACACGATCGACATGCTGGAGCGGGCCTACGACGACTGGAAGGCAGGGCGCTGGTCGCAACGACCCTACGTGGACATGCTGCTGCCGTCACTGATCGACCCGACGATGGCGCCCGACGGCCAGCATTACATGTCGGTATTCGTCCAGTACGCGCCGTACCGCCTGGCCGAAGGCGAATGGAACGACGACCGCCGCGAGGCGTTCGGCAACACCGTGATCGACGCCATCGCAGCGCACAGCCCGGGCTTCCGGCAGAAGATCCTGCACGTGGAAATCCGCACGCCCTGGGATATCGAGCGCGAAGTCGGCATGACCGAAGGCAACATCTTCCAGGGCGAGCTCACAATGGACCAGTTGCTGTTCAACCGGCCCATCCCCGGCTACGCGCAGTACCGCTCGCCCGTCAAAGGCCTGTACCTGTGCGGCTCCAGCACCCATCCGGGCGGCGGCGTGATGGGCGCTCCCGGCGCCAACGCCGCGCGCACCATCCTGGGCGACTTGCGTCGGCCGCAGCCGTCATGACGCAGCGTTACGACCACCTCGTCGTGGGCGGCGGCCACAACGGACTCGTGTGCGCGGTCTTCCTGGCGCGGCGCGGGCGCCGGGTGCTGGTGCTGGAGGCGGCTGACCAGGTGGGCGGGGCGGCCGTGACACGCGAGTTCGCTGCGGGCTTCAAGGTGTCGGCCGCCGCGCATCTGCTGAACTCGCTGCCCGAGGACCTGGCGCGCGACCTCGAGCTGGAGCGCCACGGGCTGCAGTTCTCGGCGCGGGCACTGCCCACCTATGCCCTGAACCAATCGGGCCCTGCGATCGTGTTTGCGGGCGGCGCAGTGCGAGGCGCAAGCGCACAGGATGCCGCCGCCTATGCGGCGTTCCGGGCCCAGATGGCACGCTTTGCTCGAGTGCTCGCGCGGGTGCTCGACATGGCGCCGTTTCGGCTGCGGTTCGGAACCTGGCGTGAGCGCCTGGCGGCGCTGCAACTCGCCTTGCAGATCAGGACCCTGGGTCGGCGGGACATGCGCGAACTGCTGCGCATCGCCGCAATGAATGCCTACGATCTGCTCACCGACCACTTCGAATCGAGCCTGCTCAAGGGCGCGCTTGCTTTCGACGCAACGCTCGGCGCCGAACACGGGCCGCGCGCGCCGGGCACGGTGCTCACGCTGCTGCATCGCTGGGCGGGCCAGGCGCGCGCCGGCGCGCTCGCCATGGCGCAACCGGCCGGAGGGATGGGCGCGGTGACCCGGGCGCTGGCGGCGGCGGCCGTCGCCGCGGGCGTCCAGATTCGCACCGCCTCGCGCGCCGAGCGCATCCTGGTCGAGGGCGACCGTGCCTGCGGCGTTCGCCTGGCGTCGGGCGAGACGATCCAGGCAGGGTCGATCATCTCCAACGCCGATCCCAGGACGACGTTCCTAAAGCTGCTCGGCGCCGAGCACCTGGAGACCGACTTCGTGCGCCGGATCGACCACTTCCGCTGCAAAGGGCTGGTTGCGAAGGTGCACCTGGCGCTGGACGGCCTGCCGCAATTCACCGGGGTCGATCCGGCGGGCCTGGGCGGCCGCATGCTGGTGTCGCCCGACCTGGACTACCTGGAGCTCGCGTTCAATCCGTCCAAGTACCGCGAGGTCCCGGCCCGCCCGGCGCTGGAGATCACGGTTCCGACGGTCAACGATCCGGGGCTGGCCCCCGCCGGCCGCCACGTGATGTCGGTCAACGTGATGTTCGTGCCATACGATCTTGGCGCCGATCCGGCCGCGGCGCGCTTGGCGCTGATGAGCAACGTACTCTCCACGCTCGAACGGTACGCACCGGGAATCGCGCAGCGGATCATCGCCCGTGAACTCTTGACGCCCTCGGACATCGAACGCGAATTCGGCATGGCCGGTGGTCACTGGCACCACGGCGCCCTCGCGTTCGACCAGTTCTTTTTTACCCGCCCGGTGCCCGGTGCGGCCGGCTATTCGACGCCCGTGCCCGGGCTGTACCTGTGCGGCGCCGGCAGCCATCCAGGCGGCGGCGTGACGGGCCTGGCCGGCCGCAACGCGGCGCGGCTGATCCAGGCAGGAGCCTGAGATGTCCGCCCAGAGCAATCTGCGCCCGCACTATCAGCGTCCGTTGCTGACCACGCCGTTTTACGAGCGCAGCCGCTTCCTGGTCGAGACCGACGCCCATATCCCATGGTCCGGCTACACGACCGCCGAAGTGTTTTCCTCCGTCGAGCAGGAATACTTCGCGATCCGTAACGCAGCTTCCGTTTTCGACCTGACGCCGATGGTCAAGTACTCCATCATCGGGCCGGATGCCGAGCGGTACCTGAATCGCCTGGTCACGCGCGACATCGGCAAGCTAAAAGTCGATCGCGTGGCCTACACGGTCTGGTGCAACGAGTTCGGCCACTTGATCGACGACGGCACCGTGTTCCGACTGGGGCAGAACGAGTTTCGCCTGTGCACCGGCGAGCGCCAGCTCGACTGGCTGCTGGACTGCGCCATCGGCTTTCAGGTCGAAGTCGAGGACGTGACCGACCGGATCGCCGCCCTCGCGCTGCAGGGGCCCACATCGTGCGCGGTGCTCAAGGCGATGGGACTGGCGGGCGCCGAAAACCTCAAGGTGTTCGAAATAGCCCGCTACCAGTTCGCGGACCGCCCGTTGATGGTGTCGCGCACCGGCTTCACGGGCGATCTGGGCTACGAGCTGTGGATCGCCCCGGAGGGCGCCCTGGACCTGTGGGACCGGTTGATGAGCGCGGGCCAGACCCGGGGAATCCGCGCCATCGGCTACCGGGCGCTGGAGATGGCGCGCATCGAGGCCGGGTTCATCCTGCCCAACGTGGACTTCATCTCGGCCGCCCGCACGATTCGCCTCGATCGCGAGACGACCCCGTTTGAAATGGGCCTGGAGTGGGCGGTAGCACTGGAGAAGGGCCACTTCAACGGGCGCCGCGCGCTGCTCGAAGAGAGGCGACGGGGGTCACGCCGGCGCCTGCTCGGCATCGAGATCAGCGGCAACAAGCCCGCGCAAGGGTCCTTAATCTACGACAGCAGCAAGGCCTTACGGCAGATCGGCGCGGTCACCTCGGCCCTATGGTCGCCGACCTGCAAGCGCAACATTGCGCTGGCCATGATCGAGGCGCCTTACTTCAAGACTTTGAAGGAACTCTGGGTCGACATCTACCTGCATCGGGAATTGCTGTGGGAGCGCCGCATGGAGCGCGCCTGGCCGGTTGAGCGGCCGTTTTTCAATCCCGAGCGGCGCAAGCAGACGCCGGCGCAGGACCGGTAGCTCACCCATCGTCGGGAACAACACCCAGACGCGTCCAGGCGGCACATTCGAGAAATGCCGCTCGGCCGACGTCCGACCGCAATCGCCGCATGGACGATGAGCGGAACTTTTGAACAAATTCCGGAAGATCTCGATAGACGCTGATCTCACGGCTACCTACGCTCACGCCTCCCAAAGGAGGCCTCCATGTCGATCAGCGGCTTGTACAGAAATTCGGGCGCGCGCGCCTTCTCGTGGATACCCTCGGTTGTCGTGTTAGCTGCGCTGCAGGCCGGCGCCAGCGGCTCGGCCTGCGCCGCCATCCATGCGCTTTCGTCCGATCCACGCCTGGTCAGCGGAGGAAATGTGCTGGTCCAGGTCGATGCTCCGCGAGAGGGCGCCTCGCTGAGCATCGACCTGAACGGCCGGGACGTCACGGGAGAGTTCCAGCGCGATCCGCGTACCGGCGCCCTGATCGGCCTGGTTGGCGGCCTGACAATCGGCCAGAACACGGTCAACGTGTTCGACCATGGCACGCACGCCGACAGCCTGGCGCTCACCAACTATCCGATCTCCGGTCCGATCACATCGGGCCCGCACATCACGCCGTTTATCTGCCAGACCCAGGAGTTCGTGCTACCCGACGGCAGCAAACTCGGCCCGCCGCTGGACGCGGATTGCTCTGTGCCGACCGTCGTCCAGTATCTGTATCTGGCGACCGGCGCCAGCGCGCTGGTTCCGCTGCCCAGTACCAGCCGCCTGCCGGACGATGTATCGAAGATCACCACGCTCGCCGGACTGACGGTGCCCTTCGTGGTGCGGGTCGAGACGAGCACGATCAATCGCGGCGTCTATCAAAGCGCGATCCTGCACGATCCGACGTCCGAGCCGGCTCCGGGTCCTTTTGCTCCGCCCAGAGCCTGGAACAAGCGCCTGCTCGCCGTGGAAGGCTTCGGCTGCCCGGGTGGGTGGTACATCCAGGGTCCGGCCGAGGGCAATCTTCCCGGGGCGGCGACGCTGCTGGACCTGACGCGACTGGGCGAGGGCTACGCGCTCTTCGAAAACACGCTGCAGCACCCCTCGAACAACTGCAACGCGGTGCTCCAGCAGGAAACGGCGATGATGAGCAAGGAGCACTTCATCAAGACCTACGGCGTGCCCCGCTACACGGTCAGCGTCGGTTGCTCGGGAGGCTCCTACACGAGTTTGCAGATCGCCGACAACCTGCCCGGCATGTTCCAGGGAGTGCTCGTCTCGTGTACGTTCCCCGATCCGGACGGCATCGCCTTTTCGGGTATGGATGGCCATTTGCTCACGCATTACTTCGCCGTGACCAATCCGGGCGGCTTCAGCAGCGATCAGCAGGTCGCTGTTTCGGGATATGAAGGCCTGCAGGCCTGGTACGACGCGGCCAACCAGGCGGGACGCACCGACCCGGTTCCGAGCCGCGCCGATGTCACGGGGTACGTCTCAGCCGTGTGGAGCCCCGATGTTCCGGTTGCCGAACGCTACGACCCGGCCGGCAATCGGGCCGGGGCTCGTCCGACCGTGTTCGACTGGCAGCGCAACGCCTACGGTGTCGATCCCGAGACGGGATTTGCCCGCCGGCCGTTCGACAACGTCGGCGTTCAATATGGCCTGCAGGCGCTCAATGCCGGAACGATCACGACGACACAGTTTCTCGATCTGAATCACGGCATCGGCGGTTACGACGCCGACAACAACTACATCGCTTCACGTACTAGGGGGGACTCGCGGGCGATCGCGCGCACCTATCAGAGCGGGCTGCAGCTGTACGGTGGTGCCGGACTGGCGTCGATCCCGGTGTTCGATCTGAGCGGTCTGGTCGGCGTGACCGACAGCCACGGTTACCACTACCAGTGGTTCCACTTCGCGACCCGGCAACGGATGATCGAAGCCAACGGCAATGGCGCCAATCACGTGATGTGGCGCGGCAACGCGATTCCGACCGAACAGGCGTGGCAGCTGTTCATCCAGTGGGTGGAAAACGTTCAGAACGACCCATCGGAGGCGAATGTGCGCACCAAGGTCATCCGCGACAAACCGATGGCCGCCGTCGACGGCTGCTGGCCCACCTCGACCCAGTTCGTGGCCGAGCCGCAGACATTCAGCCGGCTGCCCGATTCCCGGTGCAACACGGTTTATCCCTCGTTCGGCTTCCCGCGCCACATCGCGGGCGGGCCGCTGGCGGCCGACGTCATCAAATGCCAGCTCAAGCCGATCGACCGAAGCGACTACAAGGTCGCGTTCAGCCCGGCCGAGTGGAAGAGACTGGCGAGCATCTTCCCCCGCGGCGTATGCGACTGGTCGCGGCGCGGTGTGCAGCAGGGGCCCGTGGTGCCGTGGGCTTCCTTCGGCCCGTCGCCGTACAACCTGGTATTCGATATCACGAGATCGGACGAGTGATATTCGGGTCCACGGAATTCACAACGGCTTGCGTACCCAAACACTGCCGTCGGCGTCAGCTCGCCATTGGATAAAGCCGCTCGCGAGGTACATCGCGAGCGGCCCGAAGTGATTTGCGGCGGCGCCTTGTGCGCCCGGGCGGGGATTCGCCTCGGCGAATCGCAGCCCTTGCGCCCGGAACCCATCGCAAGCGCCTGCAAGCAGAGCTGTCGCTACACCCTGGCCCCTGTGCGAAGGGGTAACCAGGAAGCACAGGATCGTGCCAACTTCGCTCGAGTCTTCGATGGGTTCAGCGTCCAGTGCGCCAAGAAGCCTCCTCGGCGCCGCATTGCACCAGCCGACAACCTCATCGTCTCGATATGCCAGGTAACCCCGCATCTGCTGGGCGCTGATACGACGCCTTGCGGCCTCCCGATTGACTGCCGCTGTCCGCTTCGACCATTCCACGGTCCGGTGGTCTTCGTAAAAGCACTGGCAATAGCAGGAAGACCACTGCGGGTTGTCTTGAAACGCAACGCCATCAAAAAACCGAAGAAAATCCGGAAGTAAATCCGCATTAAGCGGAACCACCCGCAAAGAAATACCCGACATTCAGACGATTCTCATTGCAACGTCGTGAGTTTCCTTGGTCTGTCCGGTAGTGGCTTGCAACACCATTTCGCGCTCGGAGAGTAGCGGTCGATCAAGGCCGCGCTTCGTTTGAGCGATTTCAGTGCAGGTTAATCGGGCAGCTAATGGCCCGATCGCAGCAGCGACCGATGTCCGCAGTCGGGCACCAGAATCGTACGTCGGCTACCTGGACTCGTAAATCGCCGTGCGAAGCCCGCTTGGTCCGGCAATCGGTCGGACTCATCCCTGGGAATCGAACGTTCATCGGTCCCTGGGCGGTTTCGTGCCGATTGCGGTTCAACGGCGATTAGTCCGGAAATAGAATGACTTGACCCGAATCCGCTTCGAGTCGAGACGGCCGGCATTCATTCCGGTCCTGATTAAAGGAGGGTTGCCATGTCAAGCTACCAGCGGTTCGCCGCTCATGCGGCTTTTATTTGCCTTTCGTTCACGAGTATCAGCGTTCTCGCAGAAGATCATCCATACACAGAAGGGCCGGTCGTCAACGTGGCTGGCATCCGGACCGCAAACGGGAAGTTCGAGGAATACATGAAGTTCATCGCCACTACATGGAGGCAGACCATGGAGGCGGGAAAGCAGGCTGGTGACGTCATTAGCTACGAAGTACTTACGGTACAGCCACGCGGGGAAAATGATCCGGATATTTATCTGGTGACAAGATATAAGAATTGGGCAGCCTTGGACGGGTGGATCGCAAAGGGGGACGCAATTTCCAAGAAGGTCGAGGGCTCCGTTGAGGCTTCCAACCGCTCATTTAGTGACCGCGACAAGATGCGCCGCACTGTCGGCTCTGCGACTATGCAGGTGCTGAATCTCAAATAGCACAGCGGGGCGCATGCGTGCCGAGCCGGGCTTCGCGCCCGGCATCTTTTTCGCGCGTGGTCAGTAGCGAACTTATTGCGAGCGCGATTTTTCAAATGACGGCGATTTGGGAATTGGCCCCGCATGCCCGGTCATGGCCCGCAGCACCATTTTGCGCCTGAAGGGAAACCGGCCGGTGAAACGGTCGCGACACCCGCGTAAGCGGCAACCGTACGGACCCACGGACCGCTCAAGACGTTATTGGTGACCGCGCGATCGGGTCTCAATTGCCGACGCGATTTTGAATATCCGACCCCCAGCGGCTATTTCGGTCTGCCAAAAGCGACAAGCCAAATCGCGAGAACCGGACATTCGGCGAGGGCGTAGTTTTCGCACGCCCTGGACCCATAGCGGCTCCGTCCGTCGGCAAAAATCGTAAGCAGATTTTGCAAAGGCCGGACATGTCGGACGCGCCGCGTTTCGGCAATCTGCACCCATGCCTATCAATCGTGGAAGGCCGCGCTTCGATAGATTCCCTCGTAGGCGGCTTCCCGTCGACTTTGAATTGCCGGAACAAAAACGGTGCCGATTTCCAAACTGCGGCAACTTCTCGGTCTTTCCGGCCTCAATTGGCCGGTACCCGCAGTTTCGCGACGGTTTCGGTGGTCGCGTTCGCCAAGGCCGAATTGCCCCAGCTTGTGCGCAGATAGTTCGTGATCTGGACGATCTGCGCGTCGCTGAGGCTCGACGCGAACGGCGGCATCCCCGCATAGTCGCCGTGCTTCGGACTGCCACCAAGTACAACGTTGATGACATTGGACGGATCGGACGCCACCACAGACCCATTCCCCGCGAGCGGCGGGACCACTCCGGCAATCCCACGACCCTCGGCCTGGTGACAACCACCACAGTTGTCGACGTAAAGGGCCGCGCCTTGTTGCGCTGTAGGATCGGCTTGTTTGACGCCGGTGTGCAGCCGCGAATCGGCGGGAATCGACTTCAGATATTCGCCCATGGCCTTCAGATCGGCGTCGCTCAGGTGACTCGTGCTAGTCCGTACGTATTCGCGCATGGGTCCGAGGGCGGTGGTCTTGCCGCTTGCCGCGCCGGTCTTGAGATAGGAGGCAATTTCGTCGATGGTCCAGCCGCCGAGACCAGTCGCGATGTCGGAAGTCAGATCCACTCCGAACCAACCGTCGTTCAGAGCACCGGTGAATTCCTTCTTTTTTTCAATGCCCCCGAGAAAATTTCGCGGCGAGTGACAATCGCTGCAATGTCCCAGTCCCTCGACCAAGTAGGCACCACGATTCCATGATGCGGACATCGCTGAGTTCGGCTTGTAGCCACCCTCGCTGAAGTACAGTTCACGCCACACTGCCATCGACCAGCGCTGGTTGAACGGAAAGCGCAGGTGGTTGACGTCGACGGCATTTTTCACGGGCTTCACTGTCTTGAGGTAAGCGTAGATCGCGTCGATGTCCTCGCGCGAAGCCTTCGTGTAGAAGTCGTACGGCATCGTCGGATACATGGCTTCGCCATGCGCGTTGACGCCCTCGTGCAGCGCGCGATAGAACTGGTCGGCCGTCCAGCGTCCGATCCCGGTATCCGGATCGGGTGTGATGTTCGACGCCAGCATGTAGCCAAACGGCGTATTGAGCCGATTGCCGCCCGCAAACGCTTCGCCAGAGTTTGCCGTATGGCAGGAAAGACAGTCGCCGACGCGCGCCAGGTACTCGCCGCGCTGGACCTCGGACGGCTCGGCCCATACCGGGTTCGCGCATCCGACCGCAACGAACAGGATCACCGTCAGCTTCACAAGTGGCATTGCTGCGCACCTGCTTCCTTCTTCGTGCACGGTTTGCCTTTCTCATCCGGGGCGTGCGTACGCGGCGCGCCAAGCGCCCCCGCCGTCGCCCCGCGCCTCACGTCGAGGCTGATGGCATTTATAGACTTGTCGATCGAACGTGTATGTTCGCCAGCAAACATTGTCTGCGCGCTCATCCGTGGCATGCTTGTCTATGCGATTTAGCACCCACCCCTGGCGTTCCGTTGAAGTGCTTGCCGGCGGCCACCAGGGCGCCCCGCTGCCGTACCCTAAACCGCAGGCGCACTTGCCGTCCGCCCAGGAACGCCGGGAATGCTCCCGAACGACACTCCAGCCTTCGCAGTCCGCCGGTCCGGCGTTCGGCGGCGTGCCGATTCCTCGCTACTTGGCGCAGTTGTACTGGTGGGCCTATGTCCATCCGAAAGCCGTACACTTTTTCGACCGCAAATGGCTGGTCAATTTGATTTTGCTCGGCAACTACCGCCGACTCTGCAACGCGTCGCTGGCTGAGTTCGGCGAAACCTTGGGCGGCCAGACCTTGCAGATCGGCTGTGTCTACGGCAATCTGACCTTGCGTCTGCGCCAACGCCTGAGCCCGAATGCAAGACTCGATGTAGTCGATGTTCTGCCCATCCAATTGGACAATCTGGCCAAAAAGCTGTCACCCGATGAACGCGTGCAGCTCTGGCATGGCGACGCTTCGTCGCTTTCTTTTTCGAACGCGAGTTACGACTATGTGCTGCTGTTCTTCCTGCTGCATGAACAACCGCGACCGGTTCGCCGCGCGACGATGAGCGAAGCGATGCGCATCGTCAAACCGGGCGGCCGCGTCATCATCGTCGACTACCATCGGCCGCGACGCTGGCATCCGATGCTGCCGCTCGTGCGATTCGTACTCCGCAAGCTCAAGCCGTATGCCGTCGACCTGTGGATGAACGACGTGGAGTCGTTTCTTCTGCAGACGCACGAACCGGCGACCTTGCATAAAACGACCTTCTTCGGCGACCTGTACCAGAAGGTAGTTCTGACCCGCCAGCATCGGCGATAGCCGACGCTGCGCCGCCTTCGGAAAGCGCTAAGCCTGTGGTCTGCGCGACCTTGGCCGAGAGAACGATCGAGAGGACGCGGCCTTCGATTCGGTCTTAAAAGGCAGCGGGTTTGAACGTCCGGTCTCGCGAAAGTTTGGCGCCTGGGCGCGATGACCGGATCTGGCCGGGACCGTCGAATTCGGCGTGTCCCCTGTTCATTGTCTCACTGGTCGCGATGCGCCACATACCCGACCTCCGGCCATCGCCGCGTCTCCTTCCGCATGTACTGCGGGCAAAGCCCGGCGTCGCCGTTACCGACAACATTTCCGCGTTCACGACCCTCTGCCGACATTGCGGCCGCCGAAAAGCGGTCGTATGTCGAATGCCAAGCCGCTATCTCGGCCAGGCAGTGCTGCCAGAAAACCCCGGACCAAAGCCTGGCCAGGCTGACCAGCCGTCTACCGAGGCCAACGGAATCACGATCGGGGCAGATGTAAGATGTCCTGACGCCCGCGGTCCTTCGCCTGTAATCCGTGACGCCACTTTGACGCAATTTTTATGCGCCCACGGGGACAATGCGTTGGACGATCTGACGGGTCCGCCTTTGGTACGCCGGTCGTGGGCCGGGGTGGTTGTTCGCGCCTGCACGGCAAAGGCTGCGTGCGAAGCTGAAGGAGGGCGTTGTGGTCCGCGTCAGTATCTCGCGATTGCTCCGGCTCGGCGCCGACTTGGTGATCAATTCCGTCGCCGATCTTCCCGAAATTGTCTCGCGACGACGCGACGCAAAATCGCTTGAAGGCTTTCATCTGAGCGAAGGGCAACGGCCGAATTCGTTGTCTCTGCACCTGTCGCCCGAGGATGTCTACCTCGACCTGGATGTCGCAACCAAGCGCCAGCTATTCCATGTGATCGGGCAGCACATGTCCCGGCAGCACGGCCTTTCGGCCCAGGAAGTCGTGTTGAACCTGTCGCAGCGCGAGCAGGCCGGCTCGACCGGCGTCGGGGACGGCGTCGCGCTACCGCACGCGCGCGTCGATGGCCTGACTCGCATCTATGCCTTCTACGCGTACCTTAGAACTCCGATTCCATTCGATTCGCACGACGGCAAGCCGGTCTCGGACGTGGTGGCGTTGCTTGTGCCAAGGCCGGCCACTCAGGAGCACCTGACCGTGCTGGCTGATGCGGTGCAATTGCTGTCGAGTCGTCGCCTTCGCAAGCGCCTGCATGCCAGCCGAAGCGCGCGCGACGCGATGGCGGTGTTTCGGGAGGGAACGGTGCGACAGCCAAATGATGTGATTCAGCCCGGAGTCAGGTAGTGATCGTTTCCACGAGGCTACAAGGTCGGTTCCCGGACGGTTACGATCAGACGACCAAAAGGCGGGAACCAGCCTCGGTGCATCGAGACGACGAGTAGCGCCTCGCCGACGATACGCCCACCGGCCAGCAGCCGCTCGTCGCTGTCTAGTGTCAGCCCGTTGCAGGCCAGAGCACCGGTCACTTTGCAGCATGTTCTCGCGCGGCTTTCGCAGTTCCCTTTTTCGCGCAACCCGGAATTCATCCAGTTCGGCTTTAAGCTGATCGACTACATAGTCGATCTCTCCGGGGGTCATCGGTTGAGCGCTTAGCAAGGCTCGGCGGTCGGACTGCGGGAACACGGGTTTAGGGACCTCAGTCAATAGGCTGGAGGCACCGGACTTCGATCGGCCACTGAAACCCGGCACCATCCCGTGACTTGGCAACTTGGCAAGTTTCATCCCATTCCGCCTCGCTCACCACAACGCGAAGACTGGGCGGGACTCAACTTGACGAACTCAGCGTGCTTCCTGTGGCGCTGGCCAGCGTCGACAAGCGGCATCTTCCTGCGGCTCCTTTTCGTGATAGTCGCGATGACAGAGCCCATATCTACTGAACCACTAGCTGCACCGTGGTGCTATGAGTCACGCCGCCGCTGGTTCCCCTGATCCTCAATGTGAAGGTCCCGGTTGACGTCGCTGCGTTGGTGTTCACGGTCAGTGTCGATGTTCCCTGGCCTGTCACCGAGCCAGGGTTGAAACTGGCGCTCGAACTGGACGGCAATCCGCGAACCCGGAATGTCACCGTTCCGTCAAAGCCGTTGATCGCCGTCGCGGTCACCGTGTAGGTCGTGCTGTTGCCTCGCGCAACGGCCCGCGACGAAGGAGAAGCCGAGATGGAGAAG
>DASZFP010000152.1:0-3601 GCA_035939615.1 Burkholderiaceae bacterium | reverse complement strand
CGGCGCAGCCTCAGAATCTGGACGTCGATCGAGCGGTCGTAGACTTCCGCATTGTGCAGTCGCGAAAGACTGAGCAGCTGTCGCGCGAAAGTACGCGCTGTGGCGCCGCGCAAAACGCCTCCAGCAGGTTGAATTCTCCGTTGCTCAGCTCCACGCGCTTGCCGCCCGGTTCGATCAGGCGGCGCGTACGCAAATTCAGCTCCCAGCCGGCGAATCGATACGCGCGCCGCTTTTCATTGCGCGCCGGCAGCACTTCGCTGGCGCTCTTGAAGCGGCGCAGCACCGCACGCACACGCGCCAGCAACTCGCGCGGGCTGAACGGCTTGGTGAGGTAGTCGTCGGCGCCGAGCTCGAGCCCCATCACCCGGTCGGCTTCGTCGTTGCGGCCGCTAACGATGATGATCGGGATCTCGGAGGTCTCGCGCAGCTTTCTCGCATGCTGCATTCCGTCCTCGCCGGCCAGTCGCAGATCGAGCACGACCACGTCGACGGCGTCCTGGGCGAGGACCTTCTGCATTTCAGCGCCCGTCGCGACCGTGGTTACGCGCAGGTCGTTTTCGCCGAGGTAGTCGGAGATCAACCGGCGCATGTCGGCGTCGTCGTCGATCGCCAGCACATGCGGGGTTGGCACGTTATTGGCTGCCGTTTTCAGGTCCATCATCGCGAGTCCGCAGCTTAGAAGGTCGACGGGACACATTGCGCGCCCGCCCCGTGTCCCGCAAGTTTCGCCGTACCCGAACCGTGTTACGGCTGTAATGGCTGCCGCACGAATGCGACCATAACGCTGTTGTGGTCACTCATTGTGCTCAAACGGTGAGCGCGATCAGCAGGTCCTTCGCCTCGACCTGATCGCCGGGTTTGACGTAAACGGAGGCCACGGTCGCGTCGCGGTCGGCGAACAGCACCGTTTCCATCTTCATAGCCTCCAGCGACGCCAGGGGCATGCCCTTGGCGACGTGCTGGCCGGCGTGCACGGTTACCGTGACGATCGCGCCGGCCATCGGGGCGCCGATGTGCCCCGGGTTGGCCGGATCGATCTTCGGGTGGCGCCGCAGCGCGACGGCGCCTTCGCGCGGGATCCGCATCAGTCGCTGCTGGCCGTTCAGCTCGAAAAACACCTTGATCAGACCCTCGTCGTCCGGCTGGTCGCTGCGCCCGGTCTGGCGCACGATCAGCGTCTTGCCCTTGTCGATCGAGACGGCGATCTCCTCGCGATCGTGCAGGCCGTAGAAGAAGGCCGATGTGGGCAGGCGCGAGACGTCGCCGTAGGTGCGCTGATGGTCCGCGAAATCGCGGAACACTTTCGGATACATCAGGTAGGAGGCCAGGTCCGTATCGCTTGGCTGGCGCCCGATGTGCGCCTCCAGCTCGCTGCGCGCTGCTGCCAGCTCGACCTGGGGCAGCAGATCGCCGGCGCGGCGCGCGAGCGGCGCCTGGCCCTTCAGGATCTTGTTCTGCAGTTCGCCCGGGAAGCCCTCTGGAGACAGGCCGAGCTCGCCCTTGAACAGGGCCACCACGGAGTCCGGGAAATTGATCTCGCGGTGCGGATCCTGCACGTCGCGCTCGGTCAGGTCGTTGGCGACCATGAACAGGGCCATGTCGCCGACCACCTTGGACGTGGGAGTCACCTTCACGATGTCGCCGAACATCCGGTTGACCTGGGAGTAGGCCTGCGACACCTCGGGCCAGCGGTGGTCCAGCCCCATCGCGCGCGCCTGCTCGCGCAGGTTCGTGTACTGGCCGCCGGGCATCTCGTGCCGGTACACGTCCGAAGTCGGCGCGCGCAGATCCGCCTCGAACGGCGCGTACAGACGTCGCACGCCCTCCCAGTAGTGAGAGGCCTGTTGCAGCGCATCGGGATCCACGTCCGGCATCCGCTCCGTGCCGGCCAGTGCGGCGACGATTGCGCCCAGGTTCGGCTGCGAGGTCAGCCCCGACATCGAATCGATCGCTGCGTCCACCGCGTCGGCCCCGGCCTCGATCGCAGCCAGTACGCTGGCAGACGACATGCCCGAGGTGTCGTGCGTGTGAAAGTGGATCGGCATCCCCACTTCCTGCTTCAGCGCACGCACCAGCTCGCGCGCGGCGCGCGGCCGGCACACACCGGCCATGTCCTTGATGCACAGGATGTGCGCGCCGGTGCGCTCGATCTGGCGCGCCAGGTTCAGGTAGTAGTTCATCCCGAACTTGGGCCGGGCCGGGTCGAACAGGTCGGCCGTGTAGCACATGGAGGCCTCGCACAGGGCGCCGGCCTCCAGCACGGCATCGACCGTCACTCGCGTGTTCTCGATCCAGTTCATCGAATCGAACACCCGAAACAGGTCGATGCCATGGGCGGCCGACTGGTGCACGAAATAGCGCACCACGTTGTCCGGGTAGGTCGTGTAACCCACTGCATTGGCGCCGCGCACCAGCACCTGCAGAATCAGGTTCGGCATCGCCTCGCGCAGGCGCGCCAGCCGCTCCCACGGGTCTTCCTTCAGAAAGCGCATCGCCACGTCGAAGGTGGCACCGCCCCAGCATTCGACCGAGAACAGGCCCGCCAGCCTGCGCGCGTAATGCGGCGCAATCTCCACCATATCGGCGGTGCGCATGCGCGTGGCAAACAGCGACTGGTGCGCGTCGCGCATCGTGGTGTCGGTGAGCAGCACGCGCGGCTGCTCGCGCATCCAGCGCGCGAACGCGCCCGCCCCGAGCTCGCGCAGGCGGTCGCGCGTGCCCGCCGGGACGGGCGCGGCGCGGTCGCACACCGGCACCGCGGGCCGCGGCAGCGGCAGCGTCGGCGGCGTGCGGCCTTTCATCTCGGGGTTGCCGTTGACGGCCACTTCGCCCAGAAAGCGCAGCAGCTTGGTGGCGCGGTCGCGCCGCGCCTGGAATTTGAACAGCTCCGGGGTCGAATCGATGAAGCGGGTGGTGCACTCGCCCTGGCGAAACAGCGGGTGGGCGATCACGTTTTCCAGGAACTGAAGGTTGGTCGTGACGCCTCGGATGCGGAACTCGCCGAGCGCCCGCTGCATGCGCGCGATCGACTCGTCCACCGTGTGGCCCCAGGCGGTCACTTTCACCAGCAGCGAGTCGTAAAACGGGGTGATCACCGCGCCGGTGTAGGCGGTGCCGCCGTCCAGGCGCAGGCCGAATCCGGCCGCGCTGCGGTAAGCGGTCAGCCGGCCATAGTCGGGCGCGAAGCCCTTTTCGGGATCTTCGGTCGTGACCCGGCACTGGACCGCATGCCCATTAGTGCTTATAGCGTGCTGGGCCGGCAGCAGCGAATCGCCCGCGCCGATGCGGCCGCCCTCGGACACGCGGATCTGGGCTTTGACGATGTCGACGCCGGTGATCTGCTCGGTCACCGTGTGCTCGACCTGGATCCGCGGGTTGACCTCGATGAAGTAGAAAGCGCCGCTGTCGGCGTCCATCAGGAATTCGACCGTGCCGGCGTGCGTGAACTGGGCCGCGCGCGCAAGGCGCAGCGCCGCCTCGCACAGCGACTGCCGCGCGGCCGCCTCCAGGTACGGCGCCGGGGCCCGCTCCACGACCTTCTGATTGCGCCGCTGCACGGAACAATCGCGCTCGTACAGGTGCACCAGGTTGCCGTGGCGGT
>DASZFP010000151.1:0-8741 GCA_035939615.1 Burkholderiaceae bacterium | reverse complement strand
CCTGCAGAAGCAGGGCAAGACGCTGTTCTATCGGGACTTCCTGCATCACCTGAGACATTCCAGCGATTCGTTTCAGATCGCGCCGGGCATCCGGGGACTGGTGATGAGCGTGTTCACGTTGCCCTCGTACCCGTATGTGTTCAAGGTGATCCGGGATCTGATCGCGCAGCCCAAGGAGACCGACCGCGAGCAGGTGATGTCCAAGTACCGGCTGGTCAAGATCCACGACCGGGTCGGACGGATGTCAGATACCTGGGAGTACTCGCTGGTGGCGCTGCCGCGCAGGCGCTTCTCGGCCGAGCTGATCCGCGAGCTGTCGACCTACTGCCCGACCGTGGTGGAAATCGACGATCAGACCGTGTTGATCAAGCACGTTTACATCGAGCGGCGCATGATCCCGTTGAACATGTACCTGCTGCACGCGACCGACGCCGAGATCGACCGGGCCATCCGCGAGTACGGTCAGGCCATCAAGGACCTGGCGGCGGCCAACATCTTCCCGGGCGACATGCTGTTCAAGAACTTCGGGGTCACCCGATTGAACCGGGTCGTGTTCTACGACTACGACGAGATCGAATACATGGTCGACTGCAGCTTCCGGCACATCCCGCAGGCGCCCAACGAAGAATCCGAGCTGTCCGGGGAACCGTGGTACCCGGTCGGTCCGCGCGACGTGTTCCCGGAGCAGTTCGGCCCGTTTCTGCTGGGCGATGCACGGATACGCGCCGCCTTCATGAAGTACCATGCCGACCTGCTGACGCCGGAGTTCTGGCAGCGACGCAAAGAGCGGATCCAGAAGGGCGTACTGGAGGATATCTACCCGTACCCGCCGGAGCGTCGTTTCGCCAACCGTTACCTTGCCTCCGTCGCATGATTCTTGCCATGAACATCAGCTTCGAGAGGCACGGTCTCCTGTGAGCAGCGGTAGCGTAAGAACCGAAAAGCGGGAGGATCGGCTTCGAGAAGCTGCGGGACGGCGCGCCTTGCAAGGCGCGCCGGCTCCGGCGGCGCGAAGCAGTGCTTCGCGAAACCCCGCCTCCGCCCCCCTCGAGCACCCCCCGCGGCCTTCACAGCCGTCGCTCTTGCCAACCAATGGTTCATGGTCCGTGTGCGGTCTCGGTCGATATAGCGGCCTTTCCAGGTGATCAGATGCCCACTGTGCTCGTGATCGGTGCGACCCGCGGGATCGGACGCGAATTCGTGCGCCAGTACGCGGCCGAGGGCGCCCGCGTGATCGGGACTTACCGCCACCCCGAAGACGCCGATTCGTTGCGGGCGCTCGGCGCGCGCGCCCTGCCGCTGGATGCGCTGGACCCGGATTCGATCGCGGCGCTCGGCCAGCCGCTGGACGGACAGCCGATCGACATCGCACTGCTGGTGGCCGGCATCTACGGCCCCAATGTCGACGGCCTGAGCCCGCCGTCCCGTGAGCACTTCGACCAGGTCATGCACACCAACGTGCTGGCGCCGATGCAGTTGATCTCGCTGCTGGCACAGAACCTGGAGGCGGCGCACGGCAAGCTGGCGGCGATTTCGAGCAACCTGGGATCGATCGGGCTGACCACCGATACGACCAACTGGCTTTACCGCGCCAGCAAGGCCGCACTGAACAGCGTCGTCAAGACCGCCAGCATCGAGCTCGGCCCGCGCGGGGTGGTCTGCATGGCGCTCAGCCCCGGGTGGGTTCGCACCGACATGGGAGGGCCGTCGGCCAGGCTCGACGTGGGCGACAGCGTGGCGGCCCTGCGGCGCGTGATCGCGGCGGCCAACCGCTCCCACAACGGCCGCTTCCTGCGTTACACGGGCGAGCAACTCGAATGGTGAGGCTCGGATCGCGCGGTAAACTTCGACCCGAACCCCATTTTCCCAGACGATGTCCCCCGCCACGATCGCATCGCTCGTCTTTTTCGTTTTTTCGGTGATCGCAGCTGCCGCTGTCGACCTCCTCGGGTCCCTGCTGCACAAGTTTGCCGAGGAAGTGGGCATCAACCGGTGGATATTTTCGATGGTGCCCGCTCTTTTCGCGATGCTGTTTGCCTTGATCCTCTACCAGGATGCCCAGCGCAAGATCCGGCGGCTGGGCGAGTCCGTATCGCGGGGAATCCTGGTGATGCTGCTGACCTGGCTGTCCTTTGCCATGCTGACGAGTTGGACCTGGTGCCCGCCGCGCGAGTTCGGCTCGTGCTTGCGCAATGCCGTGATCGTGATCGGCTGGATCGGCGGTGGGCCGATGCTGTTTGTCGCGCTTGGCGCCGGCATGCTCACAGGCGTACTGATCATTCGCCGACCCAAGCCGCGCATCGAGTAGACAGCGCTCGAGATGGACAGCCGCCGCGCCGAGCCGGGCACCGATCCGACGGTTCGCTTCTCCGAGCGGGCGCTGGCCTACGCCAGCGGACGGCCGCACTACCCGCCAGCCATCGTGGCGCACCTGGCGCGCGAGCTGGAACTGGCCCCGGGCGCCGTCATCGTCGACCTGGGCAGCGGCACGGGGCTTTCATCGCGCATCTTCCTGCAGGCCGGATTCCAGGTGATCGGTGTGGAGCCCAACGCCAGGATGCGCGAGCAGGCCGAGCAGGCGCTGGCCGGCGTTGCGGGCTTTGTGAGCGTTGCGGCAACGGCCCAGGCCACGACGCTGGACGACGCCTGCGCCGATTGCGTGATCGCGGCGCAAGCGTTCCACTGGTTCGATGTGGACGCCGTCCGCACCGAGGCGCTGCGCATCCTGCGCAGTCCGCCGCGGGCGGCACTGATCTGGAACGTGCGCCGCGTGCAGGACAGCGACTTTGCGCGGGGCTACGAGCAGCTGGTCTGCGAGTTCAGCCGCGAGCAGGTTCGCGAGCGCCATGGCAACGAGGATTCGATTCAGGCCTTCTTTGGCGGGGCGCACTGGCGGCGCAGCGTGTTCCAACACGCGACGCCGCTGGACTTCGAGTCGCTCGCAGCGCTGGTGACTTCCACCTCGTATCTGCCGGCACCGCACGACCCCGCTTATGTTCCGATGACGCAGTCGCTGCGGCGCCTGTTCGACGCCAGCCAGCGCGACGGGCGGGTCGCGATGCCATACGATGCACGCGTCTACTTCGGCCTGATTCGGACCTCCCAAACGGACTGAGAGATGCCTTCCCCGATCGAGTTCTACTTCGATTTTACCTCGCCGTATTCGTATCTGGCGTCCGAACAGATCGAGCCGTTCGCGGCCCGGTTCGGGCGCCGCGTCGAGTACAAGCCGGTCCTGCTGGGAGTCGCCTTCAAGGTTTCCGGCATGCGGCCGCTGCCGGAGGTGCCGCTGAAGGGCGACTACTGCCGGCGCGATTTCGAACGCAGCGCTCGATTCGCCGGCGTGCCGTTCGTGCTGCCGGACCCGTTTCCGATATCCACGGTCGGTGCCGCGCGCGCCTACCTGTGGCTCAGCGGGGCGCAGTCCGAACGTGCGGTCGCTTTTCTGCATGCGGCCTTCCGGGCCTACTTCGCGCAGGGGCGCAACATCTCCGACCCGGCCGTGCTGGGCGACGTGCTGCGACAGGTCGGATCCGATCCAGCCCAGGCGCTGGCGGCCATCCAGCAACCGGACATCAAGGACCGCCTGAAGGCACTGGTCGACGCCTCGGTGGCCCGAGGCGTGTTCGGTGCCCCCTTCATCGTCGTCGATGGTGAGCCGTTCTGGGGCCATGACCGGCTGCCGCAGATCGAGCGCTGGCTCGCGAGCGGGCCGTTCTAACGGAGTGCCCGGATTAGTGAGATGAACCAGCGCCGGCCGGCCATTGCATTCATCATGGTGACGTCGCTGCTCGACGTGATCGGCATCGCCCTGATCATTCCCGTGCTGCCGATCCTGCTGGGCGAGTTCACCAGCGGACGCGACACGCAGACCTACTGGTACATGGCGGTAGCGGTCACCTTCGGTGCAAGCCAGTTCCTGTGCGCGCCGCTGCTGGGCGCGCTGTCGGACCGGTTCGGCCGCCGCCCGTTGCTGCTGCTCGGGATCGCAGGTCTTGGCGCGACGTTCGTGTTGACGGCGCTGGCCCATTCGGTCTGGCTGATCGTGGCCGCGCGCGTCCTGGGCGGAGGGCTGTCGGCCAATTTCGCAGTGGCCCAGGCCTATGTGGCCGACATCACGCCGCCGGAGGAACGCACGCAGGCCCTGGGCAAGCTGGGCGCGATGTTCGGCATCGGCTTCGTGCTCGGCCCGGTGATGGGGGGCCTGCTCGGAGGAGTCAACCTGCGCCTGCCGTTCTGGGCGGCTGCGAGTCTGTGCACCTTGAACTGGCTGTACGGTCTGCTGGTGCTGCCCGAGTCGCTGCCGGTGCAGCGGCGGCGACCGCTGTCGCAGGCCCGGGTCAATCCGTTCACGGCGCTGGCCGGCCTGACGCGGCTGCACGGGGTCGGCGCGCTGGTGGCGGCGTTCGCATGCACGTCGCTCGCCGTGTGGGTGATGCAGATGAACTGGGTGCTCTATACGAATTTCAAGTTCGGCTGGGGCCCCAGCCAGACCGGCCCGTCGCTGTTTGTCGCTGGAGTGGTCGCCTTGATTGTTCAGGGTGTCCTGCTGGGACGGCTGATTCAGGCGTTCGGAGAGCGCCGTCTGATCCTGGCGGGGATGCTGTCGAGCCTGTTCGCCTATACCGCGTACGGGCTGGCAACGCACGGTTGGATGATGTACGCCATTATCGCGTGCAATTTTCTGGCCCAGGGATCGATCGTGACGATGCAGGGGATCGTGTCCAAGGCAGCCGCGCCCGAGGAGCAGGGCCGGGTGATGGGCACGCTGTCGGCGCTTGCCAGCCTGGCGACGGTGGTTGCGCCGATGATCAGCAATCCGTTGCTGGCCCAGGTCACATTCCTGCAGCCCTCGGACTGGCGCGTCGGAGCCCCGTTCTTCCTGGCCGCGGCGCTGCAGTCGCTGGCGCTGCTGATCGCGTGGCGGCACTTTGCAGCGCACCGCGTCGGCGCGGCCAGCGTCGCTTCCGTGGGGCAGCCCGGCTCGTGAGCGCGCTGCAAACCCGGATCAACCGCGGCGACGAGTCGTTCGCGCGTGCGCAGCAGGCCATGAGCGCGCTGGTCGAGGACCTGCGCGCCAAGGTCGGCCGCATCGCGCTCGGCGGCGACGAGGCCTCGCGCGCGCGCCATGTGGGGCGCGGCAAGCTGCTGCCCCGCGAGCGTGTGCAACTGCTGCTGGATCCCGGCACGCCGTTCCTGGAGCTGTCGCAGCTGGCGGCGCTCGATATGTACGACAACGAGGCGCCGGGCGCCGGACTGATCACCGGGATCGGGCGCGTCAGCGGCCGCGAGTGCGTCGTCGTGTGCAACGATGCCACGGTCAAGGGCGGCACCTACTACCCGATCACCGTCAAGAAACACCTGCGAGCGCAGGAAATCGCGCGCGAGAACCGGCTGCCGTGCGTCTACCTGGTCGACTCGGGGGGCGCCAACCTGCCGAACCAGGACGATGTGTTTCCGGATCGCGATCACTTCGGCCGCATTTTCTACAACCAGGCGACGATGTCGGCGCAGGGCATCGCCCAGATCGCGGTCGTCATGGGCTCGTGCACCGCGGGCGGGGCGTACGTGCCGGCGATGAGCGACGAGTCCATCATCGTGCGCAACCAGGGAACGATCTTCCTGGGCGGCCCGCCGCTGGTGAAGGCGGCCACCGGAGAAACGGTCAGCGCCGAGGATCTGGGCGGCGGCGACGTCCACACGCGCCTGTCGGGCGTGGCCGACCACCTGGCGCACGACGACCGGCACGCGCTGGCGCTGGCGCGCAGCATCGTGGCGCGACTGGCGCCGCCGCAGCGGGCTTCAGTGGCGCTGCGCGAGCCGGCGCCCCCGCTGCACGATCCGCAGGACCTGTACGGGATCGTACCGACCGACGTGCGCCAGCCGTACGACGCTCGCGAGCTGATCGCGCGCATCGTCGACGGCAGCGAATTCGAAGAATTCAAGGCACGCTTCGGCACCACGCTGGTCACCGGATTCGCCTGGATCCACGGCATCCCGGTCGGCATCCTCGCCAACAACGGAATCCTGTTCTCGGACAGCGCTCAAAAGGGCACCCACTTCATCGAGTTGTGCTGCCAGCGCGACACCCCGCTGGTGTTCCTGCAGAACATCACGGGTTTCATGGTGGGACGCAAGTACGAAGCCGAGGGCATCGCGCGCCACGGCGCCAAGCTGGTCGCCGCCGTCGCGTGCGCCCGGGTGCCCAGGTTCACCGTGATCGTGGGCGGCTCGTTCGGTGCCGGCAACTACGGCATGTGCGGCCGGGGATTTTCGCCGCGTCTGCTGTGGATGTGGCCGAACGCCCGCATCTCGGTGATGGGCGGGGAGCAGGCCGCCCACGTGCTGGCCACCGTGCGGCGCGACAGCGTCGAGGCGCGCGGCGGCTCCTGGTCCGGTGAGGACGAGCAGGCGTTCCGGGCCCCGATCCTGGCGCAGTACGAACGGCAGGGCCACCCCTACTACGCGTCCGCGCGGCTGTGGGACGACGGCGTGATCGACCCGCTGGAGACGCGCATGTGCCTGGCGCTGGGGCTGGCCGCTTCGCTGAACGCTCCAATCGAGCCGACGCGGTTTCCCGTCTTGCGCATTTGACATCGACCACTTCGGGAAGGGGCAAGCCGTGAAAAGCATTCTGTGCGTCTCGGTCATGATCCTGCTGATGCCGAATGTCCGCGCCGAGCTGCCGGGCGACAGCGCTGACGGCAAGCGCTTGCATGACGCCAACTGCACCGCATGCCACGACAGCGGCATCTACACCCGGAAGGACCGAGTCGTTCGGTCTCTAGATGGGCTGAAGGAGCAGTTGGTCGGTTGCGGTCACATGGCGAAGAAACAATTCTCGGCGATCGAAACTCGAAACATCATCAAGTACCTGAACGATCAGTTTTATCAGTTCCGCTGACGCGTCAAGGTAAGGCCGATGGATTGCGCCAAGCCTGCCCCTTGCCACTACGGTTTCGGCTGCCACTCCGCAACCCCGGCGCGCCAGAATACGAACGCGGCGATGTCGGCATCCTCGGCGTCCCGGGTCGACTTGGTGGTGCCCAGCCCGTGGCCGGCCGCATCTTCGACCCGCAACAGCACGGGCGCGTGGTGCGCGCCCTCCAGCAGGCGCGCCGCCATCTTGGCGGGCTCCCAGGGCTCGACTCGAGGGTCGTTCAGGCCGGTCGTCAGAAGAAACGCGGGGTAGCGCACGTCGTCGCGCACGTGCTGATAGGCGTCCATCGCCAGCAGGTTCTTGAAGCCTTGCTCGTCCTTGACGGTGCCGAACTCGGGAACATTGGCAGGACCCGAGGGCATCACCTCGGATCTGAGGGAGTCCACGTCTCCGACCCGCGCAATCGCGCCGGCAAACAATTCGGGCCGCTCGGTGGCGGCGCGCCCGACCGTAATGCCCCCCGCGGACGTACCCTGGATCGTCAGCATGTCGCGCGTCGTGTACCCCTTGGCAATCAGCACCTCGGCGCAAGCGATGAAGTCGCGCCAAGAGTTCGGCTTGCTGGCGTCCTTGCCGCCCAGACGCCAGGCCTCGCCGAGCTCGCCGCCTCCGCGCACGTGGCACTCGGCATAGGCGCCGCCGGCCTGCGCGAATGCGGCAGTCCGCGCAGCGAAGCCCGGCAGAACCGAGACCCCGTAGGCACCATACCCGTCGAGCAAGGTTGGCCGGGGCGACACCGGCCCGGCCTGAGCGATGACCGACAGCGGTATCCGGACGCCGTCCGCGGCCGTCGCCAACAGCTCGGTCACCGAGTAATTGCCCGGCTCGAAGGCGGGTTGAGAGATCAGGCCGAGATCCGTGAACGTGTCCTTGGCCGAATCGTAGCGAAAGAAGGCCGGTGGGTTGACCCAGCCTTCAAGCGCCACGACGGCACCTGGCAGGGCAGCGTCGGTGGCGACGTCGGAGACGGTTCCGCGGAACGGCAGCTTGACCTGGGTGACGGTGCCGTCCGTGCGTACGTGCAGCAACTGTCCATCCAGGCCCCGCCGGGCCGCGACGTAGAGGCCGTCGGAGGCGGCGTGAATGGACGCGATGATGCGATCCGGATGCGCCGCGATCACGGTGCGCGCAGGCGCCAGCACATCGTCCAGAGACAGCGCCATCACCTTGAACGTCGGGGCATCCTGGTGCGACAGCAGGTAGATCGTCCTGGAGTTCGCCTCTATGTCGGTTACCGCATCATCGCGCTTCACGATCTGCTGCCACAGCGCGTGTTGCGAACGCGCATCGATCAGCGGTGCGATCCAGGCCTCGATTTCTCTCTGCACGCCGTGGATCCCGAACAGCAGGGCGCGTTCGGCGCCCGGCACAACGCCCGTGACGGCAAAGGTGACCGGGTCCTTGATCGGACCGAGTCCCGTGGCGGCGCCGGCTACCGGCAGTGGCGGTTGCTTCAGATCCCAGTACGACGAGGAGTAGTTGAGGTATTTTTCTCTCGGCGCGGCGCCAGGGTGCAGCTCCTGCAGGCGGCCAAGGAACAGCCCCGCGCCGTCGTCCGTCCAGGAGGGATGGGCCCATTGCGCCCGATCGATGGGCCCCGCGACCGTTGCACCTGTGGCCGTGTCGAGGACACTGACCGCCGAGGCTTCCGAGCCACCCGAAGAAATTCCCACCGCGACGCGCTTGCCGTTGCGCGACGCGGCGAAATAATCGATCGCCTGCGGCGATCCGCCGGCGGCCTTGATCAGGGTCTTGGTGTCGACCAACGTTCGCGTCTGTCCGCCCTGGTCACGAACGACCA
>DASZFP010000150.1:0-10680 GCA_035939615.1 Burkholderiaceae bacterium | reverse complement strand
GCTCGTCATCGGCCGCGACCACCCACGACGGCGACCCGGGCCCCGCGCAGCCCGAGAGCATCGTCGGCGGCCCTTTTCTGTGGGCTTCGGGCTCGACCCTGATCAACCTGTCGTAGTTCGGCGCCGCGCTTGACGGCCGGGCGCGCCCCAACCATCATCGGCGGGTGACGAAACCCGAAGCGCTGCACGCGCTGCGTCCCTTCCTGCGCAACTGGGTCTGGGAGCACGGACGCGTTGGCACCCGCTACCTCGATTGCGCCAGCGGCGAAATCCGCTTCGACGAAGGCAAGAAGGCGCATTTCGCTGTCGAAACCCATATTTATGTCTCGCTGCTGAAGGATGCGCCACCCGACGCGCACGCCGGCCCGGCGCTGCACGAGGGGGGACTGGCGCGGCTGCTGCATGCCGCGCAGCATGGCCGCTCCACCGAGGCGGGCTCGCCGGCCGAGGTGGCGCGTGCAGTGCAGGACTGTGTGGAACTGGCCCTGGTCAGCGCCTATCAGCGCGACGCCGAGCAGGCCCAGGCGCGCTATACGCAGGAGCCGATGTTCGACCACGAGATCCGCGCCGCGGTGATCGAGGACGTGCGGCGCCTGTGGGTCGGCGTGCGCGAGCAGCTGGCGCTCTACGACTTCACGATCTTCTACGGATTTCCGCAGCCCTTCCTGATCTCGGACGCCCCGTTCATCGACTGGCGGGTGCGCGCCAAGCCGGCCCTGCCGCTGGTGTCGCTGCCGCTGGGACCGTACTGCCTGCTGGTGGGAACGCCCTCGGCCCGCACCAGCCGCAGCGCGCCGCTGCTGTGGAAGGAAGCGCCGGCGATGGGTCCGTTCCGCGATCACAACCGCCACCAGGTCGACAGCGCGCGCCGCTGGCTGGTCGCGACCACCGAGGAGCAGCTGACCGCGCTGCAGCCGCGCTTTGCTCCCCCCGAGGCCGCCGCGCCCCCGCCCGTGCAATGAAATGAGGGCCGCGGCGCGGCCCGCCTCAGTACATCGCGCCGCGGGCGTCGATGGGCCAGACCGCTTCGACCGAGTTGGCGCGGACCGCGACGATCCAGTCGTGCAGGTTCACGGTCGGATCGCTGCGGTTAGGAATCAGCAGCGCCTTGTCGCCCAGCTTGACCGGCTGGCCGTCCTCGGTGGCGCGTATCAGCACCGTGTGTTCATCGGCGACCGCGCGCACGCGCCACCCGGCGAAGGTCGGCTGGGGCGGTCCGGTGTCGGTCGAAAACGCCTTCAGCCCCGCATCCAGCGTCGCGCGCTCTTCGCCCACGCTGATCACGCAGCTCAGCACGAACAGGGCGCACTCGAAGCGGGGACCGGCCGGATCGTGCTCGTTGCGGGTGTAATTGATGTCCATCAGCGCGAAGGAGCCGGCGTGGATCTCGTTGAAAACGCCGCTGGCGGCCTCGTACAGGAACGATCCCGTGCCGCCGCCGCACACGACGTTGCACGGCAGGTTGGCGGCCAGCAGCGCATCGCGCATCACCGAGGCGCGCTGCGCGCCCCGGTCGGTCGCCTCACGCCGCTCCGGAGCGCCGCGCCGGTACTGTGCCATGCTGGAAAAAGCGTGGATCCCCATCAGCGACAGGTTGGGGCTCGACACCAGGATGCGCGCCAGCTCGACGGCCGCCTCGGGCGTTTGCACCCCGCCGCGGTTCTGGCCCAGGTCGACGTCCACATACACTTCCAGGCGTGCTTCTTCGGCCTCGCACACCGCCGCCAGTTGCCGCGCGACGTCCGGGTGGTCGATGCACAGGCCCAGCCGCGCCGGCGCGTAGTGGCGCGCCAGCCGCGCCAGGCGCCGCATCTTGCGCTCGCCGACCACCTGGCTGGTGATCAGGATGTCGGTGACGTCGCCGGCCAGCATCGCCTCGGCCTCGCCCAGCTTCTGGCAGCAGATGCCGCGGTCGAACGCATTGATCTGGCGGCGGGCGATCTCCGCGCACTTGTGGACCTTCGCATGCGGGCGGATCCGCACGTGCGCGCGCGCCGCAAAATCGGCCATTCGCTTTAAATTGGCCTCGAACTTGTCCAGGTCCAGGATCAGCGCCGGCGTGTCGATTTCCTGGATCGGGTCACCGGGCTGCGCCGGTATCCAGTCGTTCGGAGGGGAGCGGCGCGCATCGGGCGGTGCGCTGTGGCGGTAGGTGCGACTCCGGTCCAACGGCATTTTTCCATTCCTGACCGGCTGGTACCGGCGGCACGCGGGAAGGTGGACCCGATTATGTAACCCAGCCCGGCTTCCGGTGCAAGCCTTTTCGTTCGCGTATCGTGCCCGCCATGAGCGTGAAAAGCGACCGCTGGATCCGCCGCATGGCGGCCCTGGGCATGATCGAGCCGTTCGAGCCGACCCAGGTCCGCAGCGTCGACGGCCGCCGGGTCGTCTCGTACGGAACGTCGAGCTACGGCTACGACATCCGCTGCGCGCCGGAGTTCAAGATCTTCACCAACATCAACTCGACCATCGTCGATCCGAAAGCCTTCGACCCGAACTCCTTCGTCGATCTGCGCGGCGACGTGTGCATCATTCCGCCCAATTCGTTCGCGCTGGCCCGCACCATCGAATACTTCCGCATTCCGCGCAACGTGCTGACGATCTGCCTGGGTAAAAGTACGTACGCGCGCTGCGGCATCATCGTGAATGTCACCCCGCTGGAGCCCGAGTGGGAAGGCCACGTGACGCTGGAGTTCTCCAACACCACGACGCTGCCGGCCCGCATCTACGCCAACGAAGGCTGCGCCCAGGTGATCTTCATCGAGTCCGACGAGGTGTGCGAGACCTCGTATCGCGACCGCGGCGGCAAGTACCAGGGCCAAACCGGGGTCACTCTGCCGCGGACCTGAAGCGGGGCCGGATGGCCCGCGCCACGCGGCCGGGATCCGGCGCGGCCGTTGCCGTTGCATGGCCGGCACCGGCCATTGATGCCGACGAAAAGGCCCGATTTTCCCGCCGCGGCTTCAGTTGCGGCGCGCTCGCGCCGTTACTGGGGCCAAGGTCCCGGAATCCTGGGGCCGTCAGGCGGGGGCAGGCCCATGGACCTTCGGCGTCCACAGACCACGACGATTGCGGCGTTCCTGCTGGGACTGCTGGTGGTGGCCGGCTTCCTGGGCCATTCGCTGTGGCAGACGCACCAGCGGTTGCACCGTGAGGCGACCGACGACGCCGATGGCCTGGCGAGCCTGCTCGAGCAGTACCTGTTCGCGACCCTGCATGAGACGGACCTGGTGCTGGCGGCGGCGGGCGACGAGTTCCGGCTGCAGGCCACCGACATGCACCGGTCGGCGCAGACCTTCAACGCCTACCTGTCCCGGCAGCAGGATCGCCTGGGCCAGATCTCCAATCTGCGCGCCACCGACCCGGCGGGTCGAATCAAGTTCGGAGCCGGCGTCGATCCGGCCAAGCCGGTCGACATTTCCGACCGGCTGTACTACCAGCGTGCGCACGACCAGCCGGACCTGGTGTTCGCCCCGCCCATCCTGGCGCGCACCACGGGCCGGTGGGAGCTGCCGATGGCGCGCCGCCTCCAATGGCCGGACGGATCGTTCGCCGGCGTGATCCGGGCCCTGATCGGCACCGAGCGGCTGTACACGGTGATTTCCTCGATGAAGGTCGGCGCCCACGGTTCGGTGGCGCTGTTCGATGCCGAGCACAACGTGCTGGTGCGCTATCCGCAGGTCAGCGGCCAGTCGACCGGCGCCGGCGTGAAGGTCGGCTCGCCACAACTGCTGGCGCTGCTGCGCCAGGGTTTGAATGCTGCAACCTACCAGGCCACCAGCCCGATCGATGGCCAGTGGCGCACGTTCGCGTTTCACCGGATCGGCAACTATCCGCTGTACGTGGCGGTGGGTCTGTCGCCCCTCGACTACCTGCTGCCCTGGTACAACGAGGCGCTGGTCGATGGGCTGTTTCTGGCGGCGATGTGCGCCGCCGGCTGGTTCTCGCTGCTGTTGCTGCGGCGCGCCTGGCGCCGCCAGGAAAACGCGATCAGGGCGCTGACCCGTTACCGGGCCGAGCTCGAGGACACGGTCAGCCGCCGCACGCAGGCGCTGGTGGAAGCCAAGCAGGCGGCCGAGGCGGCGGCGCAGGCCAAGTCGGCCTTCCTGGCCAACATGAGCCACGAGATCCGCACCCCGATGAACGGCGTGCTGGGCATGACCGAGCTGCTGATGGACTCGGACCTGACCGAGCAGCAGCGCCAGTTTGCGCACACGATCCACGGGTCGGCCACGTCGCTGCTGGCGCTGATGAACGACATCCTGGACTTCTCCAAGATCGAGGCCGGCAAGCTGCAGCTGGAGCGCATCGAATTCGACCTGCTGGAACTGGTCGAGGACGTGGCCGCTGCCTTCGCCGAGCGCGCGCAGCGCAAGGGCCTGGAGATCCTGGCCTGGACCGCACCGGAGCTGCCCGCGCGGCTGGTGGGCGACCCGACCCGGCTGCGCCAGGTCCTGACCAACTTCGTTTCCAACGCGATCAAGTTCACCGAGCACGGCAGCGTGCTGATCGAGGTCACGCCCGCCGAGGCGGCCGAACACCTGCGCCCGATCGGCGCGACGCTCGCGCCCGATCGGCCGGCCGCGGCGCCTGGCGACGATGCCTTTGCCTCGACGTGCCGGCTGGCGCTGGCAGTGTCGGACACCGGCATCGGAATCGAGGCCGGCCAGCGCGAGCGCCTGTTCGCGGCGTTCACCCAGGCCGACGACTCGACCACGCGCCGCTTCGGCGGTACCGGGCTGGGCCTGGTGATCTCGCGCCAGCTCACCGAGCTGATGGGCGGCGCGGTGGGCTTCCAGTCGGAGCCGGGCCACGGCTCCAGGTTCTGGTGCACGGTGGAGCTCGGCGCCGGATCGATGGTCGCGCCGCTCGTGCCGCGCGAGGTCGACTTCCGGGTGCTGATCGCGGGCGACCGGCCGATGCTGCGCACGATCGTGCGCCAGCAGCTTGCGCGCCTGGGTCTGCACGACGTGACGCAGGTCGAACTGGAGGCGGCGCTGGGGGAGGCGCGCGAGGCGGCGCAGCGGGGCGCGCCGTACCGGCTGCTGCTGGTCGATTTCGATTTCACCTGCAGCGCGAGCCAGCGCCTGGTGAGCGCGCTGCGCGCCCGTGCCAATCTGGGCGAGCTGTACGTGGCGCTGATGGCGCCGGTGACGGCGCGGCTGGAAAACGGCTGGATCTCCAATTCGGACCGGATCGTGTCGGTGAACAAGCCGCCGCGGATGTCGCAGCTCGCGCGCGTGGCCGAGGAGCTGATCACCGGGACCTGCAACTGGGCGCGGCGGGCCGTGGCCAGGCCGGCGCCGGTTCCGCGCTTTACCGGGCACGTGCTGCTGGTGGAGGACAACCCGGTGAACCAGGCGGTGGCCGAAGGCATGCTGCAGCGGGTCGGGCTGACGGTGGCGCTGGCGATCGACGGCCGCGCCGCGGTCCGGGCGGCCCACCAAAGCGCCTTCGACCTGATCCTGATGGACGTGCAGATGCCCGTGCTGGACGGCCTGGACGCCACGCGGGCGATCCGGGTCGGGGAGGCCAGCGTCGGCGGGCACACGCCGATCGTTGCGTTGACCGCCAATGCGATGGCGCAGGAGCGCGAGCAGTGCCTGGCGGCCGGCATGGACGATTTCCTGCCCAAGCCGTTCTCCTCGCCGCAGCTGCACCAGGTGCTGGCGCGCTGGCTCAAGGTGCTGCCGCCGATCGCCGACGGCGACCCGGCCGCCGCCGCGCAGGATGCGGCGGCCCGCTCGCGCAATTTCCTGGTGCCGGGCGAGCATCGGCGCTTCGATTCCCCGGTCCTTGACAGGGCCGTGCTGGAACGGATTCGCGAGTTGGGCGGCAGCGCCAGGCCCGAGCTGCTCGGCACGGTGCTGCAGCTGTTCCTGCACGATGCGCCCAGGCACCTGGCTGCGATCCAGCAGGCCTGGCAGCGCCGCGACGCGGCGGTGATCGCCACCGCGGCGCACGCGCTGAAGTCATCCAGCGCGCACACCGGCGCGATGAGGCTGGCGGCCATCTGCGCGGCGCTCGAGAGCGACGCCCGCGCCGCCGATCTGGGCCGGGCCGAGGCGGCGGTGGCGTCGCTGGAAGGTGAGTGGCGCTCGCTGCGGCGCCAGATCGAAGGCACCCTGGCCGAGCGGGTCGGCTAGCCAGACCCACTGTCCATTGCGCGCGGCGCGCGGCCATTGCTCGGATGGTCGATAATTCGCCGTTTCCGATCGGGGACGGCTTGCATGCTGAAACGCACCGCGCTGTACGAGGTCCACCTGGCCGCGGGCGCTCGCATGGTCGATTTCGGCGGCTGGGAAATGCCGTTGCACTACGGCTCCCAGATCGAGGAGCACCACGCGGTGCGGCGCGACGCCGGCGTGTTCGACGTGTCGCACATGTGCGTGATCGACATCGCCTGGGCCGATGCGCGCGCCTTTCTGCAGCAGCTCCTCACGGCCGACATCGGACGGCGCGGCCCGGACCGGGCCATGTATGCGTGCATGCTGAACGAGCGCGGCGGCGTGCTGGACGACCTGATCGTGTATCGCTGGGGTGACGATCCGAACCGGTTTCGCGCCATCCTGAATGCGGCCACCGCCGAGCGCGACCTGCAATGGATGGACGAGCTCGTGTCGAGCCGGGGTCTGCGGGTCGAATGCCGGCCGCGCCCGGACCTGGCCATCATCGCGCTGCAGGGCCCCAACTCGGCGGCGCTGCTGGCGCGCGCCCAGCCGGAGCTGGCCGCGCGCGCGGTGCCGCTGGACGGCTTTCATTCGACCCGGCTGGATGCGGCCTTCGTGGGCCGCACCGGCTATACGGGCGAAGACGGCTTCGAGATCGTGGTGCCGGTCGAGAAGGCGGCCGGCGTGTGGCGCAGCCTGACCGCTTCGGGCGCGCGCGCCTGCGGCCTGGGCGCGCGCGACACGCTGCGGCTGGAGGCCGGGCTGGCGCTGTACGGGCAGGACATGGACGAGAGCGTCACGCCGCTCGAGTCGGGCCTGGGCTGGACCGTCGAGCTCGATGCGGATCGCTCCTTCGTCGGGCGGATCGCGCTGGAGCGCCAGCGCGCCTCCGGGCCGCTGCGCCAGTTGCTGGGGCTGAAGCTGCTCGACAAGGGCGTGCTGCGGGCCCATCAGACCGTGGTCACCGAGCACGGGGAAGGGCAGATCACCAGCGGGAGTTTTTCGCCGACGCTGCAGGTGTCGATCGCGCTGGCGCGCGTGCCGGCGGCGGTGCAGCCGGGCGATACCGTGACCGCGCAGCTGCGCGCCGGGCCGGCGCCCGCGCGGGTGGTCAAGCCCCGCTTCGTGCGCCACGGCCGGCCGCTCATATAGAGAGCTCGACCAACGCGCTTGCTGTTCAAACCAGGAAAGGACCTGATCCGATGAAAGTGCCGCCGGAGCTGAAGTACACGGATTCGCACGAATGGGTGCGATGGGAAAGCGACGGCAGCGCCACCGTCGGCATCACCGATTTTGCCCAGGAGTCGCTCGGCGACCTGGTGTTCATCGAGCTGCCCAAGGTCGGCCGCGCCCTGAAGGCCGGCGAAGCGGCCGCCGTGGTCGAGTCGGTCAAGGCGGCCTCCGACGTGTACGCGCCGATCGCCGGGGAGGTGGTCGCGGTCAATCCGGCCGTCACCGAAAAGCCCGAATCGATCAACGCCGACGCCTTTTCCGCGTGGCTGTTCCGGCTGCGTCCGCTCGAGCCGGGCTCGCAGGCGCGGCTGCTCGATGCGGGCCAGTACGCCAGCAACGTCGCGCAGCACAAGTGACATGGACCGCACGACGCCTTCGGTGGCGGCGCGGCTGGCCGAGCTCGAGTGCGACGGGGAATTCATCCAGCGGCACATCGGCCCGTCGGAAGCCGACGTGGCTGCGATGCTGGCCGCCCTGAAGCAGCCGGACCTGTCCGCGCTGGTCGATGCGATCGTGCCGGAGTCGATCCGGCTGAAGGAACCGCTGGCCCTGGACGGCCCGCTGGGCGAAGCGCAGGCGCTGGCGCGTCTGCAGGAGCTGGCTTCGCGCAACCGGATATTGCGCAATTACATCGGCATGGGCTATCACGCCGCCCGGCTGCCGCAGGTGATCGCCCGCAACGTGCTGCAGAACCCGGCCTGGTACACCGCGTACACGCCGTACCAGGCCGAGATCGCGCAGGGACGACTGGAGGGCATGCTGAATTTCCAGACGCTGGTGTGCGATCTCACGGGCCTGCCGGTGGCCAACGCTTCGCTGCTGGACGAGGCCACGGCGGCCGCCGAGGCGATGATGATGAGCCGGCGCTGCAGCAACAACCCGTCGTCGACCTTCTTCGTTTCCGCGAGCTGCCACCCGCAGACGATCGCGGTGCTGCAGACGCGCGCGCCGGCGGTCGGCATCGAGCTGCGCATCGCCGAGGACGCCGCGGCGGCCGGCATCGACGCGTTCGGCTACCTGATCCAGTATCCGACCTCGACCGGTCAGATCGGCTCCGCACCCGAGACCCGTCTGGCTGACATGGCGCACGCCCGCGGCGCGCTGCTGTCGGTGGCCGCCGATCCGCTGGCGCTGGTGCTGCTCGCGCCGCCGGGCGAGTGGGGCGCCGACATCGTGGTCGGATCGGCGCAGCGCTTCGGACTCCCGCTCGGGTTTGGCGGACCCCACGCCGCGTTCATGGCGTGCCGGGACACGTTCAAGCGGGCCTTGCCGGGGCGCGTGGTCGGGGTGTCGGTCGACAGCCAGGGCTCGCCGGCGCTGCGGCTGGCGCTGCAGACGCGCGAGCAGCACATACGGCGCGAGAAGGCCACCTCCAACATCTGCACCTCGCAGGCGCTGCTGGCGGTGATCGCCGCCTTTTACGCGATCTACCACGGCCCCGACGGCTTGCGCCGGATCGCGCAGCGCATGCACCGCCTGGCCGTCGTGCTGGCGGCCGGCCTGCGCTCGGCCGGCCTGCGAGTGAGCCCGCATTTTTTCGACACGATCCAGGTGAGCGGGATCGATGCGGGCCGGATCCATGCGGCCGCGCGCGCCCAGGGCATCAACCTGCGCGACCTGGGAGCCGACGCGGTGGGCATCGCGCTGGACGAGACGGTCGGCCGGGCCGACATCGAGGCGCTGTGGTCGCTGTTCGGGCTGCCAGCCGATCCCGGGCGGATCGACGCGCTCGACGCGTCCACGCCCGATGCGATACCGCCGGCTCTTGCGCGGCGCACGCCGATCCTGACGCATCCGGTGTTCAACGCCCACCACTCGGAAACGGCGATGCTGCGCTACCTGCGCCGGCTCGCCGACCGTGACCTGGCGCTGGATCGAACCATGATCCCGCTGGGCTCGTGCACGATGAAGCTCAATGCGACCTCGGAGATGATCCCGATCACCTGGCCGCAGTTCGCCGATGTACACCCGTACGCGCCCGACGACCAGGTGCAGGGCTACCGCCAGATGACCGACGCGCTGCAGCGGTGGCTCGGGCAGTGCGCCGGCTACGACGCGGTCAGCCTGCAGCCCAACGCCGGCTCGCAGGGCGAGCTGGCCGGGCTGCTCGCGATCCGGGCCTGGCACCACGCGCGCGGCCAGCCCCAGCGCGACATCTGCCTGATTCCGGAAAGCGCGCACGGCACCAACCCGGCCTCGGCCCACCTGGCGGGACTGCAGGTGGTTGCGGTGGCCTGCGATGCCGGCGGCAACGTCGACCTGGCCGACCTGCAGGCCAAGGCGAGCCGCCACTCGGAGCGCCTGGCCGCGCTGATGATCACCTACCCGTCCACGCACGGGGTGTTCGAGGAAGCGATCGGCCCGGTCTGCGACGTGGTGCACCGGCACGGCGGCCAGGTCTACGTGGACGGCGCCAACCTGAATGCGCTGGTCGGGCTGGCCGCCCCCGGCCGCTTCGGCGGCGATGTGTCGCATCTGAACCTGCACAAGACGTTCTGCATCCCGCACGGCGGAGGCGGCCCGGGCGTCGGGCCGGTTGCGGTCAAGTCGCACCTGGCGCCCCATCTTCCGGGCCGCATCGGCGTGGCCTCGCCGGTGGGTCCGGTCAGCGCCGCCCCGTACGGCTCGGCCGGGATACTGCCGATCGTGTGGATGTACGTGACGATGATGGGAGGCAGCGGGCTGACCCGCGCCACCACGGTGGCGCTGCTCAGCGCCAACTACGTGGCCCGCCGGCTGGCCGCGCATTACCCGATCCTGTATGCGGGCCGCAACGGCTTCGTGGCGCACGAATGCATCATCGACCTGCGGCCGCTGAAGGACGCGAGCGGGGTCACCGCCGAGGACGTGGCCAAGCGGCTGATGGACTACGGGTTGCACGCGCCGACCGTGTCGTTCCCGGTGGCCGGCACCCTGATGATCGAGCCGACCGAATCGGAGCCGAAGGCCGAGCTGGACCGCTTCGTCGAGGCGATGATCTCGATTCGGGCCGAGATCCGCGACATCGAGCAGGGCCGGATGGATCGGGCCGACAACCCGCTGAAGAACGCCCCCCACACGGCCGCAATGATCGCGGCCGACGCCTGGACCCACCCGTACACGCGGCGCCAGGCGGCCTATCCGGCCGGCGCCGATGCGCCCGCCAAGGTGTGGCCCGCGGTGGCGCGCATCGACAACGTGTACGGCGACCGCCACCTGGTGTGCACCTGCCCGCCGATGTCGGCCTACGAAACGGCCGACGTTCGGTAAGCTGCGCGCTGCGAAATCAGCCCCTCTC
>DASZFP010000149.1:0-5172 GCA_035939615.1 Burkholderiaceae bacterium | reverse complement strand
CGTCCCCAGCGCGGGCGTGCCGGTCGTGGGGTCACACGGGGCTCCGCTAGGGCATTCGACGAAGAGATTCGGGAACAGCGCGTCCAGGGACGGGTCGTAGATTTCCTCCAGGCTGACCTGGCGGGTGAACTCGTAGAACAGACCGGTGGTCCACGTCACGCGCGCGTGCGGATCGTTCGATTGCAGCCGCAATTCTTCGGTGAAGGTCCTTTGTTCGTTGACGACGGTGGCGGGCGACCGGTAGTTCTGGATTCCGGGTGGCAGGTGCAGGCCGAACTGGTCGACGAGCGGGTAGTAGCTGTTGTTGGCGAATTGCAGGTTCGGGTCGAACTGGTTTGCGCCCGTGGTGCCCGTGCAGGGGGGAGGGTTGCAACTGACTCCGCGGGTTCCCAAGGTCTGGTAGTAACCCAGGTTGTACAAGGTGCCCTCGTAGCCGCTCGTGTCGTCGCGCGTGTAGTACGACGTATTGGAGATCAGCGACATGCTGCCCAGTTCCGCCTCGGCCTTCAGTACCGGAAGAAAGTAGTGGTCCGGCTCGGGGCGCCCGGACGGGTCGAAGTTCAGGAACTTGTGATTCCCGGGGTCCGACCGGACGATCTGCCCGTTGGCGCCTTCGTTCTGCGGCCAGAACACCGAGATGTCGTTGCGGTTGCGGTGCTGGTACAGCAGGCTGGGAGTCAGCGTCACGTTCTCCGTCACCGCCCACTTGGCCGCCAGCCGCGCCACGTAGGTGGCATCCCAGTTGTCCCTGGAAGCGACGGTGGCCAGCGTGAACGGATCGACCCGGTCGATCCAGCCGCCGTCGCGCCGGTACCAGATGCTGGCGCGCACCCCGAGCTTGCCGTCGATCAGCGGCAGGCCGCCGGCGACGCCGGCCTCGTAGCTCGGATCGCCCCCCTGCGTGAACGCGACCTCGCTGCGCGCGTACACGCTGGACTTGGTCAGACTGGGCTGGGCCAGGATGTAGCGGACCGTTCCCCCTTCGGATCCGGCCCCGAACAGCGTGCCCTGCGGGCCGCGCAGTACCTCGACCCGCTCCAGGTCGAACGTCTTGGGCAGCGTGTCGTCGGAGTTGAAGCCGAGCGAGTGGATCTGGATCGGGGTGTCGTCGATGTAGATCCCGGTCGTACCCGAGCCGCCCGAGGACGAGATGCCGCGGATCGAGATCGAATTGGTGCCGGTCCCGGTGGCGTCGATCGTCACGCCCGGGGTGAAGCGGGCCACGTCGGTGAAGTCCTTGATGCCTTTCTCGTCCATCGACTCCTGGGTGAACGCGCTGACGCTGACCGGCACCTTGCTGAGCGCGGCCTCGTGGCGGGTTGCCGTGATCACGATCTCCTGCAAGGCGGCGGGCTGGGTCTCCTGCGCGGATGCGGCCGCCGCCGGTGGGGCGGCAGACTGCGCAAGAAGCGATGTGGCGGGCGGGGCAGCCGGCGCTGCGGCTGGGCCGGCCGGCCCACCGGGCTTGATCTCAGCGGGCGGTTCAGCGGCTGTCTGTGCTTGCGCCGGCGGCAAGGCCGCGCCGGCAAGAAGCGCCGCCGCCAGCATGCCCCGCGCCCGAGCCGAACCAAGCGGCACTGTGCGTTGCTTCATTTCCCCCTCCTGGTGCATCCTCGTTCTTGTCCATGGGGCACACGAATGCCGATGTGCCGGCTGGCCGTCTGTTGCGACGTTTGGAAGCAAGACCCATACCGTTCGATTCGAACTGCAGGCGTCCGAGGATGGTACTACGACCGCTGGCCGGGGCGCGTGGCGATCTAATGCCGGCTGCTGGCATCGATGAACTCGGCCAGGTCCGCCTTCATCCGGTGCAGCGAGGGCGGGTGCACGTACATCATGTGTCCCGCCTCGTAGTACTTCATCTGCACGTGATCGCGCAGCGACGCCGGCAGGCCCAGATGCGCGACCACGTATTCGGTCGCGAAAAACGGGGTCGCCAGGTCGTAGTACCCGTTCAGTATCAGCGTGTGCAGGCCCGGGTTCAGCGTCATCGCGTGCCCCAGGTCCGGCGTCGTGTTCACCAGCGGTTGCGCGTATTCGCCGACCGGCGGCTTGTGCTCCCACTTCCAGTGCCGCCACAGCTCGAAGTGCGTCGGGCGGTAGGTGCGTTCGCGCGGCGCGTTCAGGTCCCGATAGTAGTAGTCCAGGAAAGCTGCGACGAAGGCGGGAGCGATCGCGCTCGACTGCGGGTCGTAGTGCATTTCCTTGGCGAGCGGATCGATGGTCGGTCCAGTGAAGCGGGCGTCCAGCCGGCCGACCGTCAGCTCCCTGGCCGCCAGCAGCTGCTTGGCGAACATTCCCTCCGAGACCCGGAAGCGCGCGGCCTTCAGATACTCCGGCGGCAGTCCCGTGTATTCGTGAAGACGCGAGGCGAGTTGGTCGCGTTCCTGGTCCGTGAGCGCGTCGCCCTTGGTCAACGCCGACAGGTACGGGCCCACCGCGAAGGCCCTGGCCTCTTCCAGCGCAGGCTTGAGTTCCATCGTGGCCAGCGCGCCCGCAAGCTGATGGTGATACCAGGCCACCGCCGTGAAGGCGGGCAGATAGAGCGGATAGGGACGGTCGTTGCCCGTGATGGCGAACAGCGCTTCGATGTCGGTGGCGACCGACACCAGGATCACGCCGTTGAAGGCCATCGACCAGCGCTGCTGAAGCGCGTCCACGACGCCGGCCGCGCGGGTCGTGCCGTAGCTTTCGCCCAGCAGGAACTTGGGAGAACGCCAGCGCTGCTGATCGGTCACGTATTGCGCGATGAAGCGCGTGACCTGGTCGACGTCGGCATCGACTCCCCAGAATTCCTCGTCCTTGTGACCGCACACGGCGTGACTGACGCCGGTGCCGACCGGATCGATCATCACCAGGTCGGTGCGATCCAGGATGCTGTCCTCGTTGTCGACCACGGGGTAGGGCGCCGGCGGCGTCGGGCCGGCGTCGACCGTCACGATGCGGCGCGGCCCCAGCACGCCCATGTGCAGCCACATCGACGAGGAGCCCGGTCCGCCGTTGAACGCGAACGTCAGCGGCCGCCGGCCCGGATCGCGCACATCGATCTGTGTGTAGGCGATGTAGCCGATGCCGGCCACCGGCTTGTCCTCGGCGTTGCGCAGGATCAACGTGCCCACCGTGGCGAGGTAATCGATGGCCGAGCCGCCGATCGTCAGTCGATGCCGCGTCACCGTTTGCTCCGGCCTGGGCTCCGGCACCTCCTTGCCCTTCGGATCATCGGCCGGGCAGGTTGGCGCCGGAGCGCGCTCCGCGGCCAGCGCCTTGTCGGCCGCCGCCCGCTCATCGGTCCTGGCGTCGGCCAGGATCGGCTGGATCGGGAGCGCTGCGACCAGCGTCACCACGGCGGCTGCCAGCCGGTGCTTTGTTCTCATGTGTCGATCTCCCTCGTTCAACGATCGGTCAATCGGACGGACGTGATCTCCCCCGCGTAGTCGGGCCGGCTGCGCCCGTCGGGCGTCGCGTTCAGGTGCGGTTCAAGGTGAAACTGGCCGGGTGCGTTGATCCGTCGGCGCAGACCTGGATCTCGTCGCTCAGATCGGCCCACGCCCAGGTGGCCATGGGCCCGAGCATGAGGCACGGCCAGATCCGCAGTGCCAGGTGGCTCCACGCGCGGCAGCGGGCGATCGGGCGCGGCGTCCTCGCCGACCGCATCAGGCCGCGCCGAGGCCCGGCAGTTTCGTGGCGGCCCGGCGGCCCGATCGACTCACTTCAGCTTATCGACCGCCTCGCGAAACTTCTGCGCGTCCTTCGCGTTGCCGATCTCGGGCGCAAGCCGCTCGACCAGCGCATCCAGGTTCGCGACTCCGCCCGCGAGCTTCTCCTCGACCAGCAGACCGGACATCGGCCCGACGTACTCGGTCAGAATGGCCTTCACGCGGGAAATCTGGGCGGCAGGAATATTGGAGGCAGCTCGCACCATGTTGCGCGTCTCCAGGCTGGGTCGCGTGCGCGGGGGCTCGCCCATTTTTCCGCCCTCGACCTGCGGCGGCAGGGTACTGACCGGGTTGCCGGTTTGAAGCGTCTCCGGCTCGAACACGTCTCCGGACAGCACCGAGGACAACGCGTCGGCGTTGCTGCCCGACAGCATCCGCGACAGCAGGCCCAGCAGGACCCGCTCGTTGGGCAGATCCTCGTCGCGCATCACGTCCGGGTCCGCGCGGAACGTGGCCGACTTGGCCACCGCGTTGGAGGCGAGCTCCGCCGCCGCCTTGCCCCGGCGAGGCCCATAGCCGACGTGCACGATCTTGCCGGCTTCGACACCGACCCGGATCTGACGGCCGTCGTACGTCACGACGAACAACTGCCCGGTCGAATCGCGGCTTTGAACGCGCAGCAACAGCTCCAGAGGCGACATGTCGCACCACCTTCAGGTCATCGAACCCAATCGATCCTCATCCCCCTTCATTCTTGGTCAGGCGCTCCATCGCCAGCCTGAGGCTTCGAGTCATCCGCTCGATTGCCCTCGATAATGCTCCGATTTCGTCGCGTCGGTCCGTTCCCGGGACTTCATGGTCAAAATGGCCCCGGCTCATGTCATCCGCGATGGTGGTCAAGCGCACCAGCGGCCGGGAAAGCCCTGGCGCGAAGACGGCTGCAAACGTCGCGGCCAACAAGACGGACACCAGCAGCAGTACCTCCATCGTGGTGTCGGTCTGGGCTACCGGCTTTAGCGCCTCGGTCCGGTCCATCTGCACGGCAACCAGCCATCCGAAGCGGATCGGCTGCAGCACCGCGAGCTCCGCCTTGCCGTCCTCGCCCGTGTAGGGCAACACGCCAGCGCGCACATTCTCGCGTTGCGTGTAGAGGGGATGTTTGCTCCAGTCGCGCAGCTCCTTGTCGAACACCGCACCGGTCATCCCGGCCAGCTTGCCGTCCTGGAACAGGATGATCGCGCGCCCTGTTTCCCCGATGTGAACATTGGCCAGCTGGTCGGTGAGTTCGTTCAGGCCGTTGGTCTTGGCCAGCACCCCGACCACTTTGCCCTGCTCGTCCTTGATCGGCACCCCGAAAATCCAGGCCGGGCGGTTCGTGGTCCGGCTGATGGCGATGATCTGGCCCAGCGGCTGACCGGACATCGCGGTCTTGAAGTAAGGCCGATCCGCGTAATTGATCGGTGCCAGGCTGTCGGAGCGCGCGAGCGACATGCCGTCGGGACTGACCGTGAACGCC
>DASZFP010000148.1:0-6944 GCA_035939615.1 Burkholderiaceae bacterium | reverse complement strand
AGATCACCATGTTCGACCACATCGGCCTGAAGGTCAGGGACCTGGAGGCGAGCGTGCGCTTCTATCGCGACGCGCTGGCTCCGCTGGGCTCCGAGCTCGATTCCAGTGGCGACGGCTATGCCGGCTTCGGCCCGAAGGGTCAGCCGGCGCTTTGGCTGTATTCCCATCAAGGCTCCGCGGTCACGGCAACTCACGTGGCGTTCAAGGCGCCCAGCCGTGCCGCGGTGGATCGCTTCCACGCTCAGGGTCTGACCGCGGGTGGACGCGACAACGGTGCGCCGGGCGTGCGGTCGGACTACAGCCCGCGCTACTACGCCGCCTTCCTGCTCGATCCGGACGGCCACAACGTGGAGGCGGTGTGTCTGACGTGACCCTCACCCCCTCCCCTTTTCCGGCCTTCGGCCGGAAAAGGAATGGAGGTAGAGAACGAGGGGGCTGGGCTGGCCCCCTCGTGCTCCCCCAGCCGATGTGAAAGCGGGGGTGAGGGCAGGTCAGCTCGCCGGCTTGCCCTGGTTGAAGAACTTCGCGATGCGCTGCTGCGCATCCGGCGCCACGCCCTCGTTCTTGAAGAGCTCCAGGGCGTGGGCGTCGCTCAGCGTCAACTTGTCGCTCTCGATCAACGCCTGCTTGTTCACGCGGTTTGCGTACCAGGAGTTGGCCAGGATATCGGCGCTCAGCGCTGCCAGCTCGGCCTCGAACCGGTCGTCGGGAAAGCACAGGTTCGCGAGCTGCATCCGTTGTGCGTCGATCCCCGAGTAGGTCCGGCAGGTGAGCATCATCTCGCTTGCCCGGGCCGTGCCGACACGATGCGGCAGCCGCAGGCTCAGGCCCCAGATCGGCGTCAGGCCCCAGCGAGCGTACACATCGGAAAACCTGGCCGATTCGGACGCCACGATCAAATCGGCCGTCAGCGCCAGCTCCAGCGCGCCCGTGGAGCAGTAGCCCTGGACCGCCGAAATCACCGGTTGCGGCAGCCTCGCGAGCTTCTCGATGACCTCCGAATGGAAATGCGGCTTGGCGCGGGCCCGCACGTACTGCTGGATTTCCTCCATGTCGTAGCCGGCCGAGAAATTGCCTCCGGCGCCGCGCAGGATCACCAGTCCGACGGTCTTGATTTCGCGCGCGAGCCGGTCGACGTGCTCTTCGAGCGCCTCGAACACGTCCTTCGAGAGCGCGTTGAGCTTGTCGGCCCGGTTCAGCGTGAGCGTGGCAGCGCCGCGATCATCGGACCGCAGAACGAGATTGTTCATCGAGTGCTTCTCCCGGACGATTCCACCACCCACCGCCCAGCGACTGGAAGAGTCCTGCCGTGTCGGCGTATCGATTGGCGCGAGCCTGGACCAGCGCGATCTCGGCCTGCTGGTACGCCTCCTCGGCGTTCATCACGGCCACCAAGCTGATCGTGCCGAGCTCGTACTGACGCCGCGCCACATCCAGCGTGGCCTTGGCGGCACGGTCGGCCTCGGAGATCGCCTTCAATGCGTCGGCGTCCGCCTGCAATGCCCGCAAGGTATCGGCCACGTTCTGGCAGGCCAGAATCACCGCGGCCCGGTACTGCGCGGCGGCCGCGTCCAGGGCGGCATCGGCGGCGCGGCGCCGGTGCAACAGCGCGCCGCCGTCGAACAGCGTCTGCGACAGCGAAGCGCCCACGCTCCAGAATTCGGCGTACGGGCTGAACAGGTGCTGCACCTGGAGGGCCGTCGACCCCGCACTGGCGCTGATGGTGAATTGCGGCAGCATGTTGGCGAGCGCCACGCCGACCTGGGCCGAGGCGACGTGCAGATTCTCCTCGGCCTGGCGGACATCCGGCCGCTGAGCCACCACCTTCGAAGGCAGGCTCACCGGCACCTCGGCGGGCAGCGTCAAGTCCTCCAGGTCGAACGTTTCCTGCGGCTCGTCGGACGGAAGCCGCCCCAGCAAGGCCGTCAGCGCATCGCGCGTCTGGCCGAGCTGCTTTTGCAAGGGCGGCAGCGTCGCGGCAGTCTGGGCTTCGGCCGACTGCTGGGTCAGCAGGTCCAGTTCGCTCGCGGTCCCCAGCGTGCGCCGGTGCCGTATCGTTTCTGTCAGATCGTGCTGCAACTGCGCGAGGCGACCGGTGGCCGCGATCTGGCCGCGCAGCGAGGCCTCCTGCACTGCGGTGACGACGACGTTGCTGCTCAAAGTCACGTAGGTCGCCTCCAGCTGGAACCGGGTTACCTCGGCCTGCGCGCGGGCTGATTCGACGGCTCGCCGCGTGCCGCCGAAAACGTCGGCGGCGTAGCTCACCGTCAATTGCGGCGTATACAGGCTGTAGGTCGGGCTGGCCGACACCGTCGGGGGGGCGATTATGGCGCTCGCATTCTTGGCGCGCTCCGCGCTAAGGCTCGCCTGCACGGTGGGAAAATATCCGCCCCACTGGGCCGAGTACAGCTCGTGCGCCTGCCGCAGTGCGGCCTCGGCGGCAGCGACGTTCGGATTGGCCTTCAACGCATCCTCGACCAGACGCGTGAGCTTGGGCGATTGAAACAGCGTCCACCATTGCCCGGGGATGTCCATGCCGACCACGAAACGCTGCGCGCCGCCGCCCATCCCCTCGACCGAAGCCGTTTGCGTCTGCGAGGACGCAACGCCGTAGCCCGATTCGGACGGCGCCGCGGGGCGCTTGAATTCCGGCCCGACCGCGCACGCCGCCAGGGCCGCCAGCAGCGCCGCCAAGGTCAGACCGGATGACGCCGTGCGTGCGATCACCGCTAGTGTCCAGGCGCGCCGCGCCGCTCGGCCCCGTGCTCGATCACGTGGTACATCGAGGGCAGCACGAACAAAGTCAGCGCGGTGGCGATCGCCAGTCCGCCGACCACCACGGTCGCGATTCCGCGCTGCACGTCGCTGCCGACGCCCGTGTGGATCGCCGCCGGCAGCATCCCCAGGGTTGCGACCGTGGCCGTCATCAGCACGGGCCGAAGCCGTTCGGTCGCGCCTTTCATGATCGCCTCGTGCAGTTCCAGGCCGGATTTGCGGATCCGGTTCAGATTCGACACCATAATGATGCCGTTTTGCACCGCCACTCCGAACAACGCGATGAAGCCGACGCCGCTGGCGACATTCAGGTTCTGGCCGGTCAGGCGCAGCGAGATCAGGCCACCCAGCATCGCCAGGGGAACAATGCCCAGAATGAGCACCGCCTGCCGAAACGATCCGATCCCCACCGTCAGGAAGATCAGCATCAGTCCCATCACCATCGACAGGATCAACAGCAGCCGGGCTTCCGCCCGTCGCTGGTTCTCGAACTGACCGCCCCATTCGAGTCGGAGCTTGCTGCGGTCGAAGCGGACCCGTTCGCCGATCTTCGACTGCGCCTCGGCCAGGTACGAGCTCAGATCCCGGTCCCGGTTGTCGATGCGGATCGTCAGGTTGCGCTGACCCATCTCGCGCGTCACCACGCTTTCGCCCAGGCGCAGCCGCACGTCGGCGATCTGCGACAGCGGCACCTGCACGGCGGACGCGGTGTTGATCGGCAGATTGGCCAGGGCGTCGGGCCGGTTGCGGGCGCTCTCGGCAAAACGGACCGTCAGAGGATAGGTCCGCTCTCCGACGTAGACGGTCGAAACCGGCGCCTGGCCGACGCCGGTCTGGATCAGATTGAGCACGTCGCTCATGTTGATGCCGTAGCGCGCCGCCTTTTCGCGATCCAGCCGGATTTCGACCTGCGGAATGGGCGGCTCCTGGAAGACCGAGGCGCTCGACGTTCCCGGGATCGCATACAGCACGTCGACGATCTGCTGGCCGATGCGGCGCAGCTCGTTCAGGTCGTCGCCGAAGATCTTGATCACCAGGGGACTGTGCGCCCCGCCGATCATGTCATTGACGCCGTCGATGATCGGCTGGCTGATGCCGATCGAATAGCCGGGCAGCTGCCGGGCCAGGTCCGCCGCCAGCCGGTCCACGAATTCCTTCTTGGATTCGCCGGCCGGCCAGACTCCGTAGGGCTTCAAGCCGACCGGCACCTCGATGTGCGACATCGTCCAGGGGTCGGTGCCGTCGTCGTTGCGGCCGGCCTGAGTGACGACGTACGAGATCTCGGGATACTTCAGCAGCACGCGCCGCAGATCGCTCGCCATGTCGCTCGCCTTGTTCAGCGCCAGGCCCGTGGGCAGCTGCACCTGCAGCCACAGCGCGCCTTCGTCCAGGTCCGGCAGGAACTCCCGGCCGACGGTGGCGCCCAGGCCGATGACAGCGAGCAGGGCGAAAATGGCCACGCCGTAGACGATGCGCGGCTCATCCAGGCACGCGGCCAGCATCCGGTCGTATGTGCTGGTCAGCCGCTCGAGCCACCGGTTGTGGTACACCGCGCGCGGGTTGCGGAAGGCGTAGTAGGCCAGACCCGGCACCAGCGCCAGAGCGGTCAACAGCGCGCCGAACAGCGCGAACCCCATCGTGTAGGCCATCGGCGTGAACAGCTTCGCCTCCGCACGCTCGAACGAGAACAGCGGCAGATAGGCGGTGATGATGATCAGGCTGGCAAAGAAGATCGGCCGGGTCACCTGCAGCACCGCGGCCCTGATCTCGCTCTCGCTCAACTCTTCCTCTGGCGTGGCTTCGCGGCGGCGCAGCACCGACTCGGTCACGACGATGGAACCGTCCACCAGGATGCCGAAATCGATCGCGCCGAGCGACAGCAGGTTGGCGGAAACCTTGGTCAGATTCAGGAAGGAGAACACCGAAACCAGCGCCAGGGGAATCGCAACCGCCACCACCAGCGCGCTGCGCGCACTCCCGAGAAACAGCATCAGGATCAGGAAAACGAGCGCGATGCCCTCGGCGATCGTGCGGCCGACCTTGTTGATGGTGGCGCGGACCAGGTCGTCGCGGTCGATGTAGGGCGCAATCCTGACGTTGACGGCGGCGAGCTGCCGGTTCAGCTCGGCCACCTTGGCGTGAACGCCGCGCAGCGTCTGCGAAGGGTTCTGAAATTTCAGCATCAGCACGATGCCTTCGATCGTGTCCGGATTGTTGTCCTTACCCAGAATGCCTTCCCGCTCCTGGTGGCTCAGCGTCGCACGGCCCAGGTCGCGCACCAGCACCGGCGCGCCGTTGACCTGTTTGACCACCGTTGCGCCGATGTCGGCCAGGCTGCGGATCAGGCCGACGCCCCGGATCACGTAGCTCTGATCGCCGCGCGCGAGCCGTCCGCCGCCGGCGTTCGCGTTGTTGCTGTTAATGGCACTGATCACGTCGGCGATGCCGAGCCCGTATTGCTGCAGCCGGTCCGGATCCAGATCGAGCTGGTACTCGGTGGTGAAGCCGCCGAAGTTGGTCACGTCGACGACGCCCGGCACCGACCGGATGGCCGGAATCACCGTCCACCGCTGAATCTCCGACAACTCCTGCAGATTGCGGGTGTCCGATTCCACCGTGTACCGGTAAATCTCGCCCGCCGGACCGGACACCGGGTCGAGGGTAGGGGACGCGCCGGCCGGCAACACGGCCTGGTTGATCCGCTCCAGCAGGCGCTGCCTGGCCCAGTAGTCTTCGTAGCCGTCGCGAAACAGCACGGTGATCAGCGACAGGCCGAACGTGCTGGTCGAACGCGTCAGCAGCAGGCCGGGGGTGCCGTTGATCTGGCGCTCCAGCGGCACCGTGATCAGCTGCTCGACCTCCTCGGCGGCCAGTCCGGGCATCTGCGTCGTCACCTGGGCGGCGACGTCGCCCAGGTCGGGATAGGCTTCGACCGACAGCGTCTTCCAGGCATAGACGCCGAACGCCCCGATCAGCAGCGTCAACAGGATCACCGCGACCCGCCGGTGCAGGCAGATACCGACGAACTGGTCAATCATTGAGCAGGATTCCGCCCTTCACGACGACCTGCTCGCCCGCTTTCAGTCCGGAGCGTATCGCCACCGAGGCGCCTTCCTCCATTTGCGTCTCGACGGCGCGGCGCTCGAAGGTCCACGGCGCCACGGCCACGAAAACGCTGGTCCGATCGTTGTTGATCAGCAAGGCCGAAGTCGGCAGCACCGTGCGCGGCTGGCTCGGGCCCGACAGCGTCACGGTCGCGAACATGTTGGGCTTCAACGCGTAATCGGCGTTCGAAAAGGCGATGCGCAGCTTGTTGCGGCGCGAATCGGGCTCGATCACATCGCTGATGAACGCGATCCTGCCTCGCAGCACCCGCTGCGGATACGCGGCCAGAGACACTTCGGCGTCCTGATCCTGGGCGACGGCCGCCAGATCCTTCTCGGGCGCGAGCGCCGTGACCCACACGGTGCTCAGATCCGCGATCGTCATCATCGGCTGCGTGGGGTCGTTGATCATGTTGCCCGGGGCGATCGAAAGCGCGGTGACGCTGCCGCCGACCGGCGCCCTGACCGTCAGCAGTGCCGACCGGGCCTTGCCCTCCAACGGCATGCCGAGCACCTTCAGGCGCTGCTGAGTCCTCGCGTACTCGGCGGCCGCCTGCGCGTGGTCGCTTCGGGCCTGATCCAGGTCCTGGTCGGAGGCGGCCCCGATCTTGAGCTGTCCTTGCTGGCGCTCGAGTTTCTTCCGCGTCAGCTCGAAGTTGTCCGCGGCCTTTTCGTCATCGTCGTAGGCCTGGGCGAGGTCGGGCGACTCGATCACGGCCAGCACCTGGCCCCGGCTGACACGATCGCCCAGCGCGACTTTCAGCTGCAGCACCCGCCCGCCCAGCGGCGAAAGCACGGCCGCCGTGCGGGCCGGATCGGCCTCGACCACGCCGGGCAACGCCAGTTTCGGACTGACCGGCTCCGACGGCGCTGCCATCACCAGCAGACGGTCGCGCAGCGCCGATCCCTCGGGAACGAGGATCCTGTCGCCTTGATGGATCAGCAGCGGCGCCTCAGCGGCTGGTTTGCTCTGGGCGCCCGCCAGCCCGAAGCCGTGGGTCAGCAAGGCGAGCACCAGCAGCAGCCCCAGTCCAATTCCGCCCCAGAGAAACAGCCAGCCGCGAA
>DASZFP010000147.1:0-3064 GCA_035939615.1 Burkholderiaceae bacterium | reverse complement strand
GGGTCCTTTGAACAGATTTGACAGTTGCGCGCTTTCGACGCCGAGCAGCGCGGTCAGGCTGATGTCGGGAAAATAGGCGGCCTTGGCGACGCCGATGTCGGCGTTCGCGGCCACGAGCTGCTGCTCGGCCTGGTGGATGTCCGGCCGCCGCTCGAGCAGCGACGCCGGCAGTGCCGCCGGCACGGCCGGAAACATCAGGTGATCGATGTCGTGCCCGCGCGGGATCGGGCCCGGATTGCGGCCCAGCAGCACGCTGATGAAATCCTCCTGTCGGGCGATCTGGCGCTTGAGGTCGGGCACTTGCGCCGCCGCGGCGCGGTATTGGGACTCGGCCTGCCGATAGTCGCTTTCGGGAATGGCGCCGCCCTCGAAGCGAATCCGTTGCAGGCGTGCGGACTCGGCCAGCGTTTGCGAGGTGGAGCGCGCGATCTGGAGCTGCCGATCGAGGGCGCGAAGCTGGATGTAGCCGTTTGCGACCTCGGTCACCACCGTCAGAACCACCGTGTGACGTCCTTCCTGGCTGGCAAGCAGGCTCGCACGAGCCGACTCCGTTTCGCGGCGCAGGCGCCCCCACACATCCAGTTCGAAGCTTGCCGACAGATTCAGTCCGAAGTCGTTGAACGTGCCGCCGCGCGGCACGGCGGCATTGGTGCTGGCGCGCTCGCGCGCGGCGTTCGCTCCAGTCGTGACCTGCGGAAACTGCGCGGAGCGGGTGATGCCGTATTGCGCGAACGCCTGATCGACATTGGCCGTCGCAATCTGGAGGTCCTTGTTGTTCTCGAGAGCGGTCCGCACGAGCTCCGCCAGGACCGGATCCTGGAACTGGTCCCACCAGGCCACGTTCGATATCTCAGCGCCCTCGGTCGTGCCGAGGCGCCAGGCGGGCGGCACCTCGACGTCCGGGCGGCGATAGTCCGGCCCGACCGCGCAGCCCGACAGGGCCACAGCGAACACCGCCAGCGCCGTCAGGACGCGCAGCCCCTTGATGTTTCCGATCCGATCGAGCATGGGCGGACCTCTGCGCTAGTCAACGAGTGATGTAGACGGCTTCGGACCGGCGGCCCCGGGTGCACTTCCTGCGCCAGAAGCCGAGTTCATGCCCGCGCGCCGGAAGAACCATTGGCCCTCGCTCAGCCGCTGCAGCAGCACAAAGAACACCGGGATGAAGAAGACTCCGACGACGGTTGCCGCGAGCATGCCGAACACGACACCGGTTCCGAGCGCCTGCCGCGCCCCCGCGCCGGCGCCGGACGCGACGGCCAGCGGAACGGCGCCGAGGATGAAGGCGAACGACGTCATCAGGATCGGCCGCAGCCTCAGCTTCGCGCCATCCAGCGCCGACTGTTCGATCGACTCGCCTTGCGCCCGCCTCAACCTGGCAAATTCGAGGATCAGGATCGCATTCTTGGCCGCGAGCCCGATCAGCATGATCAGGCCGATCTGCGTGTAGACGTTGTTGTCCATGTGCCTCAGCAGCAGGCCGAGAAACGCGCCGAGCACCCCGAACGGAACCACCAGCAGTATGGCCACCGGCATCGCCCAGCTCTCGTACAGGGCGGCGAGCACCAGAATCACGAACAGCAGCGACACCGCGAAGATGTAACCGGTTTGCCCGCCGGTCTTCTTCTCCTGGTAGGTCGCCTCGCTCCACTCGTAGGTGTAGCCCGCCGGGAGCCCACGCGCCAGCTCCTCCATCGCAGCGATAGCCTGCCCGGAGCTGTACCCGGGCGCATTGACGCCATTGATGGTGGCGGAGCTGTAGACGTTGTAGCGCTCGTAGTACTGCGGCCCATTGAACGTCCGGCTGGTGACGAGCGTGCCCAGCGGCACCATCGCGCCGATGTCGCTGCGCACGTAGTAACGGTTCACGTCGTCGGGCTGCGTGCGCTGCGCTGCCTCGGCCTGCGCCTCGACTTTGTAGGTGCGCCCGTACAGGTTGAAATCGTTGATGTAGAAGCTGCCGAGCAGCGTCTGCAACGTGAAAAACACGTCGCTCAAAGGCACTCCGACCGATTTGACCTTGTCGCGGTCGACGTTGAGCTCGATCTGCGGAATGCGCGTATCGAAGGCGCTATAGGCGAATCCGATCTCGGGACGCTTGCGCGCTTGGGTCAGAAGCGTCTGCAGTACCTGCGAGAACTGCGCCGTATCCGCGCCGGCGCGGTTCTGCAGGACGAACGTGAAACCGCCGGCCGTGCTCAATCCGCGAATCGGAGGTGGATTGAGCACGAGCACGCTCGCATCCGTGATGCTCGAATTCAGACGCTCGTTCAGCGTCCGCACGAGCGCCTCGACGTTCTGGTCGGGCGTCTTGCGCTGGTCCCAGGGCTTGAACCGTATGAAGGCCGTTCCGTTGTACGACGTGGTCTGGCCGGTCAACAGGTTGAAGCCGCTGATGTAGACGACGCCTTCGACGCCCGGTACTTGGCGGGCGATGCGCGTCATCTGCGACATCGCCTGGTCGGTGCGCTCGAGGGACGCGGCCGGCGGAAGGGTCACCAGCGCGTACACGGCGCCCTGATCCTCCGGCGGCACGAGCCCCGTGGGACGGGTCGCGATCAGCCCGCAGACTGCGACCAGCAAGGCGCCGAAGGTCAGCATCACCATGGCCGCGTGGCGCCCCATGACCGCGACGCTGCGTACATAGCCGTCGCGCGAGCGATCGAACAGCCGGTTGAACGCTGCGAAGAAGCGGCCGAGTGGGCCGGTCTGCGCCTCCTCTTCGACACGCCGCAGCAACAGCGCACTCATCGCGGGCGTGAACGTCAGCGCGCAGATTGCCGACAGCGCGACCGAAACGGCGAGGGTCAGCGCGAACTGCTTATACAACGCTCCTGTCAGGCCTCCCAGGAACGCGATCGGAACGAACACCGCCGCGAGCACCAGGGCGATCGCGATCACCGGGCCGCCGACGTCCGCCATCGCCGACTTGGCCGCTTCCATCGGGGAAAGGTTTCCGGCGTCGAGGCGCTGCTGCACCGCTTCCACCACCACGATCGCATCGTCCACCACGATCCCGATCGCAAGCACCAGACCGAACAGCGTGAGCGTATTGATCGAGAAG
>DASZFP010000146.1:0-49676 GCA_035939615.1 Burkholderiaceae bacterium | reverse complement strand
GCGGTGCCGGGCATGTACTTCACCGACACGCTCAGGCGCTTCCTGCACCACTATCCGGACCTGCCGCTGATCCTGGTGTCGGGAACGATCGGCGAAGTCAAGGCCTCGGTGATGGTCGAGGTCGGGGCCTGGGACTACGTGCCCAAGAGTCGGTTACGGCGCCTGGTGCCGGCGATCAAGCGCGCACTGCAGCGGGCCGCGGCGCAGGTTGCGCGCCGCCCGCCCGCGCTCGATACAAGCGTCAGTCCAGCAGCCGAACAGCCCCCTCGTTGATCGGCCATCGCTGCGGGGGCACTGCGGCGTGCAGCCGACCCGCTAGCGTTGTGCCGGAGCGGCGGGCGCCGGAGGCTGCGGCGCTACCTGCTGCCAGCCACCCTGGCATTCCGATACATAGGGGTAATACGCGCTCGACTGCGGGCAGTAGTACCAGTAGTTAGGCGGCGCCGGCACCTGGACGACCGGGTTCGGCTGCACGTAGACCGGATCGGCCACCGGCGGGTAGTAATACGGGTAGTACGAATACGGGTAGTACGGCGCGCCCCACCAGAACGGGCCTGGCCCGATCCAGACTCCCACCCTTCCGTGCCAGTGCGCACTGGCCGTGGCGGAGGCCGCCAGGCCACCGACCGCAACGGCGCACGCCAGAATGATCTTCATGAGGCGGTTCATTTCGATACCTCCTTAACTCTCGCCTAATCGTCGCTTCACTCGGTCCTAACTGCCGACGCCTAATTTTCGCACGTGTCGTCCGACGCTTCATCGCAACAAGTGTCAGTAGTTGGTAGGGAGCGTAACCAGATGCAACGGGGACGCATCGAAAACCGCTCTATGGAGGATTCGCAAATGAGACTGAACCCGCTGAAATCGCTGCCCGCTCTCGCTGTGATCGTAGGGGTGCTGATGGTTGGCCTGGCCCCGTACGCGTCCAGCCGCGCCGGCATCTTCGACTTTCTGGATAAGAAGCCAGCCGTGGTCCAGGCTGACACGTCGCGGCCGGCCGAGCAGGCCGCCGACACCCATGCGGCGCCTGCGCCGGCGGCGGGCCAAGCGCCCAATTACCGGGCCATCGTGCGGCAATGGGGCCCGGCGGTGGTCGGGGTCACGGTGGAAGGCACCCGCAAGATCAAGTTCGGGGCGGACGACCCGTCCGGGTCCGACTGGAGTGACGATCCGTTCTTTCAATTCTTCCGTGGCCTACCGGGCGTGCCGTTGCGGATTCCGCGCTCGGCCGAGCAGCCGTTTCACGGTCAGGGGTCCGGCTTCATCATCAGCCGCGACGGCCTGATCCTGACCAATGCGCACGTGGTGCGCGATGCGCAGGAAGTGACCGTCAAGCTGGCCGACCGCCGCGAGCTCACGGCGAAGGTGCTGGGGGCCGACCCCGCCACCGATATCGCGGTGCTGCGAGTCAGTGCGAAGGACCTTCCGACCGTGAAGTTCGGCGACCCCAAATCGCTGCAGGTGGGTGACTACGTACTGGCGATCGGCGCGCCGTTCGGATTCGATCAAAGCGCCACCGCCGGCATCGTCAGCGCCAAGGGCCGTTCGCTGCCGGGCGATGCCTACGTGCCGTTCATCCAGACCGACGCGGCCGTCAATCCCGGCAACTCCGGCGGACCGTTGTTCGATGCGGCCGGTAACGTGGTCGGCATCAATGCCCAGATCTACACGCAGACCGGCGGCTACCAGGGCCTGTCGTTCGCAATCCCGATCGATGTGGCGCTTCACACCAAGGACCAGATCGTCGCCAAGGGCCATGCCAGCCACGCGCGGCTGGGGGTGACGGTGCAGGATCTGAACCAGGCGCTGGCCGAATCCTTCGGTCTGAGCCGGCCCGACGGCGCGCTGGTTTCGAGCGTCGATCCGGACAGCCCGGCGGCGGCCGCCGGACTGAAGGCGGGCGATGTGATCACGCAAGTGAACGGCTCGCAGATCGAACGGGCCGGAGACTTGTCCAACCGGATCGGCATGGACGAACCGGGCAGCCGCGTGACACTGAAGGTCTGGCGCGATCGGAACAGCCTCGACATCGGCGTCAAGCTGGCGCAGGCCGATACCGGCTCGCAGCGGGCGGCCGACTCGGGCAGCGACGAGCACGGGCAACTCGGACTGGCGCTGCGCCCCTTGTCGCGGCAGGAGCGTGCCGAACGGTCGCTCGACCATGGGCTGATCGTCGAAGACGTCGCCGGACCGGCGGCCCGGGCCGGCATCCAGCCCGGCGACGTCGTGCTCGGAATCGACGGACGTGCGGCCAATTCGGTCGAGCAGGTACGCAGTGTCGTGCGCGGACATCCGAAGTCGGTTGCGCTGTTGATCGAGCGCGACGGCCAGAAGATCTTTATTCCGGTGAAGCCGGGCTGATCCGGCCGTCTTCGCGGGTACCGGCAGGCGCGGGGTCGGCTCGACCCCGCGCCTGCGTTCGTCTCAAACTCCGTCCGGCCAGACCGGCCGTGACCTATGGGCGCCCCCCGCGCCGGCGCCGGGAGGGCTAAGCTGCGGTCGGTGCACCAGTTCGCTTTCAGGGACGGGAAGCCATGGGCGTGCGGCCGATGGGTCGGTATCGCGGCAGTTGCCATTGCGGCGTGGTCCAGTTCGAGATCGAGACGGACTTTCCCGAACTGACGAGGTGCGACTGCTCCATATGCCGTCGCAAGAACGCGCTGATGGTCAAAGTGCACGAGAGCCGCTTCGAGCTGCTGGCCGGCGCCGGGGCGCTGACCGAATACCAGTTTCATACGAAGACGGCGCGCCATTTTTTCTGCAGGATCTGCGGCATTTACCCGTTCCATCGCAAGCGGGTCACGCCGGACCACTTGGGCATCAACGTGTATTGCCTGCACGATTTTGATCCGGCGGGCATTCCGGTTCGACAGGCCGTCGGCGCGGCGATGCCGTGAGGCGAAATGGAAGATCCCCGCGCCGGTCTGGCCGAAATCTACCGCGACATGAGCGACGAGGAGCTCATGCAGCGGTGGACCGAAGGCCGGCTGACGCAAGTCGCGATGGAAGTTGCCCGGGATGAGTTCTCCCGGCGTGGCATCGAGCCTGGGCCGGTCCCACCGGACGACGAAGCCGGCGCCGCGACCGAACCGCAGGAGACCGTCACGTTCGTCACGCTGGATCGATCGCTGGTGCCGGGGGAGCTGCAGGTACTGCGCGCGCGGCTGGAGAGCGACGGCATTCCCGCGTTCGTCATCGACGACAACATCAACCGGATGACCTCGCTGTGGTCGATTGCCGTCGGCGGAGCGCGACTGCTGGTTCCTCAGCAATTTGCGGCGGAAGCGAGGCAGATCATCGGCCTCGTGAAATCCGGGAAGTTCTCGGTGCGCGAGGATGACGACACGGGCAGCCAGGGTTAAGACGACTCGCCATCGAGCTCGACCGTGCGTGGCGACACGGAGCGGCCCGTAACGATCAGTTCGGCGGCGGCGATCGGCAGCCGGAACCGGCGTGGTCCGGCGCTACCGGGATTGACGTACATCACGCTGCCGCGTTCCTCGATCGACGGCTGGTGGGAGTGCCCGGAAACGACCACGTGAACCCCGGCCGCAACCGGATCGATGTCGATTTGATTCAGATCGTGGATCACGTAGATCCACACCTTCTCAATCTGGACCAGTTCGGTTTCCGCGATGCGCTGCGCCCACGGTCCATGGTCGTTGTTGCCGCGCACGGCAGTGACCGGCGCCAGGGCCGCGAGTTCGTCCAGGATCCGTGCATGGCCGATATCGCCGCCATGGATGATGCGGTCGCAGCCGCTCAGGAACCGCACGGCCTCGGGCCGCAGCAAACCGTGAGTGTCGGAGATCAGGCCTACGCGAACCATGTTCGCCCCGCCGTTGGTCGATTTCGGCGAGGTTACGCCGGAAGCCGCCGAAGCTCACGGGCGATCGCAACGAAACCCGCCATCTGGCACAGGGAACCGACGAACATCAGGTTGTCGACGTCCCAGAACGCGAGAAAAAGCGCGCTGCCCAGCATCAGGAGTACCGGCGCCCAGCGGGGCACGCCCGGCGCGCGCCAGAGCGCAAGCGCCTGGACCGCAAGGCCGAGCAAGGCGAGTTCTGCGAGTGACCGAGTCAGTCCATATGCGCCGCGATCGGCGGTGACCGCTGCATAAGTCGCGATCGCCCCCTGCGTGTAACGCGCATCGACGTCGCCCAGGCCGCGCGTGACTGCGGTAAAAAGGCCGAAGACGCCGCCGAGGTAGATGCTGCCGGTCACCGTCAGCGAGAGGCCGAGCGCCGCGATTGCGGGCCGGGCGCGGCGCCCGATCGCATAAAGACCGAAAGCACCGAGTACGAATAGCGGTAAGGTCAGGTAGCCGATCAGGTGCGGATCGTGGATCATCGGCCAGCGATTTTGCGCCTCGATCAGGCGCGTGACCTTGGCGGCGGCAGGTACGGGAACGTAGCGATCGTGAAATACGAAGAAGTCGGCGAGCGAGGGAAAATGGAGCGTGAACATCAGCATCCAGCAGAGCGGCAGGGCCACGAGTGCAAATGCCTGCGAGTGCCTGACAAATCGGTCGACCGTAGGTTCGTTCATGAATCGAAGTATTCATGCCAGGTGCCCGCATGACAAGTAGGCGCCGCGCCAATTTGCCGGCTGCGAAACACAAATCGCAAAGTGTCTCGCAGGCGCTTGATCCACGGATCGAGAGAAGCCGCGCGCTGATCGCCGCAGCATTTATCGCACTCGTCAGCCGGCGCGCCTACGGTCGAATCCGGGTCAGCGACATCGCACGCAAGGCCGGCGTCGGCCGTGCGACCTTCTACGCGCACTATGAGTCCAAAGACGCGCTCCTGCGGGCCGAGGTTGCCCGCGTCGTGCTGCCGATGCTGGTCGAGTTGCCTGGCGATCACTGTCTCGTCGACTGCACGAAGTTCTTCGCTCACCTGCAACAGGCGCGCGAGGTCTACCGTTCGCTGACCGCAGGCGCCGTGGCCGAACGGATCGTGCAGGACGCGTTGGAAGCCCGGCTCGCTTGCCTGTTGGCCGCGCGCAACCCGCCAGGCAAGAGCCTGGCACCGGTCCCCGCATTCATGCCGCGCTTCGCCGCCGGCACCCTGCTGGCGCTGATCGCCTGGTCGCTGGAGCAGGCCGCGGCCCCATCGCCGGCCGACCTGCAGCGCGCGTACCGCACGCTCGTCGGCCGCGCGCTCGCAAGTCCCGTGGTCAGTCGTGGGCTGCCGTGATCGCCCGCCGCACCGCCGCCAGCGGCGCCGAGTCATCGAACACCACGTTGTCGCCGCGCAGCTCGACGCCCAGACGCTGCCACAGTTGCGGCAGATCGACGGCCACCGGCGTGGCCTTCATCTGATCGTACAGATTCTCGAGCACCGGGGACCCGATCGGCGCATCGGCGGCATGCAGCGCGCGCTCCAGCGGCCAATCCTGCTCCATGTTGCCTCCGGCCGCGACGATGGCGCGCAGCGCATCCCGCAGACCGAGACGGTTGTGTGTCTGCTCCCTGATCTGGACGTCGGCCAGCAGGCAGAACATGGCGCCGCCCCAGTAGGTGCGGCCCCAGGTCGGGGTGTGGTCCAGACCCTTGTCATCCGCCGCGGGCAGACCCTTGGGCATCGATCGGACGAAATCGCGCCAGATCTGCTCTGCGCTCAGACGGCCGGCCTGCACGCGCGCAATGGACTCGATATACGTTGCCAGGCCTTCTTCGATCCAGTGATGCTCGGTGGCGACCGAAGGAAATGCCAGGTGCACCAGCTCGTGAACCACGATCCAGTCGTCGGCAAGCTGCTTTTCCGTGACGGCGCGGCCGAGCATGATGCGCACGGCCGAGCCGCGATAGGCGAACGCGGTTCCCGAACGAACGCCGGCGCCCTCGACCGGCACGACCAGCACCTTGACGTGGTCGACCGGGAAGCGGCCGTAATAGGCGGCCACGGTTCGGGCCGAGGTCGCAATCCACTCGATGATGACGCTCGGCGGCAGTTCGAACGCCCCGGGGGCGAACGCGACGTCGAAGGTCGCCTTGCCGATGGCGACATGGGTGGCCGGCAGCCGGTCGAACGCCTCGTAGGGCATGCGCCGCGTGCGAAACGCGTCGGCATCGTCCTGAGAGGAGGCGGAGCCCGCCGCCAGCAAGGCGAGGGCAGTCAACAAGCCGGGGACCGGAAATGGGCGCATACGCTTGCAAGTATGGCCCACCGCGGTCAAGCTTCACGAAACGACCCGGAGCGATTTACGTCACTGCAAAGGTTGAGCCTCCGACCACTTCATGCCCACACACCTCGCGCTACTACGCGCCGTTAACGTCGGGGGATTGAGCTTCGCGATGGCGGATCTGAGAGCGATGTTCGAAGCGCTCGACTTTGCCAATGTGCGCACGCTTCTGCAGACCGGAAACGTCGCGTTCGAAGGCGGTAGGAGGACGGGCGCGGCGCTCGAGTCCTTCCTGGAGGCGGAAACTACGAAGAGGTTGAACCTTGAATGCGACTACCTGGTCCGCACGAGCGCCCAGTGGATCGATCTGGTCGCCGGCAATCCATTTCCGAACGAAGCTCGACGTGATCCAAGTCACCTCCTGGTCATGCCGCTGAAGAGCGTGCCCGGCAAGCGCGAAGTCGCGGCGCTGCAAGCGACGATTGAAGGACGCGAGGTCCTGAGAGCTAAGGGTCAGGAGCTGTACATCGTCTATCCCGATGGCATCGGGCGATCGAAGTTAACGGTTTCGCTGATCGAGAAAAAGCTGAATACCCGGGGTACCTGCCGCAACTGGAATACGACGCTGAAACTGCTGGCGATGGCGCAAGCCAAGTAGCGACCGGCTACGGCGGCAGCCCCTGGGCGCCGGAACGCTTGGCCGTATCCAGGCCTCGCACGTTGCGGAAGGTCGAGCCCGACAGATCGGCATCGGTCAGATCGGCGCCGCTGAAGTCGGTGTCGATGAACTTGGACTCGCGCAGGTCGGCGCTCGACAGATCGGCATGCACCAGCGACGCTCCGCTGAAGTCGCCGCCGAAAACGCGGGAGCCGTGCAGATCGACGCCGGCGAGCGACGAGAAACTGAAATCGGCGCGCGACAGATCGGCCCCGCGCAGGTCGGCGCCGCTCAAGTCGGCCGAGCTGATCACCGCGTGCATCAGTCCCATCGACTGGTTCTTCATGTCGGCGGCACCGTCCAGCTTGGCCAGGTGCGCGCCGCGCAGGTCCGCGTGCTGCAGATCGCCGATGAAGCGCGCCCCCGTCAGATCGGCCCCGCGCAGATCGGCTCCGGCCAGTTGCATCGAGAACATCACCGCGCCGCGCAGGCTGGCGCGCTGCAAGTTGGCCCGCTCGGCGAAACTCACCGTCAGATTGCAACCGGACAGATCGGCGCCCGACAAGTCGGCGCTGTTCAGCACTGCGGCGGTCAAGTTGGCGTGCTTGAAGTCCACGCCCGCCAGGTTCAGGCCCGACAGGTTCTTCGAGCTGAAATCGGCTGGCGCGTGAGCCGTCGCCTGCGCCAGCTGGGCCAGCACCTGGGCGCGGTCGATTTGTTGATAACCGGAAAAATCGCCCATCGGGGGCATCTGCCCGGGCGCCGACCCGCAAACGAGCAGCAGCGCGCCCGCTGCCCAGGCAGCGCGGCGCCAGGACCTGCCAGTGCGAAGGCGGTTTGCGAATCCCATTGTTTGGGCAGGGTGATGATCCATGCTTCAACGTTACCATCTGGCGCCACCAGAACACAGACGAACAACACGGAGGGTGCTCGATGCGGTTTGCCCGGATTTTCGCTTCGATCCTGACCGCCGGCTGTTGCAGCCTGGCAGGCGCCGATGAGCCCAGCCACGTCTTGATGCGATTTCCCACGCTGCACGGCAACACGATTGTGTTCGCCGCGCACGACAACCTGTGGGCGGTCGCGCGAACCGGCGGAACGGCCGTGCGCCTGACCTCGGAGCCCGGCCGCGACCTGATGCCCCGCTTCTCACCGGATGGTCGCTGGATCGCCTTCACCGCCGACTACCAGGGCAATCGCGACGTGTACGTGATCCCGGCCACGGGAGGTCCCGCGCGACGCCTGACCTTCACTTCCGATGTGGTCGACGACGCTCCGATGCGATGGGGGCCCAGCAACATGGTGGTCACGTGGACCCCCGATTCCCGGCGCATCGTGTTTCTGTCGAGGCGCCAGGCACCGAACGTTGCGTGGCCAAAGCTGTACACGGTATCGATCGACGGCGGATTGGCGCAGCCGATGCCGCTGGACCGTGGGGGGCTGATCAGCTACAGCCCGGACGGCGGCAAGATCGCGTTCAATCGGATCTTCCGCAATTTCCGCACCTGGAAGCGCTACGAGGGCGGGCTGGCGCAGGACATCGACATTTACGACTTCACCACGCTGAAGCTCACGCATGTGACGGACTGGCCGGGTACCGAAACTTCCCCGATGTGGTACCGGCAGACGATCTACTTCCTGGCCGACCACGACGCCAACCACCGCGCCAACATCTGGTCCTACGACACCGCTGGCGGCGAGTTCCGGCAGGTGACGCATTTTTTGGACTATGACATCGATTTTCCGAGTCTGGGTTCGGCCGAAGGGGACGACGCCGGCATCGTGTTTCAAAAGGGCGGCAACCTGTACGTGCTGGATCTGCCGTCGGAGCATCTGCACACATTGAGCGTGACGGTTCCCGATGACGGCACCCGCACCGGCCCGCGTTGGGTGGACGCCAGCCCGCACATTCGCGACCAGGACATGGCGCAGCTGACCGATTTCGCCCTGGCGCCGAACGGCAAGCGGGCCGTCTTCTCGGCGCGCGGCGATCTGTTCACGATTCCGGCCGAATTCGGCAATACGCGCAACCTGACCCAGAGTCCCGGTGCGGACGAGGACCATCCGAGCTGGTCGCTGGACGGCAAGACGATCGCGTACACGACCGATGCCAGCGGCGAGCAGCAGGTCGCGGTGCGCGCGGCCGAAGGCGGGCCGGAAAAAGTGATCACCCATTTTGCGAGCGGCTACTTCTACACGCCTCGCTGGTCGCCGGGGGGCGACCGCCTCGCCTTTTCGGACAACGAACACCGGTTGTGGACCGTGTCCATCGACGGCGGCGGGCCCAGGGAAGTGGCGCGTGATCCGTACAACGAGATCCATGACTATTCCTGGTCGCCGGATGGAAAATGGCTCGCGTACAGCACTACCGCGACCAACCAGCAAGCCGGCATCTGGCTCTACGACGTCGAGGCGCGCAAAGCGACCCGGGTCAGCGAGGCGCTCGCCAACGATTTCTCCCCGGTGTTCGATCCCAACGGCAAGTACCTGTTCTTCCTGTCCACGCGCCACGAGAACCCGACGTTCAGCCAGGCCGAATTCAACGTGGCGACCTTGAAGATGACCGGTATCTACGTGGCCACGCTCGCGCGCGGCGCCGCCTCGCCGTTCGCGCCCCGCTCGGACGAAGGAGTCCCCGAGGCCGGCAAGCAGGACGCAGGCAAGGGCGCCGACGAGGGCAAGGCGGGGCAGCCCGCGGGCGAGACGGCGCCGCCTTGGAAGCCCGGCGCGAGCAAACCGGTCAAGATCGACCTGGACGGCCTGATGCAGCGGGTCGACCGGGTGCCGGTGCAGGCGGCCAACATCACCCGACTGGACAGCCGTGACGATCGCCTGTTCTACCTGACCGTGCCGAGCGACTTGATCGAAGGCCCGTTGCCGGGAGAAAAGCCCGAGCTGCACCTGTTCGACCTGAAGAAGCGCAAGGACGCGATCGTGGTTCAGGGCCTGGGCGACTACGCGATCTCGGCCGATGGTGGCAAGGTCCTGTACAAGCTCGAGAAGAAATACATCGTCGCCGACGCCAGGGCCCAGGGTCCGGGTCCGAGCGCGGGCAGGGGCGGCGACGGCGACGATGGGCCCAAGACGCTGGATTTATCGCACATGCGGGTGCGCATCGAGCCCCGGCACGAATGGAACGAAATGTTCGCCAACGCGTGGCGAATCGAGCGCGATTTTTTCTTCAGCACGAAGATGAACGGCGTGGACTGGACTGCCGTGCGCGCGCAGTACGAGAAGCTGCTGCCGCTGGTCGGGTCGCGCACCGATCTGAACTACCTGATCGGGGAGGTGATCGGCGAATTGAGCAACTCGCACACCTACGTGGGAGGGGGCGACGAAATGCCGGCCGAGCGCAGGGTGCCGACGGCCTTCCTGGGAGCCGACTTCGCGCTCGACGCCGCCTCCGGGCGCTACCGCCTGGCCAAGATCTACCCGGGCGATAACACGCGCGAGTACTACCGGCCGCCGCTGAACGTGCCGGGGCTCGATGTGCACGAGGGCGACTATCTGCTGGCGATCGACGATGTCGAATTGAAAGCACCGGTCGATCCGTACAGTCTGCTGGTCGGCAAGCTGGACGCAACGGTGAAACTCACGATAGCGGACGCGCCCGCAGGCAAGCGCCGCGACGTGGTGGTGCAGCCCGTGAAGACCGAGCTGCCGCTGCGCCAGAAGGAATGGATCGACCACAACCGGGCGCTGGTGGACCGGCTTTCGGGCGGGCGGATCGGCTACGTGTATCTGTCCGACATGTACGCGGTCGGGATGGATCAGTTCATCCGGCAGTTTTACCCACAGCTGGACAAGCAGGCGCTGGTGGTGGACGAGCGCTGGAACGGAGGCGGCTTCATCGACCAGATCGTGCTGGAGCGGCTGCGCCGGGTTCTGGTCGGAATGGACACGAATCGGAATCGTGCTCCAACCACGCTTCCCCAGCAGACCCTGAATGGCCCGAAGGTGTGCCTGCTGAACCATTACTCGGGGTCGGACGGAGATCTTTTCCCGTACTACTTCCGCAAGTACGGGCTGGGTCCCCTGATCGGAACGCGCACCTGGGGCGGCGTGCGCGGGATACGCGGCGAATGGTTCCTGCTCGATGGCGGCTACATCACGGTGCCGGAGAACGGCATCTACGACCTGGATTCGACCTGGGCCATCGAGAACCACGGGGTCGATCCCGACATCGTCGTGGACGATTCACCCTCGGACTGGGAAACGGGGCACGACGTGCAGCTCGAAGCCGGCGTCAATTACCTGCTGGAAGCTTTGAAGAAAGCTCCCCCGGGGCTGCCGCCACCGCCGCCGCTGCTGCCGGCCTATCCGCCGGGCGTGCCGTCTACCCCGGCGTCCTCCTTGCCGCCGCGCTGATCGCAGGCCCCCGGCTCGCCGACCCGTACGGCGACGACGAGCTCGTGCTCGCCGCCGCCCCGGATCACGCCGCGCAGCGGAGCCACGTCGCCGTAGTCGCGTCCGAGCGCCACCGTCACGTGGTTCTGCTCGGGAATCGTGTCGTTGGTCGCATCCAGGTCGACCCAGTCCAGTGGCGGGCAGAAGACCGACACCCAGGCGTGCGAGGCCTCGGCGCCGACCGGGCGCGGCCGCTGCGGGGCGCCGCTGCTGACCAGATAGCCGCTGACGTAGCGCGCCGACAATCCGATCGACCGCAGGCAGCCGATCATCACGTGCGAAAAATCCTGGCACACGCCGGTGCGCGCTCGAAACGCCTGCAGCAGCGGAGTGGACACCTCGGTGCTGGCGGGGCGGTACTTGAAATCGGCGTGGACCCGGTGCATCAGGTCGATCGCCGCTTCGAGCAGCGGTCGGCCCGTCTCGAAGCTTGCCCGCGCGTACTGCGCAAGCTCCCGGTCGCGCGGGACGTAGGGCGAGGCGAAAACGAATTCGGACGCCGGCACGAACGGTGTGCCGGCCCGGTACTGCAACGATTCGCGCACCGCTTCCCAATCGGGGCTGGCGGCCGGATCGAGCTCCCCGGTGCGCCCCAGCATGCGCAGGCGGCTGCAGGCCTGCACGTGCAAGCGTTCGTGCGGAGCATAGAAGGAGAAGAAGGAACGGGTGTTGCCGAACGCGTCGATGCCGTCGCGCAGTTCGTTGGGCGGCGGGTCGATGGTGAGCTCGCACTGCTCCAGCTGCTGGAGGTGGTCGGATCGCGGCGTCAGGTGAGCGATATGGTGGGCGAGCTCGACCCGCGTGGAGTAGCGGTACTCGGTCGTATGCGAAACCGACAGCAGCGTGCCCTGCATCGGCAGCTCAGGCGATCATCGAGCGCATCGGCGCCTCGGCGTGCGCGAAATACTGCAATCCGATCCAGTCGGACAGCTCGAACGCCCATCCCCGCAGGCGGGTGGCCAGACCGACGAGCTGGGGCCATCGACCCTGCGCATCGCGTTCGCACAATCCGGGCAAGGTCGCGCCCAGGTTGGCTTCGAGCAGGCCATCCCCGCCAGGCGCCGGCAGCGATCCGGCCGACGCCGCCAGCGCTGCCACCTCGCGCGCCAGCAACTGGACCGTGCACGCCGTTGCGCGCGGGTTGGACGCGTCCAGCACCAGCAGATCGATCAGCGCGTCCAGCTCCTGCCGGCCCGGATAGCGCGAACGGTACGTGATCGTGCTGTCGAACAGGGCCAGGGCCAGGTCGAATCCGACCTCGTGACTGATGGCGTCCATTTCGAACAGCGCGATCAGCGTCGCGCTGGTTGCGGCCAGCCGCTCGATCTGGCGGCCCACGGTCAGCAGGCGCCATCCATCGTCGCGCGTCATGCCGTCGGCCTGGGCGCCAGTGACGGCCCGGATACCCGTGCTGACCGCCGCCAGCGGCGGCAGTGCATCCTCGGCGGTGCGGGTGGGATCGCCGTGCGGCAGCGCGGCGGCGAAGTCCCGTGCCGTGCGGTCGATCAACTGCCAGTGTTCGACCGCCAGCCGGTCGCGCAGCTCGGCCGCGTTGCGGACCAGCGCGGCCAGGTCGAAGGCGACGCTGGTCGAGCCGTTCAAGTCGGTCAATCCAGCCAGCAGCGTTCGCTCGAACACGCGCCCGCTGGTCGCCGGGGAGGGCGCGGCCGCCGGCACGAGCCCGAAGGCGGTGCCCAGCCGTCCGATCGCGTGCAGCACGGGCGGCGCGATCGCCTCGTTCGCGTGCAGTGCGGAAAGGACGTTCTGGACCGCGCGCACCGCGTTGTCGGTCCGCTCCGTGTAGCGGCCCATCCAGAACAGGTTTTCGGCGGCCCGGCTGGTGATGATGCGGCGCCGGCCCACCTCGTCGTGACGCGATTTGCGGTCCAGCAAGGTGTCGGTGTCGACCTCGCCGCCGGTGATCACCCAGGTGTCCGCGCTGCTGCCGCCGCGCTGCATCGACACGTCCTTCTGGCGCTCACCGATCCGCGTCAACCCGCCCGGCAGGGCGCGCCAGCCGCCGTCCAGATCGGCGACCGCGTAGGTGCGGATCACCGCAACGCGCGGCGCCAGCGCGCGGCGCCGCCAGGTCGGAGTCTGGGAAAAGGGCAGGTAGGCCTGCACCGTGTACAGCTGCGGATCGGCGTCGATCCGTTCGCGCAATTCGACCAGGTTCACCGGCATGCCTTCGGCATCGGCGGGTGGCTCCGGGATCGCGCCCGGATAACTGGCGCGGATCAGCGCGCGATCCAGGTGCCCGAGCGCGTCGCGGCGCGCCGCCTCCTCGCCGCACCACCACGTGGCGCGCGCCGGAAGCAGCAGGTCGGCTCCGAGCATGGCGCGCGCGATGGCGGGCAGGAACCCGTGCACCGCGTGCGATTCAAGGAACCCCGATCCGATCGCATTGGACACCAGCACCTGGCCGGCGCGCACCGCCTGCAGCAGGCCGGGCACGCCGAGCGCCGAATCCGGACGCAGCTCGAGCGGATCGCACCAGGCGTCGTCCAGCCGGCGCAACACCCCGTGGACCCGCTGCAGCCCGTGCAGCGTGCGCAGGTACAGCCGCTCGCCACGCACGGTGAGGTCGTTGCCCTCGACCAGTGGAATTCCCAGGTAGCGCGCCAGGTAAGCGTGCTCGAAATAGGTCTCGTTGTAGGGGCCGGGAGTCAGCAGCACGATGCGGGGCGTTTCGCTGTCGTCGCGCGGCGCCAGCCGGGTCAACGTATCCAGCAGGCGACGGAAGCTCGACGCGAGCCGCTGCACGTGCATCGCCCGGAAACCATCGGCAAAGAGTCTGGAGACCAGGATGCGGTTTTGCAGCGCGTAGCCCAGACCCGAGGGCGCCTGAGTCCGTTGCCCGACCACCCACCAGCGCCCGTCCGGCCCGCGCGCCAGGTCGAACCCGACGATGTGCAGGAACCGCCCGCCGACCGGCTCGCTGCCGTGCAGCGGCCGCAGGTAGCCCGGATTGCCGAACACCAGCGCCGGCGGCAGCAGGCCGTCCTTCAGCAGGCGCTGCTCGCCATACACGTCGCGCAGGATGGCCGACAGCAGGCCCGCCCGCTGGACGATCCCCGGTTCGATCTGGGCCCAGTCCTCGCGCGAGACGATGAACGGCAAAAGGTCCAGCGACCAGCGGTTGGCCGAGCCGTGCTGGTCGCTGTACACGTTGTAGGTAATTCCGTCCTCGTGCACCTGGCGGGCCAGCAGCGCCGCGCGGCGGTCGAAGTCGGCGATCGCGGCAGGGCCGAGCTTCGCGAAGAACTCGCCCCAGGGCGGCCGCAAGGCGCCCAGCGGGTCGCGCAACTCGTCGAAATGCCCGCTCGTCACCGGGCCTGCCAGGCGCGCAGCCGCGATCGTCGGGTCTTCGGAGTCTTCGAGTTGCAGGTCGGCCTGGCTCACGGGTGGCTCGATGGAATTTTACGGGCGGCGCAAGTCCAGCGTGAACGGATATTCGAGACTGCGTCGGTGCCGCTGAACGATCATCTCGCCCGGCGTGTGGCCGATCTGCTCGAAGCGGGCCAGCCGTCGGCTTTCGGCCTCGTACGCGTTGACGGGAAAGATCTCGTAGTGGCGCCCGCCCGGGTGCGCGACATGGTAGCGGCAGCCGCCCAGGGAGCGCCGCATCCAGGTGTCGACGATGTCGAAGGTCAGCGGCGCGTGGGACCCGATGGTCGGGTGCAGGCAGTTCGGCGGCTGCCAGGCGCGGTAGCGGACCGCGCCGACAAATTCGCCCACGCGCCCGGTCGGCTGCAGCGGCGCGGCGCGCCCGTTGACCGTGATCAGGTGGCGGTTGTCGTTCAGGCCACTGACGTGCAATTCGATTCTTTCGAGCGAAGAGTCGACGTAACGGGCGGTCGCGCCGGCCGCGGGCTGCTCGCCCAGCACGTGCCACGGCTCCAGAGCGCCTCGCAGCGTGAGGTCGATGCCTTGCGCGGACACCGCGCCATAGCGCGGAAAGCGGAATTCGAAATGCGGCGCGAACCAGGCCGGATCGAACCGGTACCCCGCGCGGCCCAGCTCTTCCAGCACGTCTTCCAGGTCCATCTGGACGAAGGTCGGCAGCAGGAAGCGGTCGTGCAGCGCCGTAGCCCAGCGCGTCAGCGGCTCGGTGTAGGGCCGGCTCCAGAAGCGCGCCACCAGCGCACGCAGCATCAGCTGCTGCACCAGGCTCATGCGCGGATGCGGGGGCATTTCGAACGCGCGCATCTCGAGCAGGCCCAGGCGGCCGGCCGGGCCGTCCGGCGAGTACAGCTTGTCGATGCAGAATTCGGCGCGGTGCGTGTTGCCGGTGACGTCGACCAGCAGGTTGCGAAACAGCCGATCGACGCGCCAGGGCAGCGCGCCCCCGTCCTGCGCGTCCAGACGCCGCAACTCGTCGAATGCGATCTGCAGCTCGTACAGCTGCTCGTCGCGAGCCTCGTCCACCCGCGGCGCCTGGCTGGTCGGACCGATGAACAGCGTCGAGAACAGGAACGACAGTGCCGGATGGTTGTGCCAGTAGCGCACCAGGCTGGCCAGCAGGTCGGGCCGGCGCAACAGCGGGCTGTCGGCAGCCGTCGCTCCACCCAGAACGAAGTGGTTGCCGCCGCCGGTGCCGGTGTGGCGTCCGTCCAGCATGAACTTCTCGGGCGACAGACGCGAAAGGCGCGCCGCCTCGTACAGGAATTCGGTCCGATCGACCAGCTCGCCCCAGCTGGCGGCCGGATGGATATTCACCTCGATCACACCGGGATCCGGGGTGATCGACAGGTGCCGCAGACGCGGATCGGGCGGCGGCGGGTAGCCTTCCAGTACCACGCGGACGCCGCGCTCGGCCGCGGTGGCTTCCACCGCCGCCAGCAACTCCAGGTAATCCTCCAGCTCGGTGATCGGCGGAAAGAACACGTACAGGATGCCGTCGCGCGCCTCCACGCACAGGGCCGTGCGGGTCAGGCGGCTGGCCGATTCGAAGCGACGGGGAGCCGCACCTCGTTCGACCTCGGTCGGCCGCCCCGCAAACTGCCGGCGCAGCGTCGCCGGCTCCGGCAGGGCCGGACGCGGCGCGAAGGGATCGCGCTCGATCGCGTGCGGAAATTCCGCCTCCGACACCCACGGCAGCGACTCCAGCGGCAGGCGGTAGCCCATCGGCGAATCACCGGGGATCAGGTACATGCGCTCGTCGCGCAGAAACCAGGGGCCGGTGATCCAGAGCGGTTCGCGCGAGGGGGTGCTGCGGTCGCGCTGGATCGGCAGCGCGTAGCCGATCACCTTGGACAGGCCCTGCGAGAACACGCGGCACAGGCGCGCGCGTTCCATCTCGTCGTCCAGGCGCGAATCGAACGGGTCGACATTGGTCGGCAGGCGCCGCTCGCGCCACAGGTAATACCAGACGTCCTCGTAGCCCGGTATCGCGAAGGCCGCATCCAGGCCCAGGCGTGCGCACAGCGGCCGGATGAAGGCCAGTGCGTCCTGCGCCTGGTAACGCCCGGGGGCGCGTTCGTCGTCGAACAGCGACGGGTCGTTCCAGCAGGGCAGGCCATCGGTGCGCCAGAACATCGACAGGGCCCAGCGTGGCAGCTGCTCGCCCGGATACCATTTGCCCTGCCCGAAATGGACGAAGCCGCCTGCACCGTACTTCTCCCGCAGCCGGTGCAGCAGCTCGATGCCATAGCCGCGCTTTTTCGGCCCGAGCGCAGTCGTGTTCCATTCGTCCGCGTCGCGGTCTTCGACCGCGACGAAGGTCGGCTCTCCCCCCATCGTCAGCCGCACGTCCATCCGGGTGAGCTGCGCGTCGACCTGGCGCCCCAGCTCATCGATCGCGCTCCACTGCGGATCGGTGTAGGGCCTGGTCACGCGCGGTGATTCGAGAATGCGCTGCACCTGCATTTCGTGATCGAACTGCACTTCGCATTCGTCGACGCTGCCGCTGACCGGCGCTGCCGAATCGGGCTCGGGCGTGCAGGCCACCGGCAGGTGACCCTCGCCGGCGAACAGCCCCGAGGTCGGATCCAGCCCGATCCAGCCCGCCCCCGGCAGGTACACCTCGCACCAGGCGTGCAGGTCGGTGAAATCGGAAGCGGCGCCGGACGGGCCATTGAGCGCCGGCACGTCGGGTTTGAGCTGGATCAGATAGCCCGAGACGAAGCGCGCCGCCAGGCCCAGGTGCCTGAGGATCTGAACCAGCAGCCAGCCGGTGTCGCGACAGGATCCGCTGCCCGAACGCAGCGTGTGCTCCGGCGTCTGCACGCCCGGCTCCATCCGGATCAGGTATTCGATCGCGCGCCGAAGCTGCTGATTCAAGTCGACCAGGAAATCGATGGTGCGCTGCGGCCGCCGGTCGACCTTCTCCAGATACCGGCGCAGCAGGGGTCCGCACTCGCCGCGGGCCAGGTAGGGGCGAAGATCGTGCTCGAGCGGCGCCTCGTAAGCGAACGGAAACATCTCGGCGACCGGCTCGAGAAAGAAATCGAACGGGTTGTAGACCGACATCTCGGCCACCAGGTCGACCTTCACCTGCAGCTGGTCCGTCTTTTCCAGAAAGACCAGGCGGGCCAGGTAGTTCGAGAACGGGTCCTGCTGCCAGTTGATGAAGTGGGTCTGCGGCGCGACGTTCAGCGAATAAGACAGCACCGGGGTGCGGCAATGCGGGGCCGGACGCAGACGAACGACCTGGGGTGAGAGGCTGACGCGCCGGTCGTACCGATAGCGGGTCAGGTGACTCAAGGCGACGTGGATCATCGACGAAGCGGGTCGGCTCGGCAGTGAGGGCGGTCGTTCCCGATTCCTTCGAGAACGCTCAATCGGCGCTGCGTGGCTGAGGGGTTTGCGCGACCAGCTGAAACGGCTGCGACCCGGGCGGCTGATCGGCGTCCAGTCCGGCCGGCAGCGGGGCACGCACCGGAGCACACGACGACGTCTGCAGCCGCGGCGTCTGCGCCGGACTGGGGGCGCTGCGCCAGGTGGGGTCGGGAATTTCGGAAAAGACCTGCCGCAGCCGTGCGCCCCAGGTGTTGCGGATCAAATGCATGTATTCGTTGTCCTGGTCGATCTGGACGAACTTCGTGACCCGCAGCCGGTCGACCTCGTAGACCAGCAGGTCCAGCGGCAGCCCCACCGAAATGTTGGACCGAAGCGTGGAGTCCATCGACACCAGCGCGCACTTGGCGGCCTCGTCCAGGCGGGTGGTCGGTGAAAGGACCCGATCGATGATCGGCTTGCCGTACTTGGACTCGCCGATCTGGAAATACGGATTCTCGTTGGTGGCTTCGATGAAATTGCCCGCCGCATAGACCTGGAACAACCGCATCGATTCGCCACGGATCTGGCCGCCGAATACGAAGCTGCAGTTGAATTCGATGCCGCCTTCCTTCAGCGCGGCCGCGTCGCGCGCGTGCACCTGGCGCACCGCATCGCCCACCACGCGCACCGACTCGAGCATGCCGCCGGCATTCCAGACCGAAGTCCGATCGGGCGAAAGGTGCTCGCACACGATTTGCTGCACCGCCTGGGTGATCGCCAGGTTGCCCGCGCTCAGCAGCACCATCAGCCGCTCGCCCGGGTGCTCGAACACGGTCATCTTGCGGAAGGTCGAGATCTGGTCGACTCCGGCATTGGTGCGCGAATCTGACAGGAACACCAGCCCGTCGTTCAGCCGCATTCCCACGCAGTAGGTCATCTGGTCCCGGCTGGCCGCCGCAGCGCGGCCGCGCCTCTCGTTTCGATCGCACGATGTTAAACCGGCGCCCGCATCGGAGAGCGGGTTTTTCTTGAGGCCATTAGCGGGCCATCAGGGGCACCAGGAAGTCGTGGCTGATGCGTTGCCCCAGATCGTTGACACGCTTCAGAAACGAAGTCAGGAAAACGTGCAGGCTCGTATCCAGGATGTCGTCGATTCGCCCGTATTGGAGCTCGGCGCGCAGCAGACCGGCGCGGCGCGAGGTCTCGTCGGACTGGTCGTTGCGGACCTGCTCGAGGTTGGTGCAGACCTCGTTCAAGGACGCCAGCAGCGAGCGCGGCATGTCGCCGCGCAGCATCAGCAGCTCGGCCACGCGCGAGGGGGTGATCACGTCGCGGTATACCTTGCGGTAGATCTCGAAGGCCGACACCGAACGCAGCACCGCGGCCCAGTAGTAGAAATCCAGGTACGGCTCTTCCTTCGTTTCGGCCGGTGGCGGTATCGCCCCCTCGGGCAGCTCCGCGCCGTGAAACTTGATGTCCAGGATCCGGGCCGTGTTGTCGGCGCGCTCCAGAAAGGTGCCCAGGCGGATGAAATAGAAGGCCTCGTCCTTCAGCATCGTGCCGATGGTTACGCCTCGCGACAGGTGCGAGCGGAACTTGACCCACTCGAAGAACTCGTGCGGATCGCGCTGCAGCAGGCCGGCTTTCAGGTGCTGTTGCAGCTGCAACCAGGTGTCGTTGTGGGTCTCCCACACGTCGGTCGTCAGGGCGCCGCGCACCGCCCGCGCGTTTTCGCGTGCCGCCTGCAGGCAGCTGATGATCGAGGACCGGTTGCTCGGATCGCCCACCATGAATTCGAGCACATCGTTCGCGGTCAACGTCGCAAAGCGCGCGTCGAAAGCCGGCAGCAGCTCGGAAATACCCAGCATGGCACGCCAGCCGCGCTCGGCCGACTCGCGCGACATCGGCAGCAGGGAGGTCGCGACGGTCACGTCCAGCATCCGCGCCGTGTTCTCGGCGCGCTCGATGTAGCGCGCCATCCAGAACAGGTGGTCGGCCGTGCGACTGAGCATCAGCGCCCCAGCACCCAGGTGTCCTTGGTGCCGCCGCCCTGGGACGAATTGACGATCAGGGAGCCTTCGCGCAGCGCGACCCGGGTCAGCCCGCCGGGCACCAGGGCGGTTTGCTGACCCGACAGCACAAACGGGCGCAGGTCGACGTGCCGCGGCGCCACGCCCGATTCGGCGTAAGTCGGGCAGGTCGACAGGGCCAGGGTCGGCTGCGCAATGTAGTTCTCGGGGTGGGCGCACAGCCTGCGCCGGAATTCGTCCAGCTCCTCGACGGTGGAGCACGGCCCGATCAGCATCCCGTAGCCGCCCGCGTTGTGAACTTCCTTCACGACCAGCTGCGCCAGGTGGTCCAGCGCATACTGCAGCTCGTCGCGGTTGCGGCACTTGTAGGTCGGCACATTGGCCAGCACCGGCTTCTCGCCCAGGTAGAAGTCGATCATGTCGGGAACGAACGGGTAGATCGACTTGTCGTCCGCCACCCCGGTGCCGATCGCATTGGCGAGCGTCACGCGCCCCGCGCGGTACACGTCCAGCAGTCCCGGCACCCCCAGCGTGGAATCCTTCCGAAACACGGTCGGATCCAGGAAATCGTCGTCGATGCGGCGGTAGATCACGTCCACGCGCTTCGGGCCGCGTGTGGTGCGCATGTACACGCCCGTGTCCTGCGCGAACAGATCCTGGCCCTCGACCAGCTCGATGCCCATCTGCTGGGCTAAGAACGCGTGCTCGAAATACGCCGAGTTGTACATCCCCGGTGTCAGCAGCACCACGGTCGGGTCGTCGACCCCAACCGGCGCGACCGAGCGCAGGTTCTCCAGCAGCAGGTCCGGGTAGTGCTCGACCGGGGCCACCCGGTTGGAGGTAAAAAGGTCCGGGAAAAGGCGCATCATCATCCGGCGGTTTTCCAGCATGTACGACACGCCGCTGGGCACGCGCAGGTTGTCCTCGAGGACGTAGAACTCGCCGCCGTCGGCCCGCACGATGTCGATTCCGCCCACGTGCGCGTAGATGCCGCCCGGTACGTCGACTCCCTTCATCTGCGGCCGGTACTGCGAATTGCCGAAGACCGCCTCGGCCGGAATCCGCCCGGCCTTGACGATTTCACCGTCGTGGTAGATGTCGTGCAGGAACAGGTTCAGCGCTTTGACGCGCTGGCGCAGCCCCGTTTCGAGCTGGCGCCACTCGGCCGCCGGAATGATGCGGGGAATCACATCGAAGGGAATCAGCCGCTCGGTTCCGGCGCTTTCGCCATACACCGCAAAGGTGATGCCCACGCGCCGGAATACGAGGTCGGCCTCCGAGCGCTTCAACCGCATCAGGTCATCGCTCTGACGCGACAGCCACGACTCGTACTCGCGGTAATGGGAACGCGCGCACCCGTCGGCCCCGTACATCTCGTTGAAGGGGGCGAACGACGTCGACTGCGACTGCGACTGCCCGGGCTGTGCAGACATTGGAGAATCAGGTCATGCAAATTCCACGCCTGGCGGGCGTCCAGTGCAATAGAGCCAAAATGGCGCTCCAGGATGCACGAAATGGGCGCGCGCTGGCAGCCTTGTGCACCGTGCAGGTGCAAGACAGGTGTCGGAAATGGGGGACGGCGGCCGTCAAAGCCGGATCTGCTGGATGCGCGAAGCGAACCAGGCCCCGATAGCGGCTACCGCTGCCAGGGCGCCGAAGCCGATCCGGATCGCCTGGCTCAGCTGTGTCGCCGTTTCGGGGGTCAGGCTGTGCAGGTCGATCCGGCCGGAGCTGCCGGGCGCCAGCGCGAACACAACGGCCCCGAAGATTGCCGTTCCGAGGGCGGCGCCCGAGTAGCGCGACAGTGAAACGATCGAGGCCGCTGCGCCCAACCGTTCCCGCCCGGCCAGCGTCTGGCTGATGATTTGCGCGCTCGGCATCACGCTGCCGAAGCCGAAACCGCACAGCGCACCACACGCGGCGATCAGGTCACTGCGGGCGGGCAGCGCGCCCATCAGGATCAGCGCCACGCACGAGATCAACAGGCCCGCCACCGGCATCCGGGCCGGCCGGCCGGTGCGGCTGACGATGCGGCCCGTGACGGTGGAGCCGGCGACGATGCCGAGCGTCAGCGGCAGCAGCAGCGCTCCGGCCTGGCGGGCGTCGGCGCCGTGGCCGATCTGCAGCAGCACGGGCAGGAAGAAGATCAACGCGAACAGGCACGATGCGAACGAAACGACGCTTAGGCTCAGATAGCGCATCGACCGGTCGCGCAGCAACTCGATCGGCAGAAACGGATCGCGCCGCCGCAGCTCGCGCGTGATCAGCATCGCCCAAAGCAGGAGGCTCCCCGCAACCAGCGCCACGCTGGTGATCGAGGTAAACGTAAAGCGGTAACCGGCGAAGGTGGCCCAGATCAGCGAGGCCGTGACCGCCGCAGCGAACACGATGGCCCCGATCGGATCGGCCGGCGCCGCCCGCGCATCTCCGCTTCCGCGCGGCAGTCGCAGCAGGCGCCAGCTCGCCAGCGCGCACAGCGGCAGATTGGCCAGAAACAGCCACCGCCAGCTGGCATGGTGCACCACCAGACCGCCGATCAGCGGGCCGCCCACGTTGGCGAGCGTGAAGTTGGTCGCAAAATAGGCCTGGAATCGCGCGCGCTCGCGCGGCGGCACCAGTTCGCCGATCAGGGCCTGCGACATCACCATCAGGCCACCCCCGCCCAAGCCCTGCAGCACGCGCGACGCCACCAGCATTGCGAGCGAGGGGGCCGATCCGCACGCGACCGACCCGACGCTGAAGATCCCCAGCGCCACCAGCAGCGTGTCGCGCCGGCCGTAACGGTCGCCCAGCCGGCCGTACAGCGGCACGCTGACCGTCATCGCGATCAGGTAGGCGACCGACACCCAGGTCGTGTCGCGCAGGCCCCCCAGGTCGGCCGCGATGCTGGGGGTGGCCGTGGCCAGCAGCGTCTGATCGGCCGCAGCCAGGAATATCGGCAGCATCACCGCCGAGAAGATTTGCAGAAAGCGGCCGGTCGATACCGGCTCGGTCGGAAGACCGGCACGTGCCGAATCGGTTTTGGCGTCGGATGGCACTACCGGGCCGCCGGCGCTTCCCAGCCGCCTCCAAGGGCCTGGATCAACTGCACCGTAGCAGCGGCCCTGCGTCCGTCGATCGTCAGTGCATTCTGACGGCTGGTCAGCTCGGTCGTCTGGGCCGTGATCACGTTCAGGTAGCTGACCGTGCCGCCCTTGTACTGGCTGATCGTCAACGCGAGCGACTCCTGCGCGGCCTTGACCGCGGCGGCCTCGACCACGGCTTCCTGGGCCAGTATCCGCAGCGAGGCCAGGCTGTCCTCGACGCTCTGCAGCGCCGTCAGCACCGTCTTGCGGTACGTGGCGGAGGCCGCGTCCCAGCCGGCCACGGCCTGATCGCGCGCGGCGAAGCGGGCGCCCGAGTCGAACAGCTTCTGGGCCAGCGTGGGCCCCAGGGACCAGACGCGGGCCGGCGTCGAGAACAGCGAGGCGTGGGACGGCGCCGAGAAGCCGCCGGTCACGTCCAGGCTCACGGTGGGGAAGAACGCGGCCGTGGCCACGCCGATCTGGGCGTTGGCGGCGGCTGCGCGCCGCTCGGCGGCGGCCACGTCGGGTCGGCGCTCCAACAGCGTGGCCGGCAGCTGGGCCGGCACCTCGGGGAACTGCAACTTGTAGGGCTGCGAGTCGATCGAGACATCCGCCGGCGCTTTGCCGATCAGTATCGCGATCGCGTGCTCGAGTTGAGCACGCGAGATGCGCACGTCGATCGCCTGTGCGCGGGTGGCTTCGAGCTGGGCTTGCGCCTGCGACACGTCGCTGCGCGCCGCGACCCCGGCCCGGTAGCGGCTCTCGGTGAGTTGCAGCGACTTCTCGTAGTCCTGGACCGCGTCCTCCAGCAGCCGCCGTTGCTCGTCGGCGACCCGCAGCGACAGGTAATCCGACACCAGCTGGCCCTGCAGGCTGAGCGTGGTGGCGGCAAGGTCGCTCGCGCTGGCCTGTGCCGAAGCCTGTGCCTGCTCCAGGCTGCGTCGCAGGCCGCCCCATAGATCGAGCTCCCACGACGTGCTCAGCGTGATCGAGTTGAATGTGGTCGGCCGGGCGCTGCGCGAGGCCGTGCTGCCGCTGGAGCCCTGGCTGCGGACGCTGGACGCGTTCAGGTTGACCACCGGAAACAGCGTGTCGAACGCCTGGCGGGCCAGCGCGTCGGCCTGGCGGTAATTGGCCTCGGCCACCCGGACGTCCTGGTTGGCCGTGGCGACCTCCAGAGCGAACGTGTCGAGCTGGCCGTCATCGAAGACCTTCCACCAGGCCGACGGCATCTTGTCGTCGGACGGTTGCGCCGGCTTCCAGTTCGGGTCTTCCTTGTACCCGACGGGCAGCTGCATCGCCGGCCGCACATAGTCCGGCCCGACCGCGCAGGCGGCCAGCAGCAGGGCGACCGGCAGGCCTGCCAAGGGGCTAAGAGCGGACCTCATCGGGGCTTTCCTGGATCGACCGCGGTGGGCTGGGGCGCGCGCTGCCCTGGCACGCCACGGCCCGCGCGCCAGCCGGCGATCTTCAGGCGCAACCGATCCAGGCTCAGGTAAACCACAGGGGTCGTGTAAAGGGTCAGCAACTGGCTCAATATCAGCCCCCCAACGATCGAAATACCGAGTGGCTGGCGCAACTGGGCGCCTTCGCCGGAGATCACCACCAGCGGCAACGCGCCGAACAGCGCGGCCATCGTCGTCATCATGATCGGGCGGAAGCGCAGCAGGCAGGCGCGCCGGATCGCCTCGCGCGGATCGACCGCTTCGGTACGCGACGTTTCGATCGCCACGTCGATCATCATGATCGCGTTCTTCTTCACGATGCCGATCAGCAGGATCACGCCGATCAGGGCCATGATCGTGAAATCGGTGTTGGAGGCCATCAGGGCCAGCACCGCTCCGACCCCGGCCGACGGCAGCGTCGACAGAATCGTGATCGGGTGGATGGTGCTTTCATAGAGCATCCCCAGCACGATGTAGATGGTCACCAGCGCCGCCAGGATCAGCAGCGGCTCGCTGGACAGGGACTGCAGAAACAACTTGGCGCTGCCCTGGAAACCGCCGGAGAGCGACGATGGCACGCCGATCTGCGCCATGGCCCGCTCGATCGCCGCGGTGGCCTGCCCGAGCGACACGCCCAGCGGCAGGTTGAACGAGAGGGTCGAGGCGGCCAGCAGCCCCTGGTGATTGACGGCCAGCGGCGTGTTGGAGATCTCCCACTTTGCCAGCGTCGCCAGCGGCACCTGTGCGCCTGTCGGTGAGACCACGTAAACATCGTTCAACGACGACGGCTGCTCCAGGTACTGCGGCGCAGCCTCCATCACCACGTGATACTGGTTCAGCGGCTCGTAGATGGTCGAGACCTGGCGCTGCCCGAAGGCGTCGTTCAGCGTCGAGTCGACCAGGTTCATGTTCAGGTTCAGCCGGTCCACCGCGTTGCGGTCGACCTGAAGGTAGGTGCGCAGCCCCTTGTCCTGGGCGTCGGTGTTCACGTCGGCCAGCTCCGGCAGCCCGATCAGAGCGGCCCGGATGCGGGGCTCCCATGCGCGCAGCTCGTTGACGTCGGCGTCCTGCAGCGTGTACTGGTACGCCGAATTGCTCTGGCGCGCTCCCGTTCGCAGGTCCTGCACCGGCTGCATGAACAGGTTGGCGCCGGCCACGTGCGCCAGCTGACCGCGCAGGCGCGCGATCACCTGGTCGCTGGTGGTGCGCGTCACGGCAATCGGTTTGAGCACGGCGAAGACGAAGCCCCCGTTGGTCTGCCCGCCGCCGGTAAACCCGTTGGCGGTCTGAACGGCCGGATCGGCGGCAACGACTTGAAGGAACTCGGCGAGCTTCTTCGACATCGTCTGGAACGAGGTGCTCTGGTCGGCCTGCAGGCCCCCCATGATCAACCCGGTTTCCTGCGTCGGAAACAGTCCCTTCGGGATCCGCACGAAGAGGACCACGTTGGCCACGATGGTGACGGCCAGCACGAGCAGAGTGATCACCGGATGGCGCAACGCAACGACCAACGAGCGCTCGTAGCCCAGAGTGGTCGCTGATCCGATCCGCGTGACCGGGTTCCAGAACCCCTTCGCCAGGGTCGCGGTGAGTTGCCGCCAACGCGACTGCACCGGCGCCAGGGCGGGGCGCGCTGCGTGGCGCAGCAGCCGGGCGCACATCATTGGCGTGGTGGTCAACGAAACGACCAGCGAGATCAGGATCGCGACCGACAAGGTGACCGCGAACTCGCGGAACAGGCGACCGAGAAACCCGCCCATCGCCAGGATCGGGACGAACACCGCGATCAGCGACAGGCTCATCGACAACACGGTGAAGCCGATCTGGCGCGCGCCGCGCAACGCCGCCCGCATCGGCGCCATGCCTCCCTCGACGTGCCGCTTGATGTTCTCCAGCACCACGATCGCGTCGTCGACCACGAAGCCGGTCGAAATGGTCAGCGCCATCAGGGTCAGGTTGTTCAGGCTGAATCCGCTCAGGTACATCACGGCAAATGTGCCGATCAGCGACACCGGGACCGCCACCGCCGGAATCAGTGCGGCCCGCGCATCGCGCAGGAACAGGAACACCACGAAAATGACCAGGCACACCGCAATCAGCAGCGTGCGCTGGGTCTCCTGCAGCGAGGTGCGGATCGTTGGCGTGCGCTCCATCATCACCCGCATGTCGATCGCGGCCGGGATCGACGCGCGCAATACGGGCAGCAGCGCCTTGACCCGGTCGACCGTCGCCAGGATGTTGGCGCCCGGCTGGCGGCGCACCAGGATCAGGATCGCCTCCTTGCCGTTGGACAGCGCCATGTTGCGGATGTCCTGCACCGAATCCAGCACGCTGCCCACGTCGGCCAGACGCACCGGCGCGCCGTTGTGATAGGCGACGATCAGCGGCAGGTATTCGGCGGCGGTGCGTGCCTGGTCGTTGGCACCCACCTCCCAGGTGCGCTGCGCGTCATCGATCATTCCCTTGGGCCGGTTCGAGTTGGTCGCGGCGATCGCGGAACGCACCGTCTCGAGGGGAATGCCGGCCCGGTTCAGCGCACCGATATTGAGCTCGACACGAACTGCCGGCAGCGCGCTGCCGCTGACGTCGACCTGACCGACGCCGATCACCTGGGCGATCCGCTGCGCCAGCACCGTCGATGCGACGTCGTACATCTGGCCGCGCGTCAGGGCCTCCGAGGTCAGCGTCAGAATCATGATCGGCGAGTCCGCCGGATTGGCCTTGCGGTAGGTCGGATTGCTCGGCAATCCGGACGGCAGCAGCGGCCGGGCCGCGTTGATCGCGGCCTGCACGTCGCGCGCGGCGCCGTCGATGTCGCGCGACAGATCGAACTGCAAGTTGATCCGCGACGATCCGAGCGTGCTGGAGGAGGTCATTTCGTTGACGCCGGCGATGATTCCGAGCGATCGTTCCAGCGGCGCAGCCACGGTGGCGGCCATCGTGTCGGGGCTCGCGCCCGGCAGGGACGCCTGCACCGAGATGACCGGAAAGTCCAACTGCGGCAGCGGCGCCACCGGCAGCATCACGTACCCGAGGACTCCTGCGAGGGCGATCGCCGCCGTCAGCAGCGTGGTCGCAACCGGCCGGACGATGAAAATCGAGGACACCCTCATGCGGCGACTCTCGCCCTGGTTTGCAGCCGCTGCGCCAGCCGGTCGAAGGCCAGGTAGATCACCGGCGTGGTGAACAGCGTCAGCGCCTGACTGACGATCAGGCCGCCGACGATCGTGATGCCCAGCGGGTGGCGCAACTCGGAGCCGACGCCGGTGCCGATCATCAGCGGCAGCGCTCCGAACAGGGCCGCCAGCGTGGTCATCATGATCGGGCGAAAGCGCAGCAGGCAGGCCTTGTAGATCGCTTCGGGCGCGGGCAGTTTCTCGTGCCGCTGCGCCTCCAGCGCGAAGTCGATCATCAGAATCGCGTTCTTCTTCACGATCCCGATCAGCAGGATGATGCCGATGATCCCGATCACTCCCAGGTCGTGGCCCGAGATCAGCAGCGCGAGCAGGGCGCCGATGCCGGCCGACGGCAGCGTCGACAGGATCGTGATCGGGTGGATATAGCTTTCGTACAGCACGCCCAGCACGATGTACATCGTAACCACCGCGGCCAGGATCAGCAGCACCTCCGATCCCAGCGCGGCGCGGAAGGCGAGGGCGGCCCCCTGGAATTCGGTCCGGATCGATAAGGGCATCTGCAGCTGCTGCTCGACCGATTCGACCGCGGCCACCGCATCGCCCAGCGAGGCGCCGGCGGCCAGGTTGAACGACACGGTGGTGGCCGGAAACTGCGCCAGGTGATTCAGCACCAGGGGCGTGGCGCGTTCGGTCACGTGCGAGATCGCCGACAGCGGCACCTGCTGACCCGTGCTCGACGGTACGTACAGCTGGCCGAGCGCATCGATCCCCCGCCGGGCCTGGGGCGAAACCTCCAGCACGACCCGGTACTGATTGGACTGGGTGAAGATCGTGGAAACCAGCCGCTGCCCGTACGCGTCGTACAGCACGCTGTCGATCTCGGCCACCGTGACCCCCAGTCGCGAGGCCGTGTCGCGGTCGATATCCACGTAAGCCTGCAGGCCCTGCTCCTGTGAGTCGGCCGCGACGTCGGCCAGCTGCGGAAGCTGTCGAAGCCGGTCGACCAGCTTGGGCACCCAGATCGACAGGTCGTCCGGATTGGACGAGTCCAGCGTGAACTGGTACTGCGTGCGCGAGACCCGGTCCTCGATCGTCAGGTCCTGCACGGGCTGCAGGTACAGCGTGATCTCGGGCACCGCCAGGGCCCGCTGCTTCAGGCGCTGCAGGATCGTGGCCAGGTCGGAGCGCTCCGACCGGGGTTTCAGGTTGATCGTCATGCGACCGGTGTTCAGGCTCTGGTTGATGCCGTCGACGCCGATCTGCGAGCTCAGGCTGTCGACCGCAGGATCCTGCAGGATCGCCTCGGCCAGCGCCTGCTGGCGCGTCGCCATCGACTCGAACGACACCGATTGGGGCGCCTCGGTGATGGCCTGGATCGCGCCGGTGTCCTGCTGCGGCAGGAACCCCTTGGGTACGACCACGTACAGCGCAGCGGCCAGCACCAGCGTTCCGATCGCCACCCACAGCGTCAGCGTCTGGTGCGCCAGCACCCGGCGCAGCGCCGCCCCATAGCCGGCCAGCATCGAGTCGAAAAAGCGGCCGGTCGAGCGCAGCAGCCAGGATTTTTGCTCGTCGGGCGTGTGGCGCAGCAGGCGGGCGCTCATCATCGGCGTCAGCGTCAGCGACACCGCCGCCGAGATCAGGATGGACACGGCCAGCGTGATCGCGAATTCTCGAAACAGGCGGCCGACGACCTCGGACATGAACAGCAGCGGGATCAGCACCGCGATCAGCGAGATCGTCAGCGAAATGATCGTGAACCCGATCTGGCCGGCCCCCTTCAGCGCGGCCTGCATCGGAGGTTCGCCCGCTTCCACGTAGCGGGCGATGTTCTCGATCATCACGATGGCGTCATCGACCACGAATCCGGTCGCCACCGTCAATGCCATCAGCGTCAGGTTGTTGATGCTGAATCCGGTCAGGTACATCACGCCGAAGGTCCCGACGATCGACAGCGGCACGGCGACCGCCGGGATCACGGTGGCGGCGGCGCTGCGCAGAAACACGAAGATCGCCAGCACGACCAGCACGACCGCCAGCATCAGCTCGTACTGAACGTCGCGCACCGAGGCGCGTATCGTGACCGTCCGGTCCGTCAGCACGGCCACGTCGATGGCGGCCGGCAGGCTGGCGCGCAGCTTCGGCAGCAGCGCCTTGATCCGGTCGACCACCTCGATCACGTTGGCACCGGGCTGGCGCTGGATGCTCAGCACGATGCCGGGCGTCCGGTTGGCCCAGGCGGCCAGCCGGATGTTTTCGGCGCCGTCGACCACGTCCGCAATATCCGTCAGGCGCACCGGCGCCCCGTTGCGGTAGGCGATCACGATCTGCTGGTAGTCGGCCGCCGAGCGCAGCTGATCGTTGGCGTCGATCGTCGAAGCGCGCTGCGGCCCGTCGAAGCTGCCCTTGGCCTGGTTCACGTTACCGTTGGAGATCGCGGTGCGCACGTCGTCCAGCGACAGGCCCAGCGCAGCGACCGCGCGCGGGTTGACCTGCACGCGCACGGCCGGCTTCTGGCCGCCGCTGACCGTTACCAGACCCACGCCGCTCAATTCGGACAGCTTGGGCGCGAGCCGCGTATCGGCCAGGTCTTCGATCTGCGTGGTCGGCAGCGTGCTGGAGGTCAAGGCCAGGGTCAGCACGGCGGTATCGGCCGGGTTGACCTTGCTGTAGACGGGCGGCATCGGCAGGTCGACCGGCAGGAAGTTGTAGGCGGCATTGATCGCGGCCTGCACCTCCTGCTCGGCCACGTCCAGCGACAGCTTAAGGTCGAAGCGCAGCGTGATGGTCGAGGAGCCGCCCGCGCTGGACGACCACATCTCGGTCAGCCCGGGCATCTGCCCGAACTGGCGCTCCAGAGGAGCGGTGATCGAGGAAGTCACGACGGCGGGACTGGCGCCCGGATACAGCGTGGTGACCTGGATCGTCGGGTAGTCGATCTGCGGCAGCGCTGATTGCGGCAGCAGCGTGTAGGCGACCATCCCGGCCAGCATCACCGCGATCATCAACAGCGAAGTGGCGACCGGCCGCTGAATGAAAGTGCGCGACGGATTCATCGCGAGCGTTCCCGTTCCTCAGGCGGCTGGCCGCCACTGCCCGCCCGATCGCCCCTCGCCCGCGACTTTCTACTGTGGCCGGGGGAGCACGAGGGGACCGGCCGAGCCCCCTCGTTCTCTTCCTCCCCCTTTTCGGCCGAAGGCCGGAAAGGGGAGGGGGTGAGGGCCACCATTACGGCGCTCCGGGCGACGATCCGGGATCCCTCTTCTTGCCCGCGCCCTCGGAACCCGGTGCACGGGGCGCGCGAGTCGGTGTCGCGCCGGCGCCGCGCGTAGCCGGCACGATCAGCTCGACGGAAGCGCCTTCACGCAGCTTGTCGACTCCATCGACCACGACCCGTTCATTGGCCGCCAGGCCGTCCAGGATCTGGACCCGGTCGCCGTCGGTCGGGCCCAGTTTCAGCGGGCGGATCTGCACCGTGTTGTCCGCCTTGACCACGTAGGCATAAAGGCCCGGCGCCCCCCGTTGAACCGCAGCGGACGGAATCGTCAGCGCATCGTCGATCCGGTCCAGGTGAAGATGAACGTTGACGAACTGATTCGGGAACAGCGTGCTGTCATGGTTGGCGAATTCGGCCTTCAGCTTGACCGTTCCCGTGGTCGTATCGATCTGATTGTCGGTCGTGAGCAGCGTTCCGGTGCTCAGCAGTGTCTGCCCATCGCTGTCGTACGCGTCCACCTGCATCCGGCCGCCGGCGGCGATGCGCCGCTGCACGGCGGGCAGCCGCTCCTGTGGGATCGGGAACACGATGTCGACGGGCTGCACCTGCGTGATGACCACCAGCCCGTTGGCGTCGGAGGCGTGCACCACGTTGCCGAGGTCGACCTGCCGCAGGCCGACACGCCCGTTGATCGGCGAAACGACACGGGTAAAGGACAGATTCAGCTTGGCGTTGTCGACCGCGGCCTGGTCGGCCAGCACCAGCGCCTTGTCCTGCGCCACCAGCGCGACCTGGCTGTCGTACTGCTGCTTGGGGATCGAATCGTCGGCAATCAATGCGCGATAGCGCTCCAGGTCGACCTGGGCATTGGCGAGCTGGGCCTTGTCCTTTTCCAGCGTGGCCTGCGCGCTTTCCAGGGCGACCTGGAACGGACGCGGATCGATCACGGCCAGCAGATCTCCCACGTGAACCATCTGGCCCTCGCGGAAGGCCACCTGCACCAGTTCTCCGTCGACCCGCACGTGCATCGTCGCCGTATTGCGCGCGGTCACCGTGCCCAGCGCGCTCAGCGTCACCTCGAAGTCGGGCTGGATCGTCGCGAGCTGCGCTGCCACCGGGATCGGTCGATTGGAAGCATCCCCTCCCCGCGCGCCTCTGGCGGGGTCGGCCGCTGCCGGCTGATCCTTGGTCAGGCGCCATGTCGCGGCGCACAGCACGAGCACCCCAAGCAGCACTGCCGGCCACCAGCGTTTGAGCCAGCCGGCCCGCTTGGGCGACTGCGTTGCCGTATCACTTTGATCGCTGAAGCTCATCCGCTTGATCCGAAAGTCCCGCTCGTACGTGCAATTGGATCCCCCGCACGGAGACAGGGGTTCCGCGTCGCCTGCGCGCCGGCGGGCGCCGGCATTCGCGCACCGGCTATCTTAGATGAGCAATGTTTCTGCCCGCGAGCGATTCGTCGGGAAGCGGATGGGACCGGAAACGTTCGGGAATTCCCCGTTCACGCGCCGTTAACGTGCCGGCGCCGCGGGCACCGCGCGCCATCCGCTCGGGCAGACCGGAACGTATGGATAGTAGCCACCGGCCGATTCGCAGTAGTACCAGTACTGCGCTGGAGGCGGAACCTCCGGCGCGGGTGGAGCAACCGGCGCGGCCGCGACCACCGGCGGCAGGTACGGATCCGGGTAGGGATAAATCGGCGCCGGATAGAACTACCACGACCCCGCCGCGATCCACCACCAGCCGTAGTGGCCATCGTGATAATCGTGCGCCCAGTGACCGTCACGCCAGACGTGGTAGTCGTGCTCGTGGAAGCGCTCGATGCCGCCATGCCAGCGCCCGCCCTCGTAAAAGCGCTCCGGTCCGTGGAACCGGCCTTCCTCGTGTCCCCCGCCACGATGCTCTTCCGGGTGGCCGCCGCCACGATGCTCGTCGGCACGAGCGGGCGATGTCAGCAAAGTCGCGCCCAGCGCAGCGGCGAGTGTCATTGCGGCGATTTCGAGGCGTTTCATGCTCGGGCTCCGGGCTCCGTAAGTGATGCCTGCACAATGAACAACGGTCTTGCGGCAGTGGGGATGACCGCCCGCGGGGAATTGGTGTGACAGATCGTTTCTGACCCCCGGGGGAGCGAGCGATGGCCATCATGTAAAATCCTCAATGTGCGCCCGTAGCTCAGTTGGATAGAGTACTTGGCTACGAACCAAGGGGTCGTGGGTTCGAATCCTGCCGGGCGCGCCATTTCTGCTTGGCCAAACGTACCTCGGCTCCGGTACCCGACGCTCTTTCGCGCACACGACCCTCAGCGGTCCAGGCTGCCTCCGAAAAGCGGAAGCCACGGCCGGCTGAGAGCGGACTCCGCCGTTTCACACACTCCGGACCCGTTGTCGAGTTCGACGCCTTCTCAGGCGGTCGTCCGACCGTAGGCGAAGCTGACAGTCCCTTCACTCGCCATATTCCGCGTGGTCGAAGCGCATCGCGTCCGCCCAGCTCTCGATGCTGGCAAACAGGTTCGTCATGGGCCACGGCGGCGTCTCTGTGCGTTGCGACCACGTCAGATGCACTTTGGCCACGCGGCTCGTGCCATCGTTGATGGCGACAAGAACATCATCACGATCGCGCCGGCTCGCCAGCACCGATAGCCTTAGTCCGTAGAGAACGTGATCAGTGCCAAGCTCTCGCCGCAGTTCATCCAGCAGTACTGGCCGCTCGTCTCTGTACCAGGGCGCTTCGGGTTGAAGTCCGGAATTGGCCAACTCGGTCAATCTGCCGCCCGACATCACATCGGAGGTACCTGTCCGTTTAGTCCGACATTCACACGCGCCGCGCTTAAGCTGCCGTCGGGCTGACGCTGCGAAATCACGAACACCGGTGCCCCGGCCTTTAGCACGGTGCGATCGACCGGACTGTATGAAACGATGACCGCGCTTTCCGGAACCAAGACCTTTTTCTCGCCGCCCTTGTACTGCACGTCGAGGACGCGATCCTTGCCGATACTTGTGATGGTGGCCACGTTTGCATTTGTCATCTTGCTCGTCGGCCTCAGATCCCAATCGTAATGTCCTTCGCCGGTACCGCGCATATTTTCCGGAAAGATGTGAACTTCCAGAGCAACCAGTGCTCCATTGCGCTCGCCGACAGTAGTCGTGCCGATGAACTTGCCGGCACTAATATCGTCAATGCTCGCTCTACTGATTCCCATCACAACGAAATCGTCCTTCAGCTTCACGGTGTGCATCTGACCGTCGTTTCCCTTGATCGTAAGAACCTGGCCATCCAGCTTCTCGATCGTCCCTCGGATTCGCACGGGAGGGTTGGCCGGGGCCTGAGCCATGGCCGTGGTACACACAACCGCAACCATTAACGCTGTGATGGTACGAATCATGGAAGATCCTTCTTCAGTGAACAGTGGTAATCGTTATACGGCGACGCCGCACTCGGCGGGTACGACATCCTGTCGAGGAAGGCGATGTCTTCGTACTCGAATCATGTTGGTGACCAGGGTGTCGATGGCCGAGCCCGGATTCTTGATGGCATCGTAGGAGACGCGGCCTTCGGCAGTGGCCGTCCAGGCTAGCGCCTTCTGCTTTGCGTCGACAAGGTCGATGGTCAGCGTTCCTTGCTTGTAATTGACCGTCTCGATCGAGACCGGATTGACGCCTCGGTAATAGCCGCCACGGTAGCCATAGTAGCCGCCGCGGTAGCCCAACAACTCTGCCACGACGCCCAACGCTTGCTGCTCAAGCGCGGCCCGTGGCGGGCGAGCGCCCGGCACTTAGTGGCCGGGATCGCTTCCTGCGCTTGCAGACTGTGTACCGGTAAACGTGCCTTCTTCCATGCCGCGGATAGTGACCTTGCCCTTCATGGTGGTGCCCTCCACCGTGCCCACGAATTCGATGGGCCGGGAAACCCCGTTGGGCTGGCTCGGGACTAGGAACCGTATGTTGTTGCCCTTGATGGTGCCCATCGCAGGCCCGCCCCCACCGGAGGCCCCTCCGTAGGTTCCGGTCAGCGTCTCGCCGTCCTGGCTGAACGTCACCGTCGGCGTCCACGAGGCGTTGGGCGATTGCACTGTCAGGTTCCACTGGCCTGCGACACTGGCGGTATCGCTAGCTGCGGCGCCAATGACCGTTCCGAACGCAGCGACCAGCAACGTCGCGAAAATGACCTTGGGCGGGTCTGCTTTTTCCATGATTTGCGTTGCCTTCCTGCAATGATTGGCGCCCCCGATGCGCCTGCGCTTATTTTGCGGACCCTTCCTGCCAGTGGCAAGACGGCCTTCTGCGCCATGGGACCAGCCGGACATCAGCATGCCGGTCATCGCCTCGAATCCGTCTAGGCCCTGCCAGCGATCGGACAGCTCGATACTGCTCGCCACCGGCTTGCGGCCGTCGACGGGGGGTCAGGCAGCATCCTTTGCCAGATCAGCGAAGTTGCCGATCTTGACGGCGCCGTCCGGAAAGCGCGCGATGATCCCCAGTTGCCCTCCCATCGCCTCCATATGGCTGCGCAGCGTCGAGACGTACATATCGGTGCGCCGCTCGAGCTTCGCGATCGAGGGCTGCTGTACGTTCAGGTTGAACCGGTCCGGTCCTCGGCAAAACAGGGCCTTAGCGAGGCGTAACTCGGCAAACTGTGGCACAGATGAAAGCACGTAACGCATTGATTTCAAATCTCTTATCGAAAATCGAAAACCTGGCTACGAACCAAGGCTTCGTGGGTTCGAATCCTGCCGGGCGCGCCAATTCTGCTTGAAATTCAATGGCCTGCAGGCAAATGTTCGCTCAGCTTCTTCAAAAGAAATTCAGCGAAGATCGCCACCGCGGGCGGCACCGGTGGGCGGCTCGTGTAGACGAGCTGCAAGCCGAGGTTGGTGCTCGCGCGCCGATAGTTCGGCAGGACGCGCACGAGTTGCCCTTGCGCGATGGTTCGCTCAGTCATCAACTCTGGCAGCAGCGCAATACCCAGTCCAGCTTTGCAAGCCTGCATCAACACGCGCATGTCGTTGGCCGCGAACCGGCCTTTGATCGACACCTCCTGACTGCCGCGCGGGCCCTGCAGACGCCACGTGTTGCGGCCTTGGCGATTGGAGATCGTCAGGCAGTCGTGTTCGGCCAGAGCGCGCAGCGTGCGCGGCGCAGGACGCCGTTCCAGATAGGCCGGACTCGCCGCGAGAATCATCGTATTCGGCGCCAGCCGACGTACTCTAAAACCGCTGCCGGTTTCGATGCCGATGCGCAAGGCTAGATCGATGCGCTCGGCAATCAGGTCGGTCGCCGCATCGTCGAGCAGGAAATCGATGCTGATGTTTGGATATCGCGAATAGAACTCTGCCAGCCATTCCATGCGAAAGAGTTCGAACAGGGCCGCCATCGCGGTGACGCGAATCGAGCCGGACGGCGCCTGCCTATCTGCGTCGTGCCGTTCAATCTCGAAGATCTGATCGAGCGCTGGCGCATAGCGTTCGAACAGCGCCTGGCCGTCCGTGCTCGGTGCGAGCTTGCGTGTTGAGCGATGCAGCAGGCGCGTGCCGAGTTGCCCTTCGAGTTGATCGATGCGCCGGCTCAACGTATTCGCCGGCATCCGTAGACGCCGCGCCGCCTCGGAGAAGCTGCCGGCGCGGATGACGTGGACGAACAGCGCTAGATCGTTCAGGTCAAGCATCGGATTTCTTCAAAAAATGGATGAATCAAATCCTATTTTGCCATCTAGTGTCGGGCGCTTTCAATCCCCATAATTGATTTGTCACGCAGCGGGCGGTCGTTTCTAGGCCACCCGCATGGCGAGTCAATTACTTCGAGAGCGTCCCATGAATTCCGTCGTCCAAACTCTGTCCACCCCCGTCGTTGAGGTCGGCCGCAGCGTAGTTTTCCGCACGCGCGGCCACGCGCACGGGCCAGTCGTCCGCATGGTCAGCCCCTCCGACGTCGGTCAGATGATTAAGCCCTTTGTGTTTCTCGATCTCGTCGATACGCAAGATGCGATTGGCCAACAGGGCTTTGGCTGGCACCCGCATTCCGGCATCGCGACGCTGACCTTGCTGATGGACGGGCAAGTTCATTACGCCGAATCCACCGACCACGAAGGAACGATGGAGGCCGGCGACATTGAATGGATGAGCGCCGGTCGGGGCGTCTGGCACGGCGGTTTCGGCGTACCCCCGATCAAGGCCTTCCAGTTGTGGGTCGCCCTGCCGGCGGAACGCGAACTGGCTCCCGCGTTTAGCCACCATCTTTCCGTCGACGAAATCCCGTCCGACGGCCCGGCGCGCGTGCTGCTTGGACGCAGCGGCGAAGCGGTCAGCCCGATCAATGCACCCTCGGGCATCAACTATTTCGCTGTGAAGCTCAAGGCCGGCCAGCGCTGGACCTACCAGCCGCCGCATGGCTATCGGGTCGGTTGGATCGCGGTGATGGACGGTCGCCTGCACACCCCCGAACCGGTCGAGAAAGGGGAGTTGGCCGTGTTCGATCACTCCGATGCGGCAGTCGAATTCAAAGCCGCGGCCGATGTTCGCTTCGTGCTCGGCACGGCAATCCCACATCCACACGATCTCCACCTCGGCTACTACTCAGTGCACACCAGCAGCGCTGTGCTGATTGAAGGCGAGCGCGAGATCGCGCGCATCGGCCACGAGCTGCGCGCCAGGGGCGTACTGCGCTGATCCGCCCGCGCCCCGATTCTTTTCCCACCCAGCCGGAGCACATCATGACCGTCATTTCCGTCATCGTCGGCAGCGTTCGTCAGAGGCGTCTCGCGGAGAAACCCGCACGCTGGGTCATCGATCATTTGAAGAAGCGCGAAGGCGTCGACGCGCGCCTGCTCGACCTCAAGGACTATCCGATGCCGTTCTTCGACGCGTCGTTTCCACCCGCGATGCCGGGTCGGCCGGCCTACGAGCACGAGGTCGTGAAGCGCTGGACCCAAGCGATCGCTGCGTCCGACGGTTTCGTCATCGTCGCACCTGAGTACAACCATGGGCCGTCGGCGGTGCTGAAAAACGCGATCGACTGGGTCTATCCGGAATGGAACCGCAAGGCGGTTACCTTCGTCGGCTACGGCAGCGTCGGCGGCGCACGCGCGATAGAGCAACTGCGCGAGGTCGCGGTCGAAATGCAGCTCGCGCCAATTCGATCGGCGGTCCATGTTCCGGCTGCGGCGTTATTCGCGCATTTTCAAGGTCAGGACATCACCCCGCACCTCGCTGAGCTGGATGCCGTCGCCGAACAAACGATCGACGACTTGCTTTGGTGGACCAAAGCGCTGAAGACCGCGCGGGCAAGCTGACCACGCTCGAATGATTCATTCGAATCGGTCCCCAAGGATCGTCCCCCCTTCATCAATTCAAAGGAGAAATACCATGTCCGAAGCGATCAGCACTACTCGGCCACAAACGGCACAAGGCTGGCGACGCGCCGCACTTTGGGTCGTCAAGATTTTGGTCGCCGTTGCGTTTTTGGCCGCTGGCCTGGCCAAGCTCGCCGGCGTTCAGACGATGATCGACATCTTCAACGTCATCGGTCTCGGCCAGTGGTTTCGCTACGTCACCGGGGCCATCGAAGTAATTGGCGCGATTCTGATTCTGATCCCCTCCCGGGCAGTATTCGGCGCTTTGCTGCTAGCTTGCACGATGGTCGGCGCGGTGATCACCCATCTGACGGTACTGCCGGCTTCGCCGATTCCCGCCGTGATCCTGTTCGCGCTCAGCGCAGCGATCGCCTGGATGCATCGCGATCAGGTCGTGAACCTGCTCCCAAACAGCCATGCCGCCCGCAACTGACAAAGCCAAGGATTGCGGGGCGACGGTTTCAACATCCAGTGTCGCCTTTCGCACGAGCGGGTGGACAGCACGCCGACCACACGAGTCCTTGTCAGTCCGCCCGGCATTGGAGAGCTGATGAAGCCTTTCGAGTTTGTTTAACCGCGTCATTGTTGCCGCCGCAGCCCGTCACACCCTGGCACGAACCGCTGAACACAACGAAATTTGGCAATACCTGCACGCAGGTCGCCGAGTTGGGCGCTTTTGCTTTCCCCGCCAGTATCACCGAGGACTGCCTCTATCTGAACGTCTTTACCTCGGATCTCGCGGGGCGCAGTCCGGTCCTGGTGTGGATTCACGGAGGAGGAAACACTGCCGGCGAATCGAACGACCACGTAGACGTCGGATAGTTCGGGGCCGAACGCGAACCGGCTAAGGGCGAAGCCATCGAGCCGGCAAAGGGGCCGCAGCACGCGCTCAGCGTCTTCGAAATATCAGGAATTTTCAGTTAATCCCAAAGACTTTCGAGCCGCGAGTCGTGAAACTAACGACGAACCACTCGGCAGTGACCAAGGGGATCCCATCCGATTCTCAGACGTGGCGAGTTCCGCGCCAACCCCCCGACCGCTTTATCCGATGAGTGGGACCGGTGAGCCGACACGCACATAATCTCCGCACCAGAGGCTGCGCGCTATCCGTTCTTCGCAGCGCGATCCGGATGCCGCAACGGGTTCGGGGTCGTTCGTTGCCGAATCAACCAAGGAATATCTTCACTGCAAGGATATTTTCGAGCTTCCCGTCCTGAGCGAACCCTTGCCCCCGAAAGCGCAAGTGACTCGCTCACGCGACAGATTCTTTATACAAAGCTTAGACAAAAGCTGCAATTCTCCGCAAGTCGACGTCCCGCATGTCAGATACCGAAAGCGCAGCACGAGATGCACGCAATGCCGGCAGTTCGAAGCGATGCGGTTTTAGAGATTCTGGATTCCCCGCTGGAGATCTCACAGACGACGGCCGGCTCGCCTGTCGCCCATGCCCCGCGCCTTTCCATCGTCGTGCTGCCCTTCCTCGATCTTCGGGGACATCCAGACCAGGAATACTTCGTCGACGGGATCACTGAGAGCCTGACGACGGATCTGTCGCGGATTCCGGATGCATTCGTGATCGCGCGCAACACCGCCTTTACCTACAAAGGCAAGGCGGTCGACGTTAAGCAGGTCGGGCGCGAGCTTGGCGTGCGTTACGCCCTCGAAGGCAGCGTCCTCGGCGACGGTGGCCAGCTTCGTGTCAATGTGCGACTGGTCGACACCGAGAGCGGGTCCCATGCCTGGGCCGAACGCTTCGATCTGGAACGGGGCGAACTGTTCGCGGTACAGGATGAGATCGTCGCTCACCTCGCGCGGGCCATGGATGCACAGCTTACCGAGGCGGAGGCAAGACGCGCCGAGCGCTCGCAGCCGGCGGACCCCAACGCACTCGATCTCGTCTTCCGCGGCTCGGCCGCCTTCAACCGCGGGCACGATCCGGCGAATTTATTGCGGGCCGAACGCTTCTTCGAGGAGGCCCTGGCGCTTGCACCGGGTAACGTCAAGGCGCTGGTTGGCCTGGCAATCGCCAAGTTTGCATTCGCGGCCACCTATACCACCGACGACCGCACGACCTATCTGACCGCAGCCGAAGCGGTCGTCATGAAGGCGTTGGCGCTGGCGCCCGATGACGCTCGCGCGCATGGCGCCCTGGGTTGGATCTACATGGCGACCAACCGGCCGGCGGGGGGCATCGCGCAGGCCGAACGTTCCATCGCACTCGATCGAAACCTTGCCCCTTCGTACGCGGCCATCGGGTGGGCGAAGCCGATGCTGGGACGCGCCGAAGAAACCGAGGGCCACATTGCCCAGGCGTTTCGTCTGAGTCCGCGCGACATGTTCGCCTACATTTGGTGCCATATTGCGGGTGTGGCGAAGCTCGCTCTGGGCCGCGACGACGAGGCCGTCGCCTGGCTGCGCCGATCGGTCGAGGCCAATCGAAGGTATCCGATGGCTCAATTCACGCTCGCTGCGGCTTTGGCACAGCAGGGCAAGACCGCCGAGGCGCGGGCGGCGGCTGCAGCAGGTCTTGCCTTCGTTCCGACCTTCAGCGTGCGCCGATACCGGGAAGGCGCCTCCAGCGACAACCCGACCTACCTCGCATACCGTCAGCATATCTATGTGGGGTTGCTCAAAGCGGGGGTGCCCGCCGACACCGACGAATCGGTGCCGGCCGACCGGCCCGTGCCGCTGGTCACTCACGACGTGCCGTCACCGCAGGGTGCATGGTCGTTCCCGGAGTTCGCCGCTGCGCTGAAGAGCGCGCTGCGCGATTACAGCCGAGCTGACCTGCTCGCTGGCAATCCGCTACTTCGCTGCCGCATGCTGGCGGCGCGCGGCCACGTGAATGCTGCCAACCTGCGGGCGCTGCTCTCGGAGACCGTCGAGACCTTGTTCGCGAGCCCACGCGACGAGAAGCTGCGCCGCGTGATCGACCTGACCTATTTCCGTCCGGCGCCGAAGCAGGAGGCCGCCGCGGAGCGGCTCGGCCTGTCCTTCGGCACCTACCGCCGCTACCTGACGACGGCGCATGGCCGGCTGGCACGCTGGCTGTGGGAACGGGAAAGAGGAACGCCGGCATAGCTCGAATCGAGCGCCGCTGGCGCTCCTGCTCCTTCGCGGCTCCCGGACACTTTCGATCTTCCCCTGAGCCAGGCCGGTCTAGCCAACCGCTGGGGCTCCGTACCAGCGATGCCTCCAGCGGCTCCGGACGATCCACCGTTCCACCGCTGGCGTCCGGGCCGCGACAGACGTGGCTTCGGATTCCACTAGGCACGTACGTACTTTCACACGCCGTACCGCAGGATGACTAGGGTTTCGAGAGGGAGTGTCCGGTTTCTTGTGTGTGAAGCTGGCCCAATGGCGGAGGTGGTCGATGCCTCCTTGAGCAATTTGCTACCGGCAGACATTCGCGCCATGGTCGTCTACTTGCGCAGTATCCCGGCGATTCGTACAAGCGAATGATCGGCCAATCGACTACCCAGATGCCACGCCAAGAGCCGCTCGATCTCTGCTCAGCCTGGGCTCGCGACCTTGCGCTTTGCCTGCCCCGAGTACGCGGGCGAGGCCATTTTCGACCCTACCGCGGGAGCGTTAGCGGCGCTCGAGTCGATCGCTAACCGGCCTGATCGCTGTGGCGACCATCCCCGCCAGCTTGACGATCGACGGCGGTTACGTCGCCTGACGCAAGGGTGGCGCATACGGTGTCGGCGCCGACCTCTCCTTCCCGCCGGACGCGAGGGTAGCCCGAGTCCGCCATGGGAAACGAGCAGTGAAGCCATGCGCGGCTCGTCCATCCGGATTCCGACGCGATAACGAGTCACGCGAGGTTGGGTGACCTTGAACAGCGCTGTCCCGATCCGATAACGATCACCGCCAAGACCTATCGCGTGGCATCGGAAAGCGTGAGCGGATTTCGAGCACGTTTTGCGGTCGCATCTGAGCACTCCAATAGATCAACCTTCGTCGCCGGTCGATAGCGCATGACCGGCCTTACCTGGAACCCAACAAGGAGCATGACTGCAATGAAGACAATCTTAGCTGGACTCTTGACGTTGCCGCTCGTGTGCACCGCATACGCAGACGAAGCCTCGGACAGCGCCGTGCGCTGGAGCGAAATCGCGGGCGTGATCACCGCGCAAGGCGTCGACAATCCAATCTCGACGACGATCAGCAGCGGGACATTCGCCTGGACCGCACGCAGCGGCCGTGCGCTCGTGGATCTCAGAACGGGGTTCATGTCGTTCGACGTCGACGGGCTCGTGATCAACGGCACGGCATTCAGCGGAACGCCGGGCCCGGTGACGGCCGTCACCGGTACCCTGGTGTGCAATCCCGGTGCGAGCAACGAGTTCACCCAGGACAGCCCGCCGGTCCCGCTGAGCGCGCACGGAAACGCGGCGTTTTCGGGAGACGTCGCGAACGGCCCCATCGCCTGCGGCAACCCGCTCTTCCTGATCCGCATTGCAGTGCCTCAGGGAGCCGCCGGGCGCTGGATCGCCACCGGCGTACAGCCGGCCACTACAACTGAATGAGGCTGCGCGCACGCGAGACACCCTCGAAGAATAGATCAACCTTCGCTCGGAGCAATTCTCACATTCCGAGATCCCAGATGACTTTGAACCGTCAAAGTCGCAAGTAATCGAATCAACAGGAGAACAGGCAACATGACCGAAATCACTCGATATCTCGCACCTGCCGCAATCATCGCGGCATCTTTCCTTGGCGCCAGCGCCGCATGTGCCGAAGAGGCAGACCCGGTTGATCATCGGAACGCGTACGCCATCACGCGACTTGTCTCCGATGTCGCAGGGCAAGCCGCGGTGCAGGACCCGGTCCTGCAGAACGCGTGGGGCGTTGCGTTTACTCCGGCAGGCAGTCCATTCTGGGTCAATGACAACGTCACGGGTTGCTCGACGCTTTACGCCGGTGACGGCACGACGGTACCACTACAGGTATCGATCCCGCTGCCCGGCAATGTCGTGCCCACTGGGTCATGTCGCCCGGTCGATCCGAAGAATCCGTCGAGCCCGACGCCCGCGGCGCCTACCGGTATCGTATGGAACCCTTCTTCGGCGTTCCTCGTCCCGGGAACCAAATCGCCCGCGGCATTCATCTTCGCCACCGAGGACGGAACGCTGTCCGCGTGGGCCGGCGGCCTCAGCCCCGCCAACGATGCGGTCCTGGCCGTCGACAACTCGACCTCGCCGAATGCCGCAAACGGGGCCGTCTACAAGGCTCTGGTGGTTGGCGTCAACGCCAAAGGAGTGTTCCTCTTCGCCACCAACTTCCGAGCCGGCACGATCGACGTTTTCGGCCCCACAGGCCCGAATGGGCTATTCACAGCCGCGACCACGGACGGAAAGTTTGCGGATCCGGAGATCCCGGCCGGTTACGCGCCGTTCGGCATCCAGAACATTGATGGCGATCTGTTCGTGACCTACGCTCAACAGAACGCGCAAAAGCACGATGACGTAGCAGGCGTGGGACATGGCTTTGTCGACGTGTTTGACACCGACGGCCATTTGCTGCGACGGTTCGCTAGTGGCGGGCCGCTCAATTCACCTTGGGCCGTCGCGCGGGCGTCCTATGCGTTGGGCCGATTCAGCGGTGAGATTTTGGTCGGCAACTTCGGCGACGGCAGGATCAACGTGTTCGATAAACGCGGGCGCTTCATCGATCAGCTCGACGGCCCCGACGGCAAGGCGCTGGTGATCGACGGTTTGTGGACGTTGACCTTGGGCGGCGGCCGCACATCAGCCTCCGACACGCTGTATTTCACGGCTGGCCCCAGCGGAGAGACCCATGGTTTGTTCGGGACGATCACGCCAGTAGCCGACCAATCTGAGCACGATTAGCAGAGCGTGATGATCGCAGACGGGGATGGCGCCGGGTTTCAAGTGATGCTTGTGGCGTCGGCGATAGATTCGGCCGTCCCCGACTGCGGTACTGAATCCGAACGTAGCGGTGGATCCGCCCAGAGCGAGAAAGAGCTGCGCGGTATCGAGCGCTTCCAGCCGGTCGGCTTGCTGAAACCGGCCTTTCCCTGGCAACCTGAGCCGAAGAACATCGCGACCAGATCGGTCGCGCGCTCACCGGCCGTCGCCGACGGGGGCGCGATGCACGCCGTACTGGCTGGCGAAGGGGTAGATCTGATCGTGCTGGACCTGAAGCTGCTCGGCGAGGATGGGATGACGCTGGCGCGGCGGCTGCGCGAGCGATCGGCGATCCCGATCGTCATGCTCACCGGTCGCCGCGACGAAGCAGACCGGGTGATGGGGCTGGGGAGCGGCCGTGCGGAAACGCTGCCGACAGCGGTCTGTCTACTTTCGAGACCGACCCATGCGGACATCCAGACGAGCCTGCTTCCGGGCGGCGGCGTTGGGCAGATGTCTTGGTACGATTCCCTCGCGCCTTGCTGAGGTTGTGTGCGAAGGCGAATCTTCGACGCGAGACACCAATGAGCTTGTCAGGCATGTCGGGAAAGCGCAGCTACGAATCGCTCTATCAGGAGTTCGACTCGCCGCTAATGTGCCGGCTTCGTCAACAGGCGTATGGGGAAGATATCGGGCAGCATTCGTGGGTGACGGCGGAGGATCTGCGTCGCGACGCTACGAGATTGAAGCTTCCCGAAAGTGCCCGGCTCCTTGATTTGGGATGCGGGCCTTGCGGCCCGCTGAGTTTCATCGTGAAGTCGTTGGATTGTTCCGGGATAGGGCTCGATCTGAGCGGGGCGGCCGTAGCGGCCGGTCGCCGTCGCGCGTCAGCCTGCGGGATCGAGGATCGGCTCACAGTCCAGGAAGCGGACCTCAACGTCTCGTTACCGCTGGCGGAGTCGTCGGTTGACGCCGTCATTTCGCTGGACGTCATTTTGCATCTGCGCGATCGGCCGCGTGCATTCGGCGAAGTCGCGCGCGTCTTGGTGCCCGAAGGTCGATTCCTCTTCACCGATGCTGCGGTTGTCACAGGATCGATTTCAAGCGAGGAAGTCGCCCTGCGCAGCATGCACGGCCTCGTGCATTTCTGCGCCCCCGGGTACAACGAGAGGTTGCTGGAGGCTGCCGGATTCACGCTTCTTGAAACCGAGGATCGTACTCGCGGCCTCCGCGCGAACGCAGAGGGACGCCTGCGTGCGCGCATCGAAAATCAAGCGGAGGTTGAACGTCTCGAAGGCGTCGACGAGTTTGACCGGTACTAGGCCTACTTGCGCTCCACTATCGCGATGGCGGAGCGAGGTGCACTATCTCGCCTGATGTATCTGGCGGAGGGAAAGGTCGGCCAGTCCGAGATTTGATTGCCCGCTGCTGTGCAACCTTTCTCGCGACTTGTGTGGCCGGCTGTGGCCGGACCCCGAAATCGCCGACCGGCAGGTCTGCTCGGTGCTGAGCGGCCGGTGTCCGTTGCTCAGCGCCCGCACACAATGCCGCTGACATTTGGAATAGCTGCAGGAATCGGTTATTCGGCTGGCGCGGGTCGAGGTAGGCTGGCCTTCGCCATTGCCACTGACATCGCCAAGCGCATAGGCTGGTCTGGAAACGGTACAAAACCGAAGTGCTCGTAGAACGCGGCGGCTTGGTTGTCCTTGGCATCAACGACGATCAGCGCCACGCCGATTTCTACGGACACGCGTACGATGCGTTGTATCGCATCGAAAAGTAGCAACCCGCCCAGGCCCTGCCCACGTGCGCGATGGTCGCACGCGAGCCGTCCGATCAGAACGATCGGCAGCTTGCGCGCCATCTTCTTGATCATCTCCTCGGGCCAGGCATCGCTGGCCGCTTCGCCCGCCGTCAGGCTGTAGTAACCCAGCACCTTCGCCGGGTGGTCAATTTCGACGGCCACGTAGGTGCGCGATACGCCTTTCGCAATGTGTTGCTTGGCGATTCGGCGCAACCAGTTGTCGAGCGGCTCGACGCCGCTTTGAAACGCTTCAATGTCGTGCTCGTCGTGCAGCGGGGTGAAGGCGATCTTGTTCATCGACAACGGCTTTCTTGTAACGCTGTCCAGTGCGCTGCAAGGCTGGATTGGCGAGTGCTGGCTGGTCCAGTAGTTGAAGGATGAAAGCCGCATCCCGGCGCGAGAGGTCGATACGTGTATGGGTCTCAATGACCGCGCGGGCGCGTTCGGTCGCGGCCTGCACGATGAATTGGTTGACGCTGACACCGACCAAAGCCGCAGCTTCTTCTAACTCGTCCACGACGGGTTGCGGCACGCGCGCCGTGATCCGGCCGCGTTCGATTGTGGTTTTCGTAGCCATGAGGGTTGGGTGCTTCGCGTGATGGAGATGAGGAATCAAACCGCGAAGCAATTCTAGCAAGGTGGTGCCAATGTGTCACCACCACTGCGTGACCGGTGCCATTGGTCGGGAAGCAGTCGTCGTAAAACAAGGGGTTACCGGCGTGGAACTGGGCGATCTATGGCACACGGCAGTGTGCGTAACCACTTGTTTTTACGCCATTTCTAGAGAAGCGTGGCTTTGGCTACGAACTAAGGGGTCGTGGGTTCGAATTCTGCCGGGCGCGCCAAATTTCAATGTGGGTTCAATGACTTGCCAGCGAGAGTTGGCAGGCCCTTTCAAAGTCGCATCACTTGCGCTTGAGTTGACCGATGAAGGCGCGGGCCGCCGGCCCCGGCGGTGCGTCCTTGCGAAAGATCACCCTCATCGGAAGGTGCATGTCGCGCGGAGTGCCTTCGACCCGGATCTTGACCAGCGCTCCACTATCGAGGTCGGCCTTCACCATGTGCAAGGGCATGTGCCCCCATCCCAGGCCAGCCTTGAGGAACGCGTGCTTGGCTCCCAGATCCGCAAGGCGCCAGGTCCGTGGCGACAGCACGCCGAAATTTCGCCCCTCGGACAACGCCGTCCTGTCGCTGAGAACCAGTTGCACGTGCTTGGCGATGGCCGAGGCCGAGACCACGCCACGGCTCTTTGCCAGCCGATGAGAAGGACTGGCGACTGTCACGAATGGAACGCTCAGCAGCGGCTCGGATTGGAGTTCGTCCGGCGCGATCGGCAGCGAGCCGATGACGCCGATGCTGCAGTTGCGATCGAGCACCGGTTTGATGACCCCGCCGAGTGCCTCGACATAGAGCCGCAGCGGGGTATGCGGATAGGCCTTTTGGCTGTGCACCGCCGCCCTCGTGAGCGCCTCCATCGGGTACATCACATCCATGACAACGGAGAGCTCGGGCTCGAGGCCCTCGCGCATGGCGCGGGCCCTGGCTTTGAACTCATCGACGTTGTCCGCCACTGAGCGGGCATCCGCAAGGAGGCTCCGCCCCTCCTCGGTGAGCCGCGGGTAGCGGGCCGAGCGATCGAAGAGCTTTACGCCCAGCTGCGCTTCCAGATTCGCCAGCGTCTGGCTTACCACGGATTGAGCGCGGCGCAGCTTGCGACCTGCGGCGGAGAAGCTTCCCTCGTCCACCGCCGCGATGAAGGTTCGAAACTGGTCCAGAGTGACTGCATCCAGCATATCCATCGTCCTGAGCGATAGTTATTATCGAAATATATAGGCTTCTCAGATGCTACGCCAGCCCTTATCTTTTCCTCATCGTCCCACCCCCCTCGTGCTGGGCTACCGCTGGTCCCATACGAGCAAGGTGACGCTCGCTCAGGGCGAAGCGGAAATCAATCGTGTTGGCCGCCGGCTTCGTGCCGCGGGCCGCCTGTGAACATCAATCTTTCTTAGACGAGGAGCAGTCATGTCATCCAACCGCAAGAAGCTGATCGCCGTGATCGGCGCAACGGGGCAGCAGGGAGGCTCGGTCCTGCGTGCCCTGCAAGCCCAGGGCCAATTCAACGTACGCGCGTTGACCCGCAATCCAGGCAAGCATCGCGGGCTCGCCGACGAAGTCGTCAAAGCGGATTTCGACCGCCCGGAAACCCTCGAGGCCGCATTCGCAGGGGCCCATGGCGTTTTCCTGGTCACCAATTTTTGGGAACAGGGTACCGACGAGCTTAAGCAGGCAACCGCAGCGGTACAGGCGGCCAAAGCAGCCGGGGTCAAACACTTCGTCTGGTCGACGCTGCCCGATGTGGAAGCGATCAGCGGGGGCAAGCTCCACGTTCCCCACTTCACCGGCAAGGCGAAGATCGATCGGATCGTGAAGGAAGCGGGATTTGCGCACTATACGTTCGTCATCGCGCCCTTCTATTACCAGAACGTCCTGGGCGTGATGGCTCCGCAAAAGCAGTCAGACGGAACCCTCGGTTGGGCGCTTCCCATCGATCCCACCGTGCGCGGCATTCACATGGGCGACATCCGCGAACTCGGAAACATCGTGGCCGGTGCATTCGCACGCCCGGACGAGGCAGGCAATGGCAAATACCTGCCCCTCGTCGGTGATTTCATGTGCTTCAACGAAATCGTCGAGACGCTGAATCGGCAGGGACACGAATTTTCGTTCAAGCAAGTCCCGACGGAGATCTTTGCTGCTTCTTTTCCTGGGGCCGCCGAGATCGCGGCGACGCTCGCCTGGTTCCAGGCTCATACCTACCTCGGGTCGAATTCGTCCGACCAAATTGGGCTCGCGAACAAAATCGCGGGCCGGCAACCAACCAAGTTCTCGACGTGGGCCCGGGTGAATGTCCCGGTCCACGCGAGCGCCTGATCGCTTCGCGCAGAATGTATCCAACGCGGCAGATGGGGGTGCGGTTTTTGGCGTCCAGTCTTGGATGTTAGCGTGCGACTCGGACGATCGGACTGATATCGACGAGCGCGCCTAGTCTTCGCCGATGCGTCTCGATGTCAATCGGGTGCCCGCCCCAAAGTGGAAGAACCAGCGCATCGCGATCAGCGGATCGCTACCGTCCACCTTCGCCGGGATATACGTTGTTCCTTCTGACCACGGGTCCGAGGCCGGCACTCTGCTGTGCCTGGACGTGAATCAGCGCTATCGGCCGCTGGTTCATTTCAGTCCCTGGAGAAGGCTTTCGAGGCCGCTAGAGTGTCGAGAGCCTCATGGAGCAATTTGATCTTACCGTTCTCGGCGTGCAGGACGCCAGCGTAGGTCTGCTGATAGATCTTGCCGGTATCGACGACCAGAGCTTCGACCTGGTATTCCGCCGCTACCTTGTCGGGGGTTTGGATAAAGTAGGTCAGATTCTTGAAGCGAAAGTCGGGGATCTTGGCGAGTAGACCCGCGAGCAGTTTTTCGACCGCGGCAGGCCCTTGGGCATAAGCCTTGACCCATGGCAGTTCGAGCACACCGTCCTCGGCAAACTGAGACGCGGATACCCTGGGCGTCCTGACGTTGTTCAGGTAAGCCTCAAGAAGTTCAGTGGCGGATTTCATCTATCTTTCCAAGCTCCAGTTCCACCGCCGGTTTCTGTTCATGCCCGTGTGTTCAGTCCTGAATGCGCCTGAAGGTTAGGCGCCGAACGGGTTCGAATAAATCGGCTGGTCACGATTTCATAATTCCGTACGGTGAATAATCGGCATAGACTTGCCCGAGAACCTCAGGGGTTTCCATGGATCAACTGTTGTCACTCCGGGTCTTTACCCGCATCGCCGACGCAGGGACATTC
>DASZFP010000145.1:0-28737 GCA_035939615.1 Burkholderiaceae bacterium | reverse complement strand
GGCGCGCAGCGGGTAGTGCGTCTGCAGCCACTCGACGAACAGATCGGAGACCTCCATCGGCAATCGCAACACAACGTAGCTGGCAAAGCGCGCCCCGGCATCCGCGGCCGCGGTGAGCACGCGTTCCAGGTCGGGGTCGGTCAGCGCCGGCACGATCGGGGCCACGATCACGCCGGCCGGTATCCCGACCTGGTTCAGCTGCGCGATCGCCTGGATGCGGCGCTGCGGGGAATTGGCGCGCGGCTCCATCGTGCGCGCGATGCCCGCATCGAGCGTTCCTACCGAAACGAGGACCTTCACCAGGCCCTTGGCCGCCATCGGCGCCAGCAGGTCGATATCGCGCGTCACCAGGGCCGATTTGGTCGTGATCGTGAACGGGTTTTCGAACTCGCTCAGCACCTGCAGCACGGAGCGCGTGATCCGCAGCCGACGCTCCGCAGGCTGGTACGGGTCCGTGTTGGCGCCCAGCGCGATCATCGATCGGACCTGGTCGGCTCGCCCGAGCTCCTTTCGCAGCAGCTCGGCCGCATTGGTCTTGGCGAAGATCTTGGTCTCGAAGTCCAGCCCGGCCGACAGTCCAAGGTAGGTGTGGCTCGGCCGCGCGTAGCAGTAGACGCAGCCGTGTTCGCAGCCTCGATAGGGATTGATCGAGCGGTCGAACGGCACATCGGGCGAGCGGTTGCTCGATATGATCGAACGGGCGATCTCGATCCTGACTTCGGTCGCGGGCGCCGCGGGCGCATCGGCTGGATCGGGCTCGGCTACTGCCTCGTCGGGCTCATGCCGTAGCCGGATGAAGCGGGACTCGTGGTTGGACACCGACGCGCGGCCTTTCCAGACGACGGGCTGTGGCGCGGCCGGATCGGTCGGTGCGATCGCGCCAGACGGGATCGTGTGTTCGGAGCGCATGGCCGGGGTCCGATACTGTAAGAATTTACAGTATACGCTCCCGTGCAATTCCGCTGCCGAGGCTGGCACTGAAGGCCAACGGCCGAGGCGCCTTGCTGTCCGGCCTGGCTCAAAATACAATCCCCGGTTCTCCTGAAAGCTCTGGAACCTGAATCGATATGGTAGTGATTCGACTGGCGCGGGGCGGTGCCAAGAAGCGCCCGTTTTTCACGATCGTGGCCACGGACTCGCGCAGTGCGCGCGACGGCCGTTTCGTCGAGCGGGTCGGTTTCTACAATCCCAAGGCGACCGAAACCGAGACGAGGTTCCGGATCGCCCAGGACCGGCTGGCGCACTGGCGCAGCGTCGGGGCGCAGGTCAGCCCGACGGTGGCACGGTTGGTGAAGACATTCGGTGCCTCCTCCGCCAAGGCTTCGGAGGCCGTGGCCTCCTCCGCCGGACCTTCGCACGCCGTGGCCTCCGCGCCGGGCGATGCGACGGCGGCCCCCGACGCGGCGGCGGCAGCGCCGCCCGCCGAGGCCGCAGCTCAGCCCACGGCGGAGGCAGCCTAGCTGCGGGCATCGTCGGATACGGGCGCTGCCGGCGAACACCTGGTCGAGCTGGGGCGCGTTCGCGGAGCGTATGGAGTGCGCGGATGGGTCCGGATCGGGCCGCACTCGCCGCAGGCCGAAGTGCTCTTGTCGACGCGAGGCTGGTGGCTGCTCGAAGCGGGCGCGCCGCGGTCACTGCAGGTCACCGCGGTGCGGCGCCAGGGCGCGGACGTGGTGGCCAAGTGGGACGGCTGCGACAGCCGCGAGGCGGCCGAGGCGTTGAAGGCAACACCGGTCGCGGTGGCGCGGAGCGACTTTCCGCAGCTGCACGGCCAGGAGTATTACTGGATCGATCTGATCGGTCTGCGGGTGATCAATCGATCGCAGCGTGAACTGGGAGTCGTAAAAGGGCTCCGATCCAGCGCGGCCCACGACCTGCTCGAAGTCGAGCCGGCCGCGGGGCGGGAAATGAGGGAACCGCACAAGCGGGGCAACGAAATCCTGGTGCCGGTGGTGGATCAGTACGTCGACGGCATCGATCTGGACGCGGGCACGATCCGCGTGAACTGGGAACCGGAGTGGCTGGCGTAGAACCGGCCACCGCACGACAATGGAAAAGACGGCGGCGACGAATTGGAACGACGGTGCAGCCGGCGCGATGCGGTTCGACGCGATCACGCTGTTCGCGCCGATGTTCGACGCGCTGATGCAGTACGGCGTCACGCGTCGCGCCCACGAGCGTGGACTGTGGAGCTTTCGCCCCTGGAATCCGCGCGATTTCACGCAGGACGTTCACCGCACCGTGGACGACCGCCCCTTCGGCGGCGGCCCGGGTATGGTGCTGATGGCCGAGCCGCTGGCGCGCGCGGTCGAGGCGGTGCGGATCGAGTGCGCCGCCCGAGCCGGCGCCTTGACGCCGCGGGTCATCTGTCTTTCGGCGGCCGGCGCGCCGCTCACGGACGCCCGGGTCAAGCAGCTGGCCGATGAAGGCGCGTGCGGCCGCGGCCTGATCCTGGTGTGCGGCCGCTACGAAGGTATCGATCAGCGCTTCGTCGAGGCGTTTGTCGATGAAGAGATCTCGATCGGCGACTTCGTGCTCTCGGGCGGCGAGGTCGCCGCGATGGCCCTGATCGACGCGGTCGTGCGGCAGTTGCCGGGCGCGCTGAAGGAAGAATCGGTCCGCGACGAATCCTTCGGCGACGGCCAGTTGGACGCGCCGCAGTACACGCGTCCGGAATCGTGGAGGGGGCGCTCGGTGCCGCCGGTGCTACTGTGCGGCGATCACGCGCGCATCGAGCAGTGGCGGCGCGCCCAGGCGCTGGAGCGCACGCGCCGCGTACGTCCGGACCTTCTGCCGGCGGGCGAAGCCGCCGACGAGCACCATGCGGTTTGACGGAGAATCCAGATGAACCTGATCCAGCAGATCGAGCAGGAAGAGGTCGCTCGGTTGAGCGCCAGCAAATCGATTCCGGATTTCGCCCCGGGCGATACCGTGATCGTCAATGTCAACGTGGTCGAGGGCACGCGCAAGCGGGTTCAGGCCTACGAAGGCGTGGTGATCGCGCGCCGCAATCGCGGCTTGAATTCGTCGTTCCTGGTCCGCAAGATCTCCAGCGGCGAAGGAGTGGAAAGGACGTTTCAGCTGTATTCGCCGTCGGTAGCCTCGATCGAAGTCAAGCGGCGCGGCGACGTGCGGCGCGCCAAGCTGTACTACCTGCGCGACCGTTCCGGCAAGTCGGCGCGGATTCGCGAAAAGCTCGAAGGCAAGACCGAGAACTGACCGGCCCGGTGAACCAGCGGCGGCGCCGGGGCCGCGCGCACGATGTCCTTCGATCCAAGACAATTACCGCTCGATCCCGGCTTCGAGGATCCCCGCGTGCGGGGCGAGGCACTGCCGCCGCAGCGGCTGACGCCGGCCGCGGTGCGACGGCGCTTCCTGCACCCCGGCAAGTGGTCGCCGGAGCTCAGATCGGATCCCCGTCTGATCACGCAGCCGTCCGAGCCATGGATGCCGGCCGCGGTGCTGGTGCCGCTGATACAGCGCGACCAGCAGTTGGATGTGCTGCTGACGCACCGGGCCCGGCACCTGCAGGCGCACGCTGGGCAGATCAGCTTCCCCGGCGGGCGCATCGAGCCGTCCGATCGCGGTGCGGTCGACGCAGCCCTGCGGGAGGCGGCCGAGGAGATCGGACTTTCGAGCGCGCAAATCGAGATTCTCGGGACCCTTCCGGATTACCAGACCGTCACGCGTTTCGAGGTGACCCCGGTGGTGGGCATGGTGGCGGCGCCCATCGCGTTAAAGCTCTACGCCGCCGAGGTGGAAGACGCGTTCGAGGTGCCCCTGTCGTTCCTGATGGATCCGGCCAACCATCAACGGCGCGTGGCGGCGACCGCGCCGGGCGGGCAACGCTTCGTCTACGCGATGCCCTATCACGACGGTGTGCGCGAACGTATGATCTGGGGCATCACGGCCGCGCTGTTGCGCAACTTGTACGCATTTCTGAAGGCCGGCAACGAATGACGGACCGCCCAGGCTCGCATCGGCCAGGAGGCGCCCGTTAATGGCGTGGCTTGCGCTGCTGGCGACGTTGATGCTGGAGCAGGCGGTCGCCCTGCCTCCGAACAATCCGGTCTACGGGCTCGTCACGGCGCTGTCCGACTCGGCCGAGCGTCATCTGAACGCAGGCCGGCCGCGCCACGGCGCTTACGCCTGGATCGCGCTGGTCGGAGGCGCCGTGGTGCTGACCGCGGCCGTCTTTTATGTCGCGCGCTCGATCCACTGGATCGTGGCGCTGATGATGGACGTGGCCGTGCTGTACGTCGCCTTCGGCTTCCGTCAGTTCAGCCATCCGCTCACGCGCATCCAGGCGGCGTTGGAGGCGGGCGACGTCAATGCGGCGCGCCGGCTGCTGGCCGACCTGAAGCGCCACACCGAGCCGGGCTTCCGGGCCATGGAGCTGAGCCCCGGCGAGATCGCCCGCCAGTCGATCGATTTCGGCTTGCTGGAGGCGCACCGGCACGTGTTCGGGGTGCTGTTCTGGTTCGTGCTGCTGCCCGGTCCGGTCGGAGCCGTCATGTACCGGCTGGCCGAATTCGTCAACCGCCGCTGGAACCCGCGCCCTGCGGTCGGCAGCGCGGCGTTGCCGGGGGACCGCTTCGGACGGTTCGCTGCTGCGGCGTTCAACCTGATCGACTGGGTTCCGGCGCGATTGACGGCGCTGGGTTTCGCGATCGTCGGCGACTTCGAGGGCGCGGTGTATTGCTGGCGCCGCATCTCGGCCTCGCCTCACGCCCAGCCCTTGAGCGCGCGCACGCTGATCCTGGGCGCGGCCGGCGGGGCGCTGGGCGTGCGCCTGCTCGGCGAGACCGAATCGGTTCGCATTTTCGACGAGCCGGGACAGGAAGGTGCGGGTCTGAGCGAACCCGATCCCCGCGCGATGCGATCGGCGGTCGGGCTGGTGTGGCGGGCGCTGGTGCTCTGGATGATCCTGCTGCTGTTGCTGACGGGAGCGGCCGTGCTGTCGCGGGGCGTCTAGATCGACGCGCGACCGGGAGCCCGCAAGTGACGCAAAGTTCCACCGAGCAGCAGGCCTGGTCCGAGCTGCTGGAGTGCCAGCGCCGGGTGCTCGAACGTGTTGCGAACAGGGCGTCACTCGAGGAAATCTTCGAGACGCTGGTCAAGCTGATCGAGGATCAGGCTCCAGACATGCTCTGCGCCGTGCTGCTGACGGATTCCGACGGGCAGAGGCTGCATTTTGTCGCAGCTCCGAACATTCCGGAAGACTACCAGCGGAGCATCGAACCGTTCCTGCGAATCGCGCCCAACAGGGGTTCGTGCGGGACCGCCGCTTTTCGCCGCGAGCCGGTCTATACGCGAGACACCAGGAACGACCCGCTCTGGAAAGACAGCGGCCACATCGCGGTCCGCAACGGCCTGCGCGCGATCTGGTCCACGCCGATTTTGTCGGACGAGAACGCGGTTCTCGGAACCTTCGCCATGTATTACAGCAAACCGCGTCTGCCGTCTGCGCAGCATATTCAACTGATCGACATGGCGGTGCAGATGGCGCGCGTGGCGATCGAAGCGAAACGCAGCGAAGATGCGCTGCGCAAGAGCGAGGATCGCCTTCGCCTGGTCATCGATACCATCCCCGCGATGGCCTGGAGCGTTCTGCCTGACGGCACCGTCGATTTCCTGAACCAGCGTTGGTTGGACTATGCAGGCGCTCATTTGGAGCAGTACCTCGAAGCGCCGACGAGCGTGATTCATCCGGACGACACTCCAAGGGCCCTGGAGAAGTGGCGCGCAGCGATGGCGGCCGGGGAGTCGTACGAAGATGAAATGCGTTTGCGCCGCGCTGATGGGCAATATCGCTGGTTCCTGATCCGCACCGTGCCGCTTCGCGACGAGCAGGGAAACATCGTCAAGTGGTACGGAACGAGCACCGACATCGAGGAGCGAAAGCAGGCCGAAGATACGCTGCGGCGGAACCAGGCCTTTTTCGCGGCTGAGGCGCAACGCATTGGCGCGTTGCTCAAGGCAGCGACGCCCGGCCATGGGCACGAACGTTTGGCCGGCGACGAGGTCGTATCCACCACGCAGACCATTCCTCAGAACCAGCGACTCATCGCTGAACGCCAGGCGATCGAGTCGCTCACATCCAGCGAGCGCTCAATCATACGGTTGATCACCGCAGGCAAGTCAAACGTGCAGGTCGCGGAGCAGATGCGTCTGTCGCCAAGGACCGTCGAGACCTATCGCGCCCGACTGATGGAGAAGCTGCAGCTCGAGGACCTGGTGGCGTTGGTCAAATTCGCGATTCGCAATGGAATGAGCTCGGTCGACTAGCGCTGGCGGCCCTGCCCGCACTGCCAGCAGTTCGCAAACTGCGGCTCGAGCTCCTCGCCGCACCGGCCGCACCGCCACGGCTCGCCCACCGCAGGCGCAGCCAGCTCCTCCAGCAGGCGCTGCGCCATTGCCTCGTCCAGGTCGTTGCGCAGCCAGATCTCGGGCGCGCATTCGTGCCACGGAATATCGCCGACGGCGCCGTACAGCGCGGTGCGCCGCACTTCACAGGCGAAACCGCCCGCGCGCAACACGTTGGCGTAATGCTCAGCCTGCAGCGGATGATCGCAGCGCAGGATCCGCTTCATGCGGGTGCGCTCTGAAGGCGATCCATACTCAGCCCACGGTCGCGGGCCCCCGAAGCCTGAGCAATCGCTCGATTCGGATCGACGCGGGCGGATGCGAGTTGTAAAAGGTCGAATGGATCGGGTCCGGCGTCAAAGTGGTCGCGTTGTCCTTGTACAGCTTGATCAGAGCATCGACCAGGGCGTGCGACGACGCATGGCGCGCGGCGAACGCGTCGGCCTCGAATTCCTGGCGCCGCGACAGAAGACTCGACAGCGGCGCCAGCAGGAAGGTGAACACCGGCATCACCAGGATGAACAGCACGATGGCCAGCCCGTCGTTGCGGGCCTGCAGCATCGGCTCCACGCCCAGTCCTTCGAAGAACCAGCTGCGGTGCATCAGCCAGTTCAGCGTCGCCAGCAGCAGCAGGCTCCCCACGAAGCCGAGCAGCAACCGCTTGCGCACGTGCTGCAGGCGGAAGTGACCGAGCTCGTGCGCCAGCACGGCTTCGATCTCCGGCGGCTGCAGCCGCTGCAACAGCGTATCGAAAAAGACGATGCGCTTGGCCGCGCCCAGCCCGGTGAAGTAGGCGTTGCCGTGGCTGGAGCGGCGCGATCCGTCCATCGTGTAAACGCCGCTGGTGTTGAATCCCGTTCGCCCCAGCAGCGCCTGGATCCGCTGCAGCAGGTCCGCATCGCCCAGCGGCGTGAACCGGTTGAAAAGGGGTGCGATCAGGATCGGAAACAGCACGGTCAAGCTCATCGTAAAGACGCACCAGACGAGCCAGGCCGCAATCCACCAGTACGGGCCGCCGTATCGCATCAGCGTCAGGATCAACGCCAGCAGAGGCAGCCCGATCGCGGCTGACAGGCCAATCGACTTGGCCGTGTCGGCCAGGAACAGCGCCGGCGTCATCCGGTTGAAGCCGAAACTCTGCTCGATGTGGAACTGGCGGTACCACTCGATCGGCAGGTCCACCAGGCTGACGATCAACACCACCGAGCCGGCCAGCGCCAGCTGGAACCCGAGCCCGTATCCGAGCCAGCTCCCCAACAGGTCGCACAGCGCCTGCAGCCCGCCGCACAGGGTCAGCAGCAGCAGCAAGGCGGTACCGCACGCGGTCTCCACCATCGCCAGCCGCTGCTTGGCCACCGTGTAGGCGGCCGCCTTCCGATGCGCCTCCAGGCTGACCTCGCCGGCGAACTGCTCGGGTACGGCGTCAGCCCGACTCGCCACGTAGCGCACCTGGCGCGCGGCGAGCCAGTACTTCAGCCCGACGTTCAGCGTCAGCAGCGTCAGAAAGATCCAGGTGAACAGGGCCGCAGTCATCGCCGATGTGTGCGGGCCGTGCGAGAATCGCAAGCACCCGAGCACCCAACAAAGGCCGGCGTGCCCGCCTTCGGGCAGGGCCGACGCGATTATGGCACAGCAGCACCAACGACCCGAGGCGCTAGCCGGACCCGCACCGTCGGTCGACGAGAACCGGCTGCTGTGGGTCGACATGGAAATGTCGGGTCTGAACCCGGATGCCGACCACGTGCTGGAACTGGCCATGGTGGTGACCGACGCGGACCTGAACGTGGTGGCCGAGGCTCCGGTGATCGCGATTCACCAGGACGACTCGGTGCTGGACCGGATGGACGACTGGAACCGCACCACCCATACGCGCTCAGGGCTGACGGTGCGCGTGCGCGAGTCCCGCTTCGACGAGGCCGTGGCCGAGCGGCAGATGCTGGACTGGGCGGCGCGTTACGTGCCGGCCGGGCGCTCCCCGATGTGCGGCAATTCGATCTGCCAGGACCGCCGCTTCATGGCGCGCTGGATGCCGCGGCTGGAGTCGTTCTTCCACTACCGCAATCTGGACGTCAGCACGTTGAAGGAGCTGGCCAAGCGCTGGAAGCCGCACGTGGCCCGCTCGTTCGAGAAGAAAAGCCGACACGAGGCGCTGGCCGACATCTACGAATCGATCGCGGAGCTGAAGCACTACCGCACGCACTGGCTGGGCAATTGATTTTTCCGAGACACTCCAAACCAGTGCTCTGCCGCCTCGACGCAGAAGCGACAGTTGTGAATGCCGCGGGGGGTGCTCGAGGGGGGCGGAGGCGGGGTTTCGCGAAGCACCGCTTCGCGCCGCCGGAGCCGGCGCGCCTTGCAAGGCGCGCCGTCCCGCAGCTTCTCGAAGCCGATCCTCCCGCTTTTCGGCATCGAAGCTGCCGCTGGTTACAGGAGGCGGCGCTAATCGGAAGCGAGCTTCATCGCAAGTCTCCCCGCCAGGAGTCGAACCTGGATCTCACGCTTAGGAGGCGCGTGCACTGTCCATTGTGCTACGGGGAGGGCGGCAGAGCGCGCGCGCCGGTCCCTGGCCGGGAGGCTCGACGTGGTGCTTGACCGCCGCGCGATCGCGCAGTATACGAGCGGGCCGAAAATCGCCAGGCGCGCGCGATTGCTCAACAACAGGGCAATGCAGCTGCGTGGCGCGCTGGCGCCGTCTAGGGGCTTTCGGATCCGTGTTATCCACACCGACTGTGGATAAAATCCGCCTGCCGTTGCTATTGCAACCCCCGTACGCCCCCAAATGTCACGAGTGCGCCCAGGCCCTGAAGGCCGCGATTACAGCGAAGCGTCGATCCGGGTTCTGAAGGGACTGGAGCCGGTGCGTCAGCGCCCCGGCATGTACACGCGCACCGACAGTCCCCTGCACATCGTGCAGGAGGTGATCGACAACGCATCCGACGAAGTTCTGGCCGGCAGCGCCACCCGGGTCGATGTGACGGTGCACAAGGACGGGGCCGTCAGCGTCGAGGACGACGGCCGCGGCATCCCGGTGGGACTTCACCCCGAGGAAGGCCAGCCGGTCATCGAAATCGTCTTTACGCGCTTGCACGCGGGCGGCAAGTTCGACAAGGGCGACGGCAGTGCCTATTCGTTCTCGGGCGGGCTGCACGGTGTCGGGGTGTCGGTCACCAACGCCCTGTCCAGCCGCCTGGAGGTGACCGTCTGGCGCGACGGACGGGTCCATGCGATCGCGTTTTCGGACGGTGAGGTCCACACGCCGCTGGCCTCACGTGCCGCCAAGGGCGGCGATCCGGCCCACGGCACACGCGTGACGGTGTGGCCGAATCGCAAGTATTTCGACACGGTGCAGGTTCCGCCGGACGAGCTCGAGCGTCTGCTGCGCAGCAAGGCGATGCTGCTGCCGGGTGTGCAGGTCACGCTCAAATTCGAGCGCGACGGAAAGCAGCACGCGTGGCGCTATGACGGGGGCCTGAGTCAATACCTGGAGCAGTCGCTGGCGGCGCAGGCCGTTGCGCCGCTGTTCGAATCAGAGGGTTACGCGCCCGACGATGATCCGACCTGGGCCGCCGGCGAGGGCGCGCGCTGGGTGCTGGCCTGGACCGAAGAGGGCGGACTCACCCGCGAATCGTTCGTCAATCTGATTCCGACCCCGGCTGGCGGGACGCACGAGTCGGGGCTGCGCGAGGGCGTTTTCAACGCCGTGCGCGTGTTTGCCGAGGCGCACGGCCTGATGACCAAGGGCGTGAAGCTCCTGCCCGACGATGTGTACGGACGGGCCAGCTTCCTGCTGTCGGCACGGGTGCTCGATCCCCAGTTCCAGGGGCAGATCAAGGAACGGCTGAACAGCCGCGACGCGGTCCGGCTGATCGCGTCGTTTGTTCGACCCCAGTTGGAGTTCTGGCTGAACCAGAATCCGCAGTACGGGCGCAGCATCGTCGATCTGGCGATCCGGCAGGCGCAGGCGCGGGCGCGCGAGGCCCAGAAAGTGCAGAAGCGCAAGGGCTCCGCCGTGGCCGTGCTGCCCGGCAAGCTCACCGACTGCGAATCGACCGACCTGGCGCGCAACGAGCTGTTCCTGGTCGAAGGGGACTCCGCCGGTGGGTCGGCCAAGATGGGGCGCGACAAGGAGTATCAGGCGATCCTTCCGTTGCGCGGCAAGGTGCTGAACACTTGGGAAGTGGAGCGCGAACGGTTGTTCGCCAACGCCGAGGTCCACGATATCGCCATCGCGATTGGAGTCGATCCGCACGCCCCCGACGACGAGGTCGACCTGGGCGGGCTGCGCTACGGAAAAATCTGCATCCTGGCCGATGCCGATGTCGACGGCGCGCACATCCAGGTGCTGCTGCTGACGCTGTTCTTCCGGCACTTCCGGCGTCTGGTCGAGCGCGGCCACGTGCACGTGGCGCGGCCTCCGCTGTACCGCGTCGATGTCCCGGCCCAGGGCCGCCGCCCCGCGCGGCGCCTGTATTGCCTGGACGAAGCCGAGCTCGAGGCCACCCTGGCCAAGCTGCGTGACGAAGGCGTGCGCGACGGTGCCTGGGAGATCGGGCGCTTCAAGGGATTGGGCGAAATGTCGGCTGAGCAGTTGTGGGAGACGACGATGAACCCGGACACGCGGCGCCTGCTCCCGATCCAGCTCGGCGCGCTGCCGGCACCCGACACGATCAAGGCACTCACGATGCTGATGGGTCGAAACGAGGCGCCCCAGCGGCGTGCCTGGCTCGAGGAACATGGACACGAAGCCGAGGCCGATGTCTGAGTCGACGCTGCCGGCCGGCGCTGCGGTTGCGGCCGATGCACGGCACCTTCCGCCGGGCTCGGCGCAGGCGTACGCTAAGCCGGACATGAAGCGGCTCGACCTGTCCCAGAACGGCACCCCCTCGGCGGAGGGCGAGAGCGGGCTTGCGTCGACCGCCGCCTCGATGACCGACGGCGAACGGCGCCTGATGTCGCTTTTGGAACTTTCGTGCGACTGGATCTGGGAAATGGACTCGTCGCTGCGCTTTACCGCGGTGCAGCGCACCGGCAGCGGCAAGTTCCCGTTGAAGGACGAGGAGGTGCTGGGCCGGCTCTGGTGGGAGCTGGACGGCGAGCTGATCCAGCCGGCGACCTGGGCCGAGCACCAGGCGGTGCTGGAGTTGCATCAGCCGTTCCGCAACCTGCTGATCGGGCGCTGGCGCCCGAGCGGCAAGGCGGTCTACCACATGGCCAGTGGCGATCCGGTGCTCGATGCGAACGGCCGCTTCTGCGGCTATCGCGGGGTCGGCAAGGACATCACCGAGCAGATGCGCAGCCAGGAATCGGTCGAGCAACTGGCCCGGTTCGACGCGCTGACGCGCCTGCCCAACCGCCACGCATTCGACGAGCGGGCCCAGCGGCTGCTCGCGAACGCGTATGCGGAGAGCCGGATATGCGCGATGCTGTACATCGATCTGGACGACTTCCGGCTTCTGAACAACGGGTACGGGCACCGGATCGGCGACCAGGTGCTGGCCGTGGTGGCAGATCGGATGCGCGCGGTGGTGCGCGAGCCGAACCTGCTGGGCCGTCGCGGCGGAGACGAGCTGGTGGCGCTGCTGGTCGATGTGCCGCGGCAAGAGATTGCGGTGGAAACGTCGCGCCAGCTGATCGACGCGATCTCGCAGCCGGCGCGCGTGTTCGGAATGGACATCACGGTAACGGCGTCGATCGGGATCGCGTTTTTCCCGCACGACGGGGTCGACCTGGATTCGCTGTTGAATGCGGCCGATGCCGCCATGTACCAGGCCAAGGAGGAAGGCCGGCACACGCATGCGTTCTTCACTGCGGCGGTGGAGCGGCGCGTCAATCTTCGCCTGCGGCTGGAGCAGCGGCTGCGCCGCGCGTTCGAGGCGCGCGATTTCCGACTGGTCTATCAGCCGCTGGTATCGATGGCCGACGGCCGGATGGTCGGCGCCGAAGCGCTGCTGCGCTGGAAGGACATGGAGCTGGGCGAGATTTCACCGGCCGAGTTCATCCCGATTGCAGAGGAAAGCGGATTGATCGTCGGGGTCGGCGACTGGGTGCTGCGGGAGGCGTGCCGCCAGATCCAGCTGTGGCGCCAGATCGGCTTGGATGTGCCGCCGATCGCGATCAACATGTCCGGCAAGCAACTGCAGCAGATCGGATGCGTCGAAGGCGTGCTGGCGGCGCTGCAGCAGTCCGGCATCGCGCCGGGTGACATCGAGATCGAGGTCACCGAAACGGGCCTGCTCGATACGTCGGCCATCTCGCGCGAGAACCTGGTGCGCCTGCGCAATGCCGGCGTGAAAATCGCGCTGGACGATTTCGGCGTGGGCTTCTCGAGCCTGTCGCATCTGCGCGACCTTCCGATCAGCCGGCTGAAGATCGACCGCAGCTTCACGGTGGATTGCATGCGCGAGGCGCGCACGCTGACCATCGTGAAGGCGGTGATCGAGATGGCGCGCAGCCTGGGACTGAGCGTGACCGCCGAGGGCATCGAGACGCAGGCTCAGCAGACCTGGATGCAGCACCTGGGTTGCGAATCGGCGCAGGGCTTTCTGTTCGCACGGCCGATGAGTGCCGAGGATTTCGTCAACGAGTTCGCCGATCGCGGCGAGGTCGGCCGCGACAAGTCCTTGATGCGCTAGCGGCTGTCGGCGAGCCGCTTGGCCGGCTTTCGCTAACATCCCGCCCGCCTGACCAGGGGTCGGGCTCTGAACTCTTCAAACAGGTGACAAGCCAATGGCGGAACAGCTGACGCTGTTGAAGTCGAACGGTGGCGACGATGAAGGCCGCGAGGCCTTGACGCTGGCGCTTTTTGCACAGCGGGCCTATCTGGACTACGCGGTCTCGGTGGTCAAGGCGCGGGCGCTGCCCGATGTGTCCGACGGCTGCAAGCCGGTGCAGCGCCGGATCCTGTACACGATGAACTCGATGGGGCTGGCCGCCGGCTCCAAGCACGTGAAGTCGGCGCGGGTCGTCGGCGACGTGATCGGCAAATTCCATCCGCACGGCGACCAGGCCGCGTACGACGCACTGGTGCGCATGGCGCAGGATTTCTCGCTGCGCTATCCGCTGATCGACGGGCAGGGCAACTTTGGCAGCCGCGACGGCGACAACGCGGCCGCCTATCGCTACACGGAAGCCCGGCTGACCCCGATTGCAAGACTGCTGCTGGACGAACTGGACGAGGGCACGGTCGAGTTCGCTCCCAACTACGACGGCAGCCAGCAGGAGCCGCGTTTGCTGCCGGCCCGCCTGCCATTCGTGCTGCTCAACGGTGCCTCGGGCATCGCGGTCGGGATGGCCACCGAGATCCCGTCGCACAACCTGGCCGAGATCGTACGCGCGCTGCATGTGGTTCTGGACGATCCGAAAGCGGATCTGGACGCCGTGATGGAGCACGTGCCCGGGCCGGACTTCCCGGGCGGCGGCCAGATCATTTCCGGGTCCGACGAGGTGCGCGCCGTATACGACAGCGGGCGCGGCGGGCTGAAGGCGCGCTGCAGCTACCGCTTCGAGGAGCTGGCGCGCGGCCAGTGGCAGCTGGTCGTTCACGAGCTGCCACCCGGGATCTCGTCGCGCCGGGTGCAGGAGGAAATCGAGGAGCTGACCAACCCGAAGCCCAGGCCGGGCAAGAAGACCGTCGGGGCCGAGCAGCAGCAGTTGCGCCAGGTGATGCTGGCGGTGCTCGATTCGATGCGCGACGAATCCAGCAAGGACGCCGCGGTGCGGCTGGTGTTCGAGCCGCGCACCTCCAAGGTCGACCGGGACGAGTTCGCCCGCACGCTGCTGGCCCATACCAGCCTGGAAACGAACGTCCCGGTCAACCTGGTGATGATCGGCACCGACGGCCGCCCGCAGCAAAAGCCGCTGGTGCGGATCCTGCGCGAGTGGGTCGATTTCCGCATCGAGACGGTGCGCCGCCGCAGCCAGCACCGGCTCGATCGGGTGGCCGATCGGATCCATGTGCTGGAAGGCCGGCAGATGGTGCTGCTGCACATCGACCGGGTCATCAAAGTGATCCGCAACTCCGATGATCCGAAACCGGCGCTGATGAAGGAGTTCTCGCTGACGGAACGGCAGACCGATGACATCCTTGAATTGCGCTTGCGGCAGCTGGCGCGGCTGGAGGCGTTGCGAATCGAAAAGGAGCTGGCCGAGCTTCGCAAGGAAGCGGGTGCACTGAAAAAGCTGCTGGATTCGAACGCGGCGCTGCGCCGGCAGGTCGGCAAGGAGTTCGACGAGGACGCGCGCAAGTTCGGCGACGTCCGCCGCACCCGGATCGAGGCGGCCGAGCGAGCGGTGGTCGAGGTCAGGGTGCTCGACGAACCGGTCACGGTGATTGTGTCGGAGATGGGGTTCGTTCGGGCCCGTTCCGGGCATGGGCACGACGCGACGCAGTTCGGGTTCAAGCCGGGCGATGCGCTGTACGGCGCCTTCGAGTGCCGCACCGTCGATCATCTGGTGGCGTTCGGCTCCAACGGGCGGGTGTACTCGATCCCGGTCGCTCAGCTGCCATCGGCGCGTGGCGACGGCGCGCCCGCCACCTCGCTGATCGACTTGCAAAGCGAAACCCGGCTGGTGGCCTTCGCCGCCGCGGCCCCTGATGTGCCGCTGCTGGTGGCGACCAGCGCCGGCCGGGGCCTGGCGTGCCGGATCGGGGACCTGCTGTCGCGTCAGCGCGGCGGCAAGCAGTTCCTGGTGGTCGACGAAGGCTACGAGCCGATTCGCCCGTGCGTGGTCGACCCGGCCACCGATCACCTGATCGCCTGCGCCTCTGCCAAGGGACGGCTGCTGGTGTTCGAAGCGGCCGAGATCAAGGCTCAGCCGGCCGGCGGGCGCGGCGTCACGCTGATGGGACTGGACGAAGGCGAGACGATGGTTGCGGCCGCCACCTGCGGCGCCGCCGGCATCGTGGTGCGGGGCGAGGCGGCCAAGTCCGGCAAGCCGCTCGAGCCGGCGCTGGGCCAGTCCGAGCTGGAAAGGTACCGCGGCCACCGCGCCCGCAAGGGATTGCTGCTGGCGCCGCGGATGCGCGTGGCCTCGATTACACGAGCAAAGTCCCCTGGCTGACCATGACCGAGGCGCCGGCGACCCGCACCGCCGAGATGCGGTCGCCGTCGCTGTCGACCTGCAGGTCGATCCGGCTGGGCCGGCCGATTTCCTCGCCCTGCAGCAGCGTGTACTCGGACCGGCGCGCCGGCTGCGGCGCGTATGCGGCGAGCCACCCGGCAAATGCCGCCGCGGCCGAACCGGTGGCCGGATCCTCGGCCACGCCGGCGTCGGGAGCGAACATCCGCACGCGCCAGGCCGCTCCAGCCTGCGCAACGGGGTAGACGTGTTTGTACTCGTGGCCGGCCAGCAGGGCCGCCCACACGGTCAGGTCCAGCCGGCAACGTTTTAGCGCATCGACCGAAGCCAGCGGGACCACCAGGTAGGAAATGCCGGCCGACCAGAACTCGGCCGAATCGAGCACCTGCGAGGTGGGCAATCCCAGCATCGCGGCCAGCTCGTCGCGCCGGGGAGCGGCCGCACCGGGCTGCGGCAGTCGCGGCGCGGAAAAGGCGCAGCGCCTGAGGTCGCTCCCCACCCGCTCGAGCTGCACGCTGACGGGGCCGATGCCTTCCAGCAGCACGATCCGATCGCCGCGGTACCGTTCCGGGGCCACGGTCGCCAGCACGAAGGCCGTACCCACGGTCGGATGGCCGGCGAACGGCAGCTCGCGCAGCGGGGTGAAGATCCGTACACGGGTGCCGTGACCCGGGTCCGACGGTGGCAGCACGAAAACGGTCTCGGAGAAGTTGAATTCGCGGGCCACCGCCTGCATCTGAGCATCGGACAGCGCGGTGCCATCGAGTACGACGGCCAGGGGATTGCCGCCGAAACGCCGTTCGGTGAACACGTCGCACGTGCAGAAGGAAAGGCTCAGCGGTGCTGGCATGGTTGGAGGGCCTCCTGAACCTGACAGAATAGCTGACTGCCCTGTCCCGCTTGCGGGAAAGGGGCCGGGCTTCGCCCTGCGTAGCCGGGCTGCGCCCGGCGAAGCAGGGGGTGAGGGCCGCTGATGAGACAAGGAATTCATTTCAATGAAAGAAACGCTCGGATTTCAAGCCGAAGTCAAGCAGCTGCTTCGGCTGATGATTCACTCGCTGTACAGCAATCGCGAGATCTTCCTGCGCGAGCTGATCAGCAATGCGTCGGACGCGTGCGACCGGCTGCGCTTCGAGGCGATCGCCTCGCCGGCGTTGCTGGACGGTGGCGAGGAGTTGTCGATTCGCGTCGATTACGACAAGGAGGCCAAGACCATCACCGTTTCCGACAACGGCATCGGCATGACCCGCGACGAGGTCGTTCTTCACCTCGGAACGATCGCCCGCAGCGGCACCCGCGAGTTTTTCGAGAAGCTCAGCGGTGACCAGCAGAAGGACGCTCAGCTGATCGGGCAGTTCGGAGTGGGCTTTTACTCCGCGTTCATCGTGGCCGACCGGGTAAGCGTCATTTCGCGTCGCGCGGGAGTGCCGGCCGACCAGGCCGTGCGCTGGGAATCGGACGGCAGCGGCGAATTCACGGTGGAGCCGTCCGAGCGGGCCGCGCGCGGAACCGACGTGATCCTGCACCTGAAAGCCGACGATCTGGAGCTGCTGTCGTCCTGGAAACTGCGCTCGATCCTGATCAAGTACTCCGATCACATCGCCACGCCGATCCGGATGCCGAAGGAGGAGTGGGACAAGGACAGGAACGACTACCGCCGCACCGGAGAGGTCGAGACGGTCAACCAGGCCTCGGCGCTGTGGGCCAGACCCAAGGGCGACATCACCGAGCAGCAGTACCGGGACTTCTACAAGCACCTGTCGCACGACTTCGGAGACGCGCTGGCCTGGACCCACAACCGGGTGGAGGGACGCAACGAATACATCCAGCTCCTGTATTTGCCGGCGCAGGCGCCGTTCGACCTGTGGGACCGCCGCCACCAGCACGGGCTGAAACTGTACGTGCGGCGCGTCTTCATCATGGACGACGCCGAGCAGCTGCTGCCCCCTTACCTGCGCTTCGTGCGCGGCGTGGTCGACTCCAACGATCTGCCGCTGAACGTCTCGCGCGAGCTGCTGCAGGAAAGCCGCGACGTGAAGGCGATTCGCGAAGGCTGCACCAAGCGGATTCTGACGCTGCTGGAGGACCTCGCGCAGAACCGGCCGGATGACTACGCCAGGTTCTGGGCCGAATTCGGGCAGGTTCTGAAGGAAGGCGTCGGCGAGGATATCGCCAACCGCGACCGCATCGCCCGTCTGCTGCGCTTGCGCACCAGCGCCGCCGCCGACGGCGCTGCGGGGGCGTCGCTGGCCGACTATGTCGGCCGGATGGTGCCCGGACAGAAGAGCATCTTTTACCTGACCGCCGAGACGATCGAGGCGGCCCGGGGCAGTCCGCACCTGGAGATCTTCCGCAAGAAGGGCGTCGAGGTGCTGCTGCTGACCGATCGGGTCGACGAATGGATGGTGGGGTTCCTGACCGAATTCGATGGCAAGCCGCTGCAGTCGGTGGCCCGGGGCGAGCTGGACCTGGAAGCGCTGGCCGACGCCGCCGAAAAGCAGGAGCAGCAGAAGGTCGCGGAGGAGTTCAAGGAGCTGTTGGAGCGCGTGAAGCAGGCGCTCGGCGATCGCGTGTCGCAGGTCAGGCTGAGCTCGCGCCTGACCGATTCGCCCGCGTGCATCGTGGTCGACAAGGACCAGATGAGCGCGAACCTGCAGCGATTGTTGAAGGCAGCCGGGCAGAACGTGCCGGCCGGCGCCGCGCCGATCCTGGAGCTCAACGCCGCCCACCCGCTGGTTCAACGCCTGCGGACCCAGGAGGGCAGGCTGTCGGACTGGGCTCACCTGCTGCTGGAGCAGGCGGTGCTGGCTGACGGCGGTCAACTGGACAACCCGGCCGCCTACGTGAAGCGGGTCAACGATCTGCTGCTCAATGCCGGATGACCCGCCTACGCCCTGCGGGCTTCGGAGGGCAGGCCCTCCTACTCCTGCAGGGGAAGAGGGGGCCTTCCCCGTGAAGTACGCACCGCGAAGCAGGGCCTGCCCGCCGAAGCCCGCAGGGCGTAGGCGGGGCTTCGCGCCGGTCATCGACGCCGGCACTCGAGTGCTGGTGCTCGGCAGTTTCCCCAGTACCGCGTCGCTGGCGGCGCGCCAGTATTACGGTCACCCGCGCAATCAGTTCTGGCCGATCCTGGGTGCGGTACTGAACGAGCCGCTGGCGCAGCTCGCCTACCGGGACCGTCTCGAACGCCTGCTGGCGCGCGGAGTCGGGCTGTGGGACGTGTATGCGGCATGCCGGCGCAGCGGGAGCCTTGACTCGCAGATCCTGGCGCCGCAATCGAACGATCTGCCCGGCCTGCCGCGCCTGGCGCCCCGGCTGCGCGCGGTCGCATTCAATGGTCAGGCCGCGGGCCGCTTCCAGCCGCTGATCGCCGCTCTGGGCTACGCCTGCGCGGTGCTGCCTTCGACCAGCCCGGCCCACGCAGCGCGCCGCTTTGAAGAAAAGTTGGCCCTGTGGAACGCCTTTATTCAGGCTTGGTATTGAGGTGGAAGTGGGGTTAAGCTCGACTCGCGGATGATGTGTCGAGGGATCCGGCGCCGATGAACGAGGAACTGCCCGACCGAGCGCCGCAGGGTGCGCAGCGGCCGGCGTCCGCACGCCGTCGGACCCAGTACCGTCGGCTGTTCGAAGACTGCTGGCCCCCGGTCCGCACTACGGTGGAGGCGCAGTTTGCAACCGCGCTGACCGAAGGGCTCGGCCCCCTGGTCAAATCGCTGGGCGACACGACCGACGGCAAGCGCGTCAAAGCCGTGCTGATGCGAGACCGCGCATTCGTCCAGGCCTACCTGGAAGCGCTGCACGCCGAACTGACGGCGTCGATCGGCTCGTTCGCGGAGGCGCGCGGAGCCGAAAGCGGCGCCGCCCGCGCCCTGTCACTGGTCGGCCACGCCGATTCCGAATTCGATGCCGCCATCGATCAATGCGCCGCCCGCCTGCGCAACACCGTCGATACCGAGTTCACTGCGGTCAAACTGCGGCTGATCAACCTGCTGCAGGACACCGACCTGCGCGACACCGATTCGCCGTTTCGGCTCGCGCTGTTCGTGCGCGCGGTGGCGGGCGCGCTGCGCCACATCGGCACCACCGAGCTGGACGTCATTCCGCTGATGCGGGTGATCGCATCCACGATGGGCCGGGTGATTGCCCAGGCCTACTGGCAGATCGAACAACGGCTGGCCGCTGGAGGAGCGAGCGACGCGGTGCCGGTGTGGCAGAGCACCATCGGCGGGCTGCCCGGCGCGGGCCGCGGCCGCTCGGCCACGGCCGGCGGCGCCGGCGCGATACCGGGTGGCGAGCGCGCCGGCAACGAGATTGCCCGGGCCGACGATCCGCAGTCGCGCTCGGTGCTGCTGACGCTGCTGGAGCGGCTGCAGCCGGGCACGGTGGCCGGCGCCCCGGGCGCTGCGCCCGGCACGCTGGGCGGCGAGCTGCCGCTGGCTCAGGCCGAACGGGTTGCTTTTCTGGAGTCGCGCGCGCCGGGCGCTGGATTCACGTTCGACCCGACCCTGCTCTCGGCGATCAACGATGCGCTTCGGGTGACCGCGTCGGCGGCCGCCGCCGCCATCGCCGGGCAGGCCGGCCCGGGTGCCGCGGCCACCGCCGAGCTGCGCAAGGGCCTGATCGAGACCGCCTCGCGCAAGATCGACAAGCTGACGATCGAGCTGGTGGGCCTGCTGTTCGACCGGATCCAGCGCGACCGGCACGTTCCGGAGGCGATCAAGGAGCAGCTGGCGCGCTTGCAGTTTCCGCTGCTGAAGGTCGCGCTGAGCGATCCGGAGCTGTTCGCCGATTCCAAGCAGCCGGCGCGGCGGCTGCTGGACCGGATCGCCAGCACCTCGATCGGATGGTCGTCCGAGGGCGAGGACAACCGGCGTTATTTCGACCAGATCCAATTCGCGGTGGACTCGGTGATCAACTGGACGGGCGAAGCATCGCAGGCGTTCGAGCATGCCCTGGAGCTGTTCGACCAGTTTCTCGACGAGGAGCGCACGCGCGACGACGATCCGGTGGCACGTGCGCGTCGCGCGCTGGCTGAGGCGGAAAACCGCGAAATCCTGGCCATCAAGTCGACGATGCAGGTGCGCAGCGCCTTCGACGGCGTTCAACTGGAATCCTACCTGCGCGACTTCCTGCTCGACGTGTGGGTGCGCGTGCTGGTCGAGGCGTCGACCCGGGACAAGGCCGAGCCGGGCCTGGTGCGGCGGTATCTGGATGCGATCCCCGATCTGGTCTGGAGCGTGCAGCCGAAGATCAACCCGGGTGACCGCAAGCGGATGATCGGAACGATCCCGTCGGTGCTGGCCGTGCTGCGCGAAGGACTGAACCTGATCGAGTGGCCGACCGAGCGTATCCAGCAGTTTTTCGGGCGGCTGATGAACTCGCACGCCAGCGCGGTCAAGGCGCTGGAGCTGGCGCACGGCACGTTGCCGCAATTTACGCCGAGCACGGTCCGGATCAAGCTCGATGGTTTCCGGATACCGAGCGACACGAGCGATGTCCCGCCTGATCAGATCAAGGTCTCGGACGACGCGGTGCGGCACGCGCTGGCGGCCAGCGCGGCCGCCGTCACGCACCTGTCGGCGCCGCCGGAGCCGAGCGAGGGCGCCGCGATGGATCATCACGAAGCGGTGCAGGCGATCGCGGGCTGGACCCGAGGTCTGTGGTTCGACCTGAAAACCGAAGCCGGCATCGAGCGGGTCGTGTTGCGCTGGGTCAGCCCGAAAAAGGCGCTGTACCTGTTCACGACCGGAGCCGGAGACAAGGCCCATTCGTTGTCCCCGGATACACTGGTCGCCTTTCTGCAATCGGGCTGGCTGGTCACGGTCGAAACGACGCCGCTGTTCGATCGCGCGGTCGACGGGGTGATGTTCGATTTGAAGCATGGGGCTGAGACCACCGGCAGCGTCGCCACCTAGTCCGTCGCGCCCCGCGGCCGGCATCACGCTGTCGGAATCCGCGGGGGTCCGGTATCTGCACTTCGGCACCGAGTGGATCCAGGGCGCGATGCGGATCGCCCATCCCGATCGGCTCGAGCTCGAATACCAGCAGCAGATGATGGCGCCGCTGCTGCTGCTGCCCCGTCCGCGACGCATCCTGCAACTGGGTCTGGGCGCGGCCGCACTGACCAAGTTCTGCCGCCGCCATTTGCCGTTCGCCGAAACGGTGGTCGTGGAACTCGACCAGACCGTGATCGGGACGGCGCGGCGCTGGTTCGCGCTGCCCGAAGACGAAGACGGGCGGCTGACGGTTGTGTGTGACGACGCGCTGGCGTTTCTGCAGCGCCCCCGGCGGCGCGGATATTCCGACTGGCTGCAGGTGGATCTGTACGACGCGCGGGCGCGCGGACCAGTGTACGACGACTTGCTCTTTTACCTGGCGTGCCGCCAGAGCCTGCGCGAGCCAGGCATTGCGACGTTCAACCTGTTCGGACGGCGCTGCGGCCCCAGCCTGGATCGGATCGCTGCCGCTTTCGACGGCCGGGTCATCGTTATGGATGAAGCGCGCGCGGGAAACCGCATCGCGGTGGCGGCTGTGGGGCCCACGATCCGGATCGCGCAGGCGCAATTGCGCAAGCGCGCCCTCGCGGTCGAGGCCGGGCCGGGGCTGCCGGCGCGGCGTTGGCTCAAGGGGCTGCGGCGCCACGTCGGCCCCGGGCCGCAACCCCGAGCGGCGCCAGCGGGTTTGTCGCTTTAGCGGCGCCGTGTCATCGGCCGGGCGTCGAAAAAGTTGAGGCATATTTTGGGCCCATTGCTCGGCTTGACTTGCCAGCCTGGGCGGCTACATTCGGCCAGCGGGCCAGCCTGGCCCGCACTCGGCCACACGCAGTCCGCATGAACTCGACGCTGCCGTTCGACGGCACGCGCGCTTCGAGCGCCTTGCCGTACCTCTCCGCCAATCAGACTCAGGCTCTGCTGAAGTCTGCGGCGGCGATTTCGTGCGAGTTGCTGTCGGGGTCGTTCGACGCGATCGCCACCAACGTGCGCGAGTCGCTGACGGGGCGCTGGGACTTCGACGTCGGCACACCGCTGGTGCAGCGCATGCTGTCGACCCGCGCCAACGAATTGCGCCTGGCGTTTCTGAAGCGCGTGCCCGAGCACCAGGACCAGATGATCGCCGAGCTGCTGGTCGTGAAAACCGGCTCGCAGCAGGTGGCGCCGGTCGACGTGGACTCGATGTCGCTGGTGCAGGAGGTCGACGATGCGGTCGATTCGATCGCCTCGCGCAGCGCGCGCCGGATGCGGCGGGTGGTCGAGGAGCCGCTGCGCGACCTGAACCTGATCGTCGGCTTCCTGACCGGGCGGCCCTCGCTGCGCGACGCCGACAATCCCTACGGTCCCGACGCCTTCACGCCGGCGCTGCTGGCGGCGATCGAGGACGTCAGCCTGCATCGCGATGCGTGGGCCTTCTGCCTGGGCCTGTTCGAGCGGCCATTCGCGGAGGAACTGGCCCGGGTCGAGCTGGCGCTGATCGATCACTTCCGCACCCACGGGGTCGATGCCAAGCAGATCTGGCGCGAGCTGGCCAGCCGTCAGGCGACGCAGCCGGCGGGCGGCCGCACCCCGGTCCCGGGCCAGCCGTCAACCGGAACAGGACCGGGTGGCTGGGCGACCGGACCGGCGGGCGCCGGCGGTGAAGGCTTGATGCCCGGCGCGGCCCACGGTGGCGGCACGCTGGCGCCCGGCGGGGCGGGCAGCGCGGCCGGCGGCGCCGGCGGTGGCCCCGTGGCGGGGGCCCTGTCGGGGATGGACCCGCAAAGAGTCCTGTCCGACCTGCTGGCGCGGCTGCAAGCCAACGTCGGGGGCTATCCGATCGCGCCGATGGCGACGCCCGGACCGGTCGGCGCTCCGCTGATGGAAGCGATCAACGAGCTGCAGGGGCTCGGACTGCAGGGCGTGCACGGGGCCGTGTTCGCCGGCACGTCGGCCGGCTCGATTACCGCCTGGCGCGACCACCTGCTGTCGCAGTCCACGCGCACCGTCGACAAGCTGACGATCGAGATCGTCGGCATGATGTTCGACCACATGCTGCGCGATCAGCAGGTGCCGTCCGAAATCAAAGCACTGCTGTCGCGACTGCAGTTTCCGGTGCTGAAAGCGGCCCTGATGGATGCGGCCTTCTTTGCGTCCAATTCGCATCCGGCCCGGCGGCTGATCGACCGCGTCGCCAACGCCTCGGCCGGCTGGGAGCCCTACGGCGAGGAAAACGAGCGCTTTCGCGACGAGGTCGACCGGGTGGTGCGCGAGGTGCTGATCCAGTTCGACCGCGACATCACCGTGTTCGAGCGGCTGCTGTCCGAATTCGACGCGTTCCTCGGGGAAATCCGCCCACGCGAAACCGATCCGGTGGCCCGGGCCAAGCGGGCGCTGGAAGAGGCCGAAAAACGCGAGATACTGACGATCAACACGACGATCCAGGTACGGCGCGCCTTCGAGCGGGTCGATCTGGAGCAGTACCTGCGCGATTTCCTGCTGGGAGCCTGGGTCCAGGTGCTGGTGGCGGCGACGGTACGGGACGACGAAACCAAGGGTTTCTCCAAGCGCTTCCGCGAGGTGATCCACGAGATCGTCTGGAGCGTTCAGCCCAAGGCGACCGCCGAGGAGCGCAAGCGGCTGGTGGCGTTGATCCCGACCATGACCCGGATCCTGCGCGATGGCCTGGGGCTGATCCGGATGCCCCAGCGCGAGCAGGAGGAATTCCTCCAGCAGCTGATGGGTTCGCACGCGATGGCCGTCAAGCCGACCGACCAGGCGACCTACATCAAGCATTCCTTGCAGTCGACCGAGCTTAAAGTCAAGATCGAGGGCATCCAGCTCACTGGAGCCTTCCCGATGACGACCGTGCCCGGCGGAATCCGGGTGCCGACCGACGCCCTGCTGCGGGCCGCGGCCGAGCACCAGGTCGACTTGAGCGTGCCCGATCCGTTGACCGACGTCGGCGAGCTGGACCGCTCGGCTGAGGCGAAGATCGACCAGGAAATATCGTCGTGGGCGCGCGGCACCTGGTTCGAGATCTGGAACGGCCACGAGTTCGTCAAGGCGCGGTTGCGCTGGATCAGCCCGCTGCGGACCTTGTTCATGTTCAGCAGCGGCGTCGACAACAAGGCGCACGTGATGTCGCCCGAGCTGATCAAGACCTACCTGCGCCGCGCCTATATCCGGCCGCTGGTGTCGGAGCCGTTGATGCGCCGGGCGTGCGACGCGGTCGTGTCGGAATTCGAAAAATCCCCGAAACGCGCCGAAGAGCTCGCGGCCCGCTTCGCGCCGACCGCGTGAGCGGGGTGGCCGGGTGCCGACCCAACACCGTTCCGAACGACGGCGCGCCGCTGCACCCGAGGGCGCCGTGAGCGCGGTGCAGCGGCCGGCGCCGGTCCAGCAGGCCCCGGTCAACGGCAAGCTGCCGCTCACCTACGTGGTGCGCCAGCTGGTGGCCGACCGCTGGCTGTCGCAGTCGGATGCCGAACGGGCCCTTGCGATCGCCGACCGGGAACGGTTCGGCCATCCGATCGCGCTGGTGGCGGAGATGAACTTCCGCTCCCCTGATGCGCAGCGCCGGCTGCTCGACCTGGAGGTGCTGACGCAGTGGCTGGCCGACAAGGTCAAGCTGCCGTATCAGCACATCGATCCGCTGCGGGTCGACTTCACCCACGTGGTCGAGGTGATGTCGAGCGCCTACGCGACCTCGCATTCGATCCTGCCGATCGCGGTCAAGTCCACCGAGATCGTGGTGGCGACGTGCGAGCCGTACCTGGACAGCTGGGTGCGCGAGATCGAGCAGATCTCCAAGAAGCCGGTGCGGCGGGTGGTGGCCAACCCGGTCGATATCGCCCGTTACACGACCGAGTTCTACAAGCTGGCGCAGCAGGTCAAGGGCGCCGCCAAGACCGGCACCACCAGCCCGCTGAGCAATTTCGAGCAGCTGGTGGAGCTGGGCTCCAAACTCGAGGCCAACGATGCGCACGTGATACACATCGTTGACTGGATCCTGCAATACGCGTTCGACCAGCGCGCCAGCGACATTCACATGGAGCCGAAGCGCGACCAGGGCGTCGTGCGCTTCCGGATCGACGGCGTTCTGCACCAGGTCTACCAGGTGCCTCCCGGCGTGATGCACGCGATGACCAGCCGCATCAAGCTGCTGGGCCGGATGGACGTGGTCGAGCGCCGGCGCCCGCAGGACGGGCGCATCAAGACGCGAGCCGGCGGAGCCGGGGGCCGCGAGGTCGAAATTCGCCTCTCGACGCTGCCCACCGCGTTCGGCGAGAAGCTGGTGATGCGGATTTTCGATCCGGAAGTCGTGGTCCGCAGTTATGCCGAGCTGGGCTTTTCGGACGCCGAGGCCCAGACCTGGGCTGACCTGATCCACCGTCCCTCCGGCATCGTGCTGGTGACGGGCCCGACCGGCTCGGGCAAGACGACCACGCTGTACTCGACCCTGAAGCAGCTGGCCACCGACGAGGTCAACATCAGCACGGTCGAGGATCCGATCGAAATGGTCGATCCGAGCCTGAACCAGATGCAGGTGCAGTCCGGTATCGACCTGGGCTTCGCCGATGGCTTGCGCGCGCTGATGCGGCAGGACCCCGACGTGATCATGGTGGGCGAGATACGCGACAAGGAAACCGCCGACATGGCGGTGCAGGCCGCGCTCACCGGGCACCTGGTGTTCTCCACGCTGCACACCAACGATTCGGCCTCCTCGGTGGCGCGCCTGGTCGAGCTGGGCGTGCCGCGCTACCTGGTCAACGCGACGCTGATCGGCATCCTGGCGCAGCGCCTGGTGCGGACCCTGTGCCCGAACTGCAAGGCGCCGCAGGACGGGCCCGACGAGGGCCTGTGGCGTGCGCTGGTGGCGCCGTGGCGCTCCCCGCCGCCGCGCAGCGTGTACCACCCGGTGGGGTGCCTCGAATGCCGGCGCACCGGCTACCTGGGGCGCACCGGGCTGGTGGAGCTGCTGGTGATGACCGACGCCATCCGGCAGCTGGTCGCGCGCGGGGCCGAGTTGCAGGAGCTGCGCGAGCAGGCCGCGCGCGACGGTCTGCGCTCGCTGCGGGTGTCGGGAGCCGAGAAGATCGTGCTGGGACACACCACGATCGACGAAGTGCTGCGGGCCGCACCGCCGTTCACGGACTGAGCGCAACGCCCCTAGTAAACCTCGGGCACGAAGATCGACGCCGGCAACGGGTGACGCGTGTAGTCCGGATGCCGTTCGCGTTCCGGCAGCTGGATCACCGGGTGCTCGATCTCGGTGTAGTCGAACTGGCTGAGCAGGTGGGCGATGCAGTTCAGTCGGGCCCGCTTCTTGTCGACCGCCTGCACGATCCACCAGGGCGCTTCGGCGATGTGCGTGCGCTCGATCATCGCTTCCTTGGCCTTGGTATAGGCCTCCCAGCGACGCCGCGATTCCAGGTCCATCGGGCTGAACTTCCACTGCTTCATCGGGTCGTGAATGCGGCCCAGGAACCGCAGGTGCTGCTCTTCGTCGGTGATTGAGAACCAGTACTTGATGAGGCGGATGCCGGAGCGCACCAGCATCCGCTCGAACTCCGGCACCGAGCGGAAGAACTCCTCGGTCTCCTCTTCGGTGCAAAACCCCATCACGCGCTCGACGCCGGCGCGGTTGTACCAGCTGCGGTCGAACAGCACGATCTCGCCCCCCGCGGGCAGATGCGGCACATAGCGCTGGAAATACCACTGGGTTCGCTCGCGGTCGTTGGGCGCCGGCAGCGCGACCACGCGGCACACGCGCGGATTGAGGCGCTGGGTGATGCGCTTGATGGCGCCGCCCTTGCCGGCCGCGTCGCGCCCCTCGAACAGGATCACCACCTTTTGCCGGCGCGCGAGGACCCAGTCCTGCAGCCTGACGAGCTCGGCCTGCAGCTTGAAAAGATCCCGGAAATACTGCAGCCGCGCGCTGCGCTCCGCGTCGCCGGCCGGCGCCGGATCGCCGGCGCGGTCCTCGATTTCGAGCTCGACCTCCTCGTCGCAGCCGTCGATCAGTTCGGCCTTGATCCGGCGGAGCATGTCGTCGTCGGGCAGCGGCGCAGGCACGGGACCTCTCCAAGGGATGCGTGGGATCTTCGAACGCGGGTGTGACCGTTCTGTGACGGGTCCGACCCTGACGTCCTTCCGCGCTACAGAAGTCCCATCCCAAAGCGGCTTAAGCCGGAGCTGCCGTTTTGGCCTTGAACTCGCACCACTTGGCGATCGAGCACTGCCAGCACTTGGGCTTGCGCGCGACGCACACGTAGCGGCCGTGCAGGATCAACCAGTGGTGCGCGTGCTGGCGGAATTCCTCGGGCACGAACTTCAGCAGGCGCTGCTCGACTTCCCCGACGTCCTTGCCGGGGGCGAGTCCCGTGCGGTTGGCCACGCGGAAAATGTGCGTGTCCACCGCGATCGTCGGCTCGCCGAAGGCGACGTTCAGCACCACGTTGGCGGTCTTGCGTCCCACCCCGGGCAGCGCTTCGAGCGCCTCCCGGGTCCTGGGCACCTGGCCGCCATGCTGATCGACCAGCGCCCGACAAAGACCGATCACGTTGCGCGCCTTGGTCCGAAACAGGCCGATCGTCTTGATATGCTCGATCAGCCCCTGCTCGCCCAGCTTGAGCATCGCCTGTGGTGTACCGGCGAGCCGGAACAGCTTGCGGGTCGCTTCGTTGACACTGCGGTCCGTGGCCTGGGCCGACAGCACCACCGCCACCAGAAGCTGGAAGGGACTGCCGAATTCCAGCTCGCTGCGGGGTTCCGGATTGGCGCTGCGCAGCGTCTCGAAGATCGCCCGCCGCCGCGCCGGATTCATCGGGAGGCGTCCGACCGGCGCTGGCGGGCGCGCAGGATCGCGCGCGTCACAATGGCGGCGATCCGATCGAGTCCCTTCGGAGCCGCCTCGTCCAGGTCGATGTCGGCCCCCTGGTCGTCATCCGCCTGCGAGGCCAGGCGGGCATCGTGCTGCTGCTGCTCCCGTTCGAGCCGCCGCTTGCGCGCCTTCACCCGCGCGCCTGCCTCGATGGCGTCCTGCCGGGTCCAGATACGCTCGGGCGAAACGGCGACCATCGAGATGCAGTCGACCGGGCAGGGCGGCACGCACAGCCCGCATCCGGTGCACAGCGATTCGACCACCGTATGCATCCGGCGCGTGGCGCCGACGATCGCGTCAAACGGGCAGGCCTGAATGCACAACGTGCAGCCGATGCAGTCGGCCTCGTGGATCAGGGCGGTCGGTGCCGGCCGTCCGATGCCGCTAGCCGCCCGAATCATGCGCCCGGATGAACTGCGCGATCTGCGGACTGATCAT
>DASZFP010000144.1:0-23432 GCA_035939615.1 Burkholderiaceae bacterium | reverse complement strand
GCGCGATATCGGCGTACACCTGATAGCGGGTACCCCAGCTGGTCGCTGTGCCGCCGCCCGAGGCCGGGAAGTACTCGCTGAACGTTCCGAAGTCGTAGCCCAGATTCGCCGCCTCCATCACGAGGGCCGCCGCGGTGCTCTGTCCATTCGTGAAATCGACTGCCAGCGGCGGATTGGCAGAGTCGATGTACGCCAGCTCCAACTTGCTGGCGCCCACCCCGCCCGTAGCGAACGGAATGTTGTTCGGAGTCATCACCAAGCCTTCGCCCCCCGCGCGCGCGGCCAGGAAATAGGTTCCGGCCGCCGCCGGTGGAGGCGGCGGCGGGGGCGGCGGTGGCGGTGGTCCGGGGGCAGGAGCCGGAGCGGGGCTGCCGCCGCCTCCGCCGCCGCATCCTCCTGCCAGGGCCGCCGCGGCGAAGGCCGCAGCGAAAAGGGCCCGACGCAGTTCGTCACGCATCAGTCGTTCCTTTTTTGTACTGCGGAAGTTATCTGGCCGATCGACGCAAACCTTATCAAAGAATACCCCGCAATATCTCTCCGGCGAATGCCCTAATGGTTAACGATTCACCATCCGATCGGCTTCCCGGCCTATTGACATGCCCGGAACCATCGGGGAGGCCGTTCGGCTGAGCGCGTCACAAGAAACCCGCTCTACGAGGTCAAAGCCTGGCCTGCACCCGCTCATGTACCTGGAATGACATCAGCGCCAGGAATGCCGCCAGCGCGACGTAGCTCGCCGTGTAACGCCAGCGCACCGACGGCGTCACGCCGTAGTAGGCGACGGCGGCGGGTGAGGTCGGGTCGTGGCGCCACGCGGCCATCAGTTGAGGAGCCGCCAGCAGCGCAACCAGCAGCAGCATCGGGCTGGGCCAGTACAGAAACAACGCCAGCAGGATCGGCACGCCCGCAAACCAGATTCGGGGACCCAGCACGGCGGTAATGCGGCCGCCGTCGAACGGCGCCATCGGAATCAGGTTGAAGAGGTTGATGACGAATCCCGAGTACGCCACCGCCAGCCAGACGCGGCTGTCCGACGCATCGGCCAGCAGGTATACCGCCACCGCGGCCACTGTGCCGAGCAGCGGGCCGCCCAGGCCGACGTAGGCCTCGGTCTCGGCATCGTGCGGAAGGTCTTTGAGCTGAATCCAGGCGCCGACGAACGGGATGAAGGTCGGAGCGCCGACATCCAGCCCGCGTCGGCGCGCCGCCACATAATGCCCGAGCTCGTGGGCCAGCAGCAGCAGCACAAATCCGACCGCGTACAACCAGCCGAAAATCCAGGCGTATACCACCACCGAGATCAGCATCGTGCCGGCGGTGGTCGCGATCTTGGCGAACTTCGCGCTCGAAATCAGCAGCGCCAGCAGCTTCAGCATGTTGCATAAAGCCTAGCTCCAAAGAGCGGTCCCCGCGGGCGAATTCCTCCCCCGCAGTGCGGCGGGTGGTCCGACCCGTTTTGCTCTACACTTCGCGCCCCGTTTTGAGTGCCCGGATTCTCAGCATGCAACCGGCTCTGCTGCCCGTCACCGTCCTCACCGGCTTCCTGGGTGCCGGCAAGACGACTCTGCTGAACCGCATTCTGGCGCAGCCGCACGGCCACCGCATCGCGGTCATCGAGAACGAATACGGGCCGGAGGGAGTCGATCACGAGTTGCTGGTGATCGAAACGCGCGAGCAGATCGTCGAGATGAACAACGGCTGCCTGTGCTGCACGGTGCGCGGCGACCTGGCGCGGATCCTGGGCGAGCTCAGGGACAAGCGCGAGGCCGGGCAGTTGCAGTTCGAGCGGGTGATCGTCGAAACCACCGGCCTGGCCGATCCCGGTCCGGTCACCCAGACCTTCTTCCTGGACGACCAGGTGGCCGGCTACTATCGCCTGGACGGGGTCGTCACGGTGGTCGACGCCAAGCACGGCCACGCCACGCTGGACGTGCAGCCCGAGGCCCAGAATCAGGTCGGGTTCGCCGACCGGATTCTGCTGTCCAAGTCGGACCTGGTCGAATCGGGCGAGATCGATTCGCTGCGCGCCCGCCTGGTGCGGATGAATCCGCGCGCCCCCATCCGGATCGCCCAGATGGGGCAGGTCGATATGAGCGAAGTGCTGGACATCCAGGGATTCCGCCTGGATCCGATCCTGCAGCTCGACCCGGATTTCCTCTCGGGCGAGGACGCCGATCATGACCATCGGCATGACGACGGCCATGGCCACCGGCATGCGGGCGACCACGACGATGAACTCGACCCCGCCGGGCACCGTGATCAGCCACCCGCGGAAGCGGCGGGCGACGCCGCCGATCGGCGCCTTGGATCGAACCACGATGACGCCGTGCAGGCGTTCGTTTTTCGCTCGCACAGGCCGTTCGCAGCGGCCCGGCTCGAGGAGTACCTGGGCGCGCTGACGCAGGTTTACGGACAGGATCTGCTTCGGTATAAAGGCGTCCTTTTTGTCAGCGGCTCGCCTCGGCGCCAGATCCTGCAGGGGGTGCACATGGTGATCGCGGCCGAGCCCGGGCGCGCCTGGAGCAGGGACGAACGACCGGCCAGCACAATCGTTTTCATAGGCCGCAAACTGCCCCGGGAAGCGATTCTTAAGGGGCTCGAGGCCTGCTTGGCTCGCTAAAGGTTGAATCCAAATGGCTTCCAAAACGAAGGCTCCGGCGCGGCCCAAGACAGCCGCAAAAAAGACCGGCAAGACGATCAAGGCGGTCGCCCGCAAGGCCAGCAAGCCGCTTCCCAAAACGGTGCGGCATGCCACCCCCAAGGCGGCCTCGAAGCCGGTCAAGCTGAAACCGGCCAAGCCCGCGGCCGTGGCGCCCAAGGACCGGCCCGCGCCTCGAGGCGCGGTCGCGGCCAAGGCGGCGCCGGCCGGCGTGCGCGCTACCGGCGTCAAGACGTCGGTGGCCAAGCCCAAGACCACGGTCGCCGTGGTGCCGGCACCCTCGCCGGAGATCGCCACGCCCGTGCCCAAGTCGGCGGCGCGGCCGGTGCAGAGCGTCAGCCCCAAGGACCTGGCGGCCGCCCACGAGTACCTGCTGACCCGGTCGTCGGGACGCAGCGAAGAGCCGGTGGTCGTCAATGGCCGACGCCTGCCGACGGAAGAGCAGCTGCTCGGGATGCCGGACGACGAATACATGAACGAGGACCAACTCGCCTTCTTCAAGTATCAGCTGCAGCAGATGGAACGGGAGCTGCTGAGCAACGCGGACGAGACGACCGAGCACCTGCGGGAAACGGTGATCGTGCCGGATCCGGCCGACCGCGCCACGATCGAGGAGGAGCACGCGCTGGAGCTGCGCACGCGGGACCGGGAGCGCAAGTTGCTGAAAAAGGTCCAGTCGGCGCTGCAGCGGATCGAGTCGGGCGAGTACGGCTTCTGCGAGGAGACGGGCGACCCGATCGGCATCCCGCGCCTGCTGGCCCGTCCGACCGCGACGCTTTCGCTGGAAGCCCAGCAACGGCGCGAGATGAAGCAGCGGCTGTTCGGCGACTAGGATCGTCGCATCTACCCGCGCCGGTAGTGAAGTCAGCGCGCCGGGCTGAGACACTGCGGCTCAATCGCCCCGCAGGAGCTTCCCGATGCGCAACCTGTCGGCGGGCAGCGCCGGCCCAGCTGCTGAATTGCTTCGTGCACCCGCGACGCTCACCGTCCGTGCGCGTCCCGAACACATCTGCAAGCTGGTCCTGACCAGCCCGAAAGACCGGCGGCTGATCGAAGCGGTCGGCGGCTACCCCGCTCGCCTGCAAAGCTGCGTGCTGGCCGCCTGGCTGCGACGGGGCTGGCGCCTGGTCCGGGTCGGTTCGGTCCCGCCGCAGCCGATTCCACCATTGGCGCCGTCCTTGGCGCCGCCGGCGGCCCGGCTGACCCGTCGCATTCGCTTCGACGATCCGGCCGATCCGACGCTGGCCGGGTTTCTCTGCAGCCTGCCGCGCAAGGAGCGCGGCCGCGAGATCCGCCACTTCATTTCGGCCGCCCTGCAGGGCAGCGCATGTCGCCTCGGCTAACGCTTGGCCAACCGGCGTTCAGATGCGCCCTGCGCGCGGCAGTCTGGTCGAGTTTGCTGGCGGTGGCGTGGCCGCCCGCCCTCGCGGGGACCGCGGTGGCGAGCAGCGAGCGGCTGGCCGATGCGGTCATGCGCGCGCAGGCGCAGGCCGAAGGCACCGGCGGCCCGGTCCTGTACGCCTTCGTCGATGCGCGCTGCGCCGCTTGCTGGCTGCTGAGGGAGCGCCTGCAACCGCTGCTTCGCGCTGGCCAGCTCAGAGTGCGCTGGATACCGGTTCGGATTGCAACTGGCGCGCTGCCGCCGGCGGCCGAGTCGGTGCAAGCCAACACGGCGTTGCTGTCCCTGTTGTCGGGGTCGGTTCAAACGCCCACGCTCGCCTACCGCACCGGGGCGGGCGCCTTGCGCATCCAGGTCGGCGCACCGGCCGACCTGGCGCAGCTGATTCACCAGTTGCAGTAAACAGCGCGCCGCCGCCCCTGGGAGCGCAGCCGCCTGCGGACAACCCGCGTCAGTGGGCCGGCGTCGGGCTGGCCGCCACGGACTCCTTGCCCTTGGCCGTATCGACCGGCCGGCCCAGCAGGTAGTTCATCCCCTGCTTCAGCTGGAAGTCGTCGCCTGAGCCGAATTCGTACCGATGCGGAGGCGCAACGGGGTGCGGCGCGACCGCCCCATCGTCCTTATCCTCGGCTCCGGCCGCCGGTTGCGCGCCCGGCTTGACCGCCTCCAGGCTCGCCGTATTCTGATTCTCCAGATGGTGGGCCAGATCGGCTTCGCGCACATTCAGCCCGGCGAAGTTGCCCTCGGCGGTGTCCTCGACCTGCAGATCCGGCGTAATGCCCTGCGCCTGGATCGAGCGCCCGCTGGGCGTGTAATAGCGCGCCGTGGTGAGCTTAATGGCGGTCGGATTGTCGCGGTCGTTGCGGATCGGGATGATCGTCTGCACCGAGCCTTTGCCGAAGGTCTGTGTGCCGATCAGCGTGGCCCGCTTGTGGTCCTGCAGCGCGCCGGCCACGATCTCCGAGGCCGAAGCGCTCGCGCCGTTGACCAGCACCACCAGCGGCACCGACTTGATCTGGGGCGGCAAATGCGCCAGCGCGTCGTCGCCGTGCGTGCGCTGGTAATCCGACGGGCTGGCCGCATAGCGGCGGTGCGCGTCTTCGGTGCGCCCCTCGGTCGTCACGACCGTCGCATCCTGCGACAAAAACACCGCGGAAACACCGACGGCCGCATGCAGCAGCCCGCCCGGATCGTTGCGAAGATCCAGCACGATCCCCTTCAGCGGCGCCTGCTTGTACAGGTCGCCGAGTTGCTTGGCCAGATCGTCGACGGTGCGCTCCTGGAACTGCGTGATCCGCACGAACGCGTAGCCCGGCTCGATCATCTTGGACTTGACCGACTGAACGTGGATCACGTCGCGCATCAGCCGCACTTCGAGGGGCGCGTTTTCGCCCTTGCGCACCAGCGTCAGCGTAATGGGGGTCTTGGGCTTGCCGCGCATCAGCTTGATCGCGTCACCCAGCGCCATGCCCCGCGTGAACTTGTCGTCGATCTTGATGATCAGGTCACCGGCGCGAATACCGGCGCGCGCCGCCGGCGTATCGTCGATCGGGGCGATCACCCGGACCGCGCCATCCTCGGCGCCGACCTCGATGCCCAGTCCGCCGAATTCGCCCTGCGTTCCGACCTGCAGGTCCTTGAACGCGTCGGCGTCGAGAAACGCGGAGTGAGGGTCCAGCCCGGCCAGCATGCCGGAGATCGCTTCCTGCATCAGCTTGCGATCTTCGACCGGTTCGACGTAATTGGCCTTGATCGCGCCGAACACCTCGGTGAACTCGCGGATCTCCTCCAGCGGGATCGGGCCGCGAGAGTCGCGGAAAGCGTAGGCGGTCAGGCCATAACTGATCGAGAGTCCGGCAATCACCCCGATGCCGACCAGACCCCAACTGCGCAAACGTCCACCACTCATGCCGCCTCCAGGCGAGGATTGTCGCAACCCTAAACTAGCGCGGACCAATCCACGCAAGCGGGTCGAAAGGCTTGCCCTGATACCTCAATTCGAAGTATAGGCCGGAATCCTGGCGGCCCCCGGTGCTGCCGACCGAAGCGATTACCTCGCGCGCGGCTACCACGTCCCCGATGCCGTGCAACAAGGTCTCGTTGTTGCCATATACCGACAGCAGTCCGTTACCGTGATCCAAAATCATCAGATTGCCAAAGCCGCGTAGCCAGTCGGCGAATACAACCCGACCGGCGGCCACGGCGTGCACTTCGGCCCCGGCGGGCGCCCGGATAAACAGCCCTTTCCAGGTGGGCGCTCCGGCCTGAGGCTGGCCGTCCTCGTCGCGCCGGGATGCACCAAAGCGGGCGCTGAGTTGCCCGTCCACCGGAAGTTCCAATTTGCCCTTCAGTTCGCCGAACGCCGCCAGGCTGGGCGCCTGCCCACGGGGAGCGCTCGACGCGCCGGGCGGCGGGTGGGCCGGCGCATGCCGGCGCGCCTGCTCTGCCAGCAGACGGGAAATCTGGTCGATCAGGGAGCCCAGGCGAGTTTCGTCCTGCTCCAGCGCGGCCACCGACCGTCGCTGCGTGGCGATTTGCTCGGAAAGGCGCGCCAGTGTGGCCTTGCGGGCGGCCTGCTGCTTGAGCAGCTGGCCCCGGCTGGCCCGTTCCTCCGCGGCGATCGACGCCAGCTCGGCCTTGCGGTCGCGCGACTGCGCCTCCAGTTCGACCAGTTCGTCGTGGCGCTGCCTCAGATCGCCGATCTGACGCAGCTCCTCGTGAATCACCCGATCCACGTAGATGCGGTCGCGCGCCGCGCCGCCCGGCGCAGCCCCGTCCAGCAACTCCTGCCAGGGCTGCCGGGCCCGCAGGCCGAACTGCGTCCGGATCATCTGTCCGGCTGCCACCTCATGGGCTCCCTGCCGCGATCGGGTGGCCTGCTGCCGGTGCTGCAGCGCGCTTATCTGCGTTTCGACCTGCCGGCGCGCCTGCGCCAGCTCGTTGAGCCGTCGGTTGGCCGCCGAAATGGCGGTTTCGGACTCAGCCAATGCGTCGGAAGCCTCCGAATGAGCGGCTTGCGCCTCGGCCAGCCGCTTTTTCAGCTGCGCCAGGCGCGCCCGCAGGTCGCGCTGCTCGTCCTGCAGTTTCTGCTTGCGCTGCGCGCTCACCGGGCCGCCCGCTGGATCTTTGGCGTCGCCACCCTGGGCCGCGAGCGCTTGCGGCTCCACCGCCCGCAACAAAACCAGGGGCAGAGCCGCCGCCAGCCACGTCAACGGGATGCGCGTTCGATGCTCTCCGGTTCGTCCAGGTAGCCATGGTTCAGCGGCCGCAAAGCGTCGTCCAATTCGTACACGAGCGGCACGCCGGTCGGAATGTTCAAGGCGACGATGTCGTCGTCGGACATCCCGTCCAGATACTTCACCAGCGCCCGCAGCGAGTTGCCGTGCGCAACCACCAGTACGCTGCGACCGCGCGTGAGCGCCGGGGCAATCGAGTCGTTCCAGAACGGCACGACCCGATCGACCGTGTCGCGCAGCGACTCGGTCAGCGGAACCTGCTCGGGCCTGAGCATGTGGTAGCGCGGGTCGCGACCGCTCCAGCGTTCGTCGTCCGCCGTGAGCGCCGGGGGCCGTACCTCGTAAGAACGACGCCACAGGTGCACCTGCGCCTGCCCGAAGCGCTGTGCGGTTTCATGCTTGTTAAGCCCCTGCAGGGCGCCATAGTGGCGCTCGTTCAGACGCCAGCTGTGCACGACCGGAATCCACATCCGGTCCACCCCGTCGAGCACGATCCACAGCGTGCGAATGGCGCGTCGGAGCATGGACGTATAGGCGATGTCGAAGGCAAAGCCCCGCCCGCACAGCCGCCGGGCCGCCTCGCGTGCTTCGCGCTCGCCCTGTTCGGTCAAATCGACATCGGTCCAGCCGGTGAACCGGTCTTCCTGGTTCCACTGGCTCTGCCCGTGTCGCAGCAATATCAGCCGGCGAGTGCTCATCGGGATGCATTCTATAATTACGCTTTGCCCTCTCCTCGGATTCCCGAGTGCCCTTTCTCCTGGATCGGATCAACCTGCTGCTGATCGCGGTGGCCTGCGTCAGCGGCGCCTTCCTGCTGTGGCCGATGCTGCGCGAGCGCGGCGGCCATCCGAGCCTGTCGACGCTGGCCGCCACGCAGCTGATCAACTCGCGCCACGCGCAGGTGGTCGACGTTCGCCTGCCGGAGCAGTTTGCGACCGGCTCGGTGCCCAATGCGCGCAACATTCCGCTGGCCGAAATCGGGCAGCGCTGCGGCGAACTGCGCAAGGACCGTCCTGTCATTCTCGTGTGCAATGATGGTCGCGCGGCCCATGGCGCGGCCTCGAAGTTGCGCGCCGGCGGCATCGGCGAGGTCTATGTGCTGGCCGGCGGCGTGACCGCGTGGCGGGACGCGGGCCTTCCGATCCGCAAATGACGCACCCGTCGATGTCCGCCCGGATCCGCATGTACACCACGGCAATGTGCCCTTACTGCGTTCGCGCGGAGCGCCTGCTGGTGGCGCGCGGCGCCGCATCGATCGATAAACTGCGCGTGGATCTGGAGCCGGCCTTGCGCGAGGAAATGATTCGCATCACCGGCCGGCGCACCGTGCCCCAGATCTTCATCGGAGACCTTCATGTCGGCGGCTTCGAGGAGTTGGCAGCGCTGGATCGCCAGGGCAGTCTTGCGGGTCTGCTGGAACCTGACCGACAGCCGCACGCACCCACTCAAGGGCGATCGCCATGACACAGAACCCGACCTCGACCGGCCCTGATGGCGCTGGCAACGCGCCGGCAGCCGGCACCGTCTTCACGGTGCAGCGCATTTACCTGAAGGATGCTTCGCTCGAGATGCCGAACGCGCCGAGCGTCTTTCTGGAGCAGAGCGCCCCGCAGGTCGACGTTCAAATGGACATCGGAAGCGAAACGATCGCCGAGGGCATGTACGAGGTGATCGTGCGGGTCACGGTGACCGCGCGCGCCAAGGACAAGGTGCTGTTTCTGGTCGAAGCCAAGCAGGCCGGTATCTTCGAGCTGCGCGGACTTCCGGTCGAACAGTTCGGCCCGGTGCTCGGCATCGTCTGCCCAGGGATCGTCTACCCGTACCTGCGCGCCAATGTCGCCGACCTGGTCACGCGCACCGGGCTCCCGGCGATCCATCTGGCGGAGATCAACTTCGAGGCACTGTACCGGCAGAGGCTGGCTCAGAATGAACCGGCGCGCTCGCCGATCATCGTTCCGCCCGGCCCCAACACCCGCCAGTAGCTCCAGGCCCTGGCTCGGATGCGGATCGCGATCCTCGGTGCCGGCGCCTGGGGAACCGCGCTCGCCTGCGCTCTGGCCGAGCGGCACGAAGTGGCGCTGTGGGCGCGCGATCCGGCCCGGGCGCGGCAACTGCGCGAGCAGCGCACCAACGAGCACTATCTTCCCGGCATCGCGTTGCCACCGTCGGTCGTCGTGACGGACGAACTGCCGACGGCGGCGCGTTTCGCCGCCGGTGGCCTGCTGGCTTTGGCCACGCCGACCGCGGGGCTGCGCCCGACCTTGCAGGCGCTGCGCGCGCAGCCGCAACTGCCCGCCGTGCTGTGGCTGTGCAAGGGCTTCGAGCGCGACAGCCGGATGCTGCCGCACGAAATCACCGCGGACGAATTGCCCGGGCACGAATGCGGACCGCTGTCCGGCCCCAGCTTCGCCGAGGAGGTTGCGCGCGGCCGGCCGACCGCGCTCACGGTGGCCGGCAACGAGGCGTTCTGTACGCTGGTCACGCGCGCACTGCACGGCAACGGCCTGCGCATCTATTCCACACGGGACGTGATCGGAGTCGAGGTCGGTGGCGCCGTCAAGAACGTGATGGCGATCGCAACCGGGATCGCCGACGCCCTGGGGTTGGGCCATAACGCGCGGGCTGCGCTGATCACGCGTGGACTGGCCGAGACCAGCCGGCTCGGGGTGGCGCTGGGCGGCTGCAGCAGCACGTTCACCGGCCTGACGGGCCTGGGCGACCTGATTCTGACCTGCACCGGGGAGCAGTCGCGCAATCGTCGCATCGGCCTGGCGCTGGGGCGCGGGGTCGAACTGCAACGCGCGCTCGCCGAGCTCGGACACGTTGCTGAAGGCGTCTGGTCGGCGCCGGCCACGGCCGCGCGCGCGCGTGAGGCCGGTGTCGACATGCCGATCACCGAGGCCGTGTGTGCAGTGCTGGACGGCCGCCTGAGCCCGCGCGCTGCGCTAGAGCAACTGCTGGCGCGCGAGCCTCGCCCGGAGGACGAGTGAGCACGGGCGGGTCGGCGCTGCACCAGGGCCCGGGCGCGGGTGCTCTGAACAGCGTGTGCGTCTTTTGCGGGTCGGCCGGGGGGAGCGACGCACGCTTCGTCGAGTCCGCGCGCGACACCGGAACGCTGCTGGCGCAGCGGGGCCTGGCGCTGGTATACGGCGGCGGCCATATCGGCATGATGGGCGCGCTGGCCGATGCCGCGCTCGCAGGCGGCGGGCGGGTCACCGGCGTGATCCCGCGGCAACTGATGCGTCCCGAGGTGGCGCACCTGGGTTTGACCGAGTTGATCGTGGTCGATTCGATGCACCAGCGCAAGCGCTTGATGGCCGATCGTGCGGACGCATTCCTGGTGCTGCCCGGAGGCTACGGAACCATGGACGAGACGTTCGAGATGGTGACCTGGCTGCAGCTGGGACTTCAGAGCAAGCCGGTGGTGCTGATCAACGTGGCCGGTTTCTTCGACCCGCTGCTGCGCTGGATCCGGCACGCGGTCGACTGCGACTTCGTCCGCCCCGCTCACGCGCAATTGTTGCGCCCCGAGCCTACCCCGCAGGCAGCGCTGGAACGCCTGCAGGCGGCCTCAAACGCCGCCTGAGAAGCCGGACTGCCTCCAGGCCTCGAACACCACGACGGCCACCGCGTTGGACAGGTTCAAGCTGCGGTTGCCGGGGCGCATCGGCAGCCTGAGCCGATGCGCGGCGGGGAAATGGGCGAGCGCATCAGCCGCCAGCCCGCTCACTTCGGAGCCGAACACGAACCAGTCGCCGGCGCGGAATTCGACCTCGGCGAAGTTCGCGCTGCCGTGCCGTGTCAGCGCGAACAGCCGCTGCGGGTCCGGGCCTTCCGATTGCAGCAGCGCCTCGAAGCTGTCATGCACCGCAACGTCCGCAAACTCGCGATAGTCCAGGCCCGCGCGCCGCATTCTGGCGTGATCCAGCGCGAAACCGAGCGGCCGCACCAGGTGGAGCCGCGCGCCCGTGTTGGCGCACAGGCGGATCACGTTGCCGGTATTCGGCGGAATTTGCGGCTCGACCAGTACAACGTGAAACATCGCATCAGGCTCACGCCGTTCGAGCAACGACCAGATTGACCACCCGGCCGACCCCGCCCTGCTTCAGAACGCAGGCCACTTCGTCTAGCGTGGCTCCGCTCGTCATCACGTCGTCGACGACCGCCGCGCACCGCACCCGCAAGGGTGCGCTCAGAGCGAAGGCTCCGCGCACATTGGAGCGGCGCGCCCGCAGCGGCAACGACTGCTGGGGCGGCCCGCCTCGCCGGCGCAACAGCGCCCGGCGCGACAGCGGCAGCGACAAGCGGCGCGCGACCACGCGCGCGATTTCCAGCGACTGATTGAAGCCGCGCTCGCGCTGTCGACGCTCGGCGAGCGGAACCGCGAGCAGCGTGTCGATCGACGCGCCCGCTCCGATCCGTTCGACCAGCAGGTCCCCGAACACCCGCGCCAGGTCCAGCCGCCCGCCCGACTTCAACGCCGTCACCATGCCGTCCAGCGGGGGCGCGTAGTCGCCCAAAGCGATCGTGCGGTCAAACGCGGGCGCGGCCGCCAGGCAGCGGCCGCAGCGCTGTGTCGAACCGGCGCCCGACCATCGTGCGGCGCACACCGGGCAGCGCGCACAGCCCGGATCGAAGAAATCGTGCAGGCAGCCCGGGCAGACCGGATCGCCGCGCTCGACCCGGCACACCGCACAATGCGGCTCAGCCAGCCGCCTCAGTCCGGCGCCCATCCGGTGCAGCCGATCGCCCAGCGTGACGGCGACGGCTCGCGAAAATCCCGGGGCCGAGGCGGCGTGCGGCGACCCGCTGCTCATCGCACCGAGCATATACTGGCGCGCCGCGCGCCTGCCGGGTCTGGCGCCAACCCGACCTCCGATGACTCCCGACTCCGGCAGTATCGATCGACCCGGCGGCGGGCCCGGACCCGAACGGGCGCCGTTCCGCTCCAGCACCGTTCAGCGTCAGTTCGACCGGCGCGCCGGCGGCTTCGCAGGCGCCTCGGCGATCGTGCGCGAGGTCGGCCAGCGCCTGTGCGAGCGCCTGGCCGACATCCGGCACGACGCGGCCGTGGTGCTGGACCTGGGGTGCGGCAGCGGCGCGCTGCGGACCGCCTTGCTCAAGCGCTTCGGGCATGCCACCTGGCTGGGCGTGGACCTGTCCCGCGCGATGCTGGCCCAGGCGCGGGGCGATGCGCCGGCGCTGGCGCGCTGGCTGCCGCGCGCGCTGCGGCCGCCAACGCGTTCGCTGCGGATCTGCGCCGAGGCCGAGCGGTTGCCCCTTGGCCCCGGCTGCGCCGGTTGCGTGGTCTCGAACCTGATGCTGAACTGGCACCCGGCGCCCCACCGCGTCTTTGCCGAGATCGCACGCGTGTTGCACGAGGGGGGTTTTGTGCTGTTCAGCAGCCTGGGCCCGGATACGTTGCGCGAGTTGCGCGAGGCGTGCGCGGCGGCTCTTCCACAGGCGCGGCCGATGCCGTTCATCGATATGCACGACCTGGGCGACATGATGGTCGCGGCCGGATTTTCCTCGCCGGTCACCGAATCGGAGACGATACGGCTCACCTATGGATCGGCCCGCCAGTTGCTGGCCGAGGTGCGTGCCCTCGGAGGCAATCCGCGCGATGACCGCTCGCCGGGGCTGCCGTCCGGGCGGCAGGGCAGGAGCCTGCTGGCTGCCCTGGAGGCGCGGCGCGATTCCGAAGGAAGGATCGCCCTGACGTTCGAAATCACCTACGGACTCGGATGGAAGACGGCGCCGCGGCCGCCGGCGGGCGGGACGACCACCATCTCGGTCGAGACGCTGCGCGGCCAGCTGCGGCGCAGGTGAGGGCGTCCAGCCCTCACCCCCTCCCCTCTCCCGCTGCGCGGGCGAGGGGCGATCGGGCACTGCAAGTACGTCGACATTCGCACAGGCACCCCAGATCGCCCCTCGCCCGCGCAGCGGGAGAGGGGAGGGGGTGAGGGCGGCTAAGTACGGTGGATCTTGAGCCGGTTGCCTTCGGGGTCGATCTCCTCCAGCACGACGTCGAACTTCCACAGTTCCTTGACGAATTTCAGGACCGCCTCGGTGGTGTCGGTTTCGAGCAGCCGGCCCTTTTCGACGCGGTGCTGCAGCAGCAGCGCGCGCTCGTTGTCGTCGCCGGCGCGCGCGACCACGATGCTGGGGGTGTGGTACTCGAGCCGGTACTGGGCCGCCAGCGCCTGGCGCAGCTTCACGTAGCCGTCCTCGTTGTGGATCGCCTGAACGTGATAGTTGCGGCGGTCGTCCTCGCCGTCGTGCAACAGGAACAGGCGCAGATCCCGTATCACCTTCGGCGACAGGTACTGCTCGATCAGGCTGTCGTCCTTGAAGTTGGCCATCGCGAAGTAAATCGCCTCGTTCCACGGCGTTCCGGCCAGCTGCGGAAAACACTGGCGGTCCTCGTCGGTGGGCTGTTCGCACACGCGCCGGATGTCGCGATAGATCGCAAATCCGAGCGCATAGGGGTTGATGCCGCGAAAGCCGCGCGAGTCGAACGCGGGCTGCGCCACCACGTCGCTGTGGTTGGCCAGCCATTCCAGCATGAAGCCGTCGTCGACTTCGCCCGCGTCGTACAGTTCGTGCAGCAGCGTGTAGTGCCAGAACGTCGCAGCGCCCTCGTTGGCGACCTTGGTCAGCCGCTGCGGGTAGAAATACTGGGCCACCTTGCGCACGATGCGCACCAGCTCGCGCTGCCAGGCGGCCAGTTTGGGCGCGCTCTTCTCGATGAAATACAGCAGATTTTCCTGCGGCTCGAAGATCGCCGGGATTTCCTCGCCGCTGGGCGCGGGCGCATCCAGGTGCGCAAAGTCCGGCCGGTAGTGCTGCTCGGCGAAACGCAGCCGCTCGCGCACGCGCTCGCGCTCGCGGCGCGGCGACAGGCGGCTGGGCCGCCGGTAGCGATCAACGCCATAGGCGGCCAGCGCGTGGCAGCTGTCCAGGATCTTCTCGACCTCGGGCCAGCCGTAGCGCTCCTCGCATTCCTGCACGAAGCCGCGCGCGAATTTCAGGTAGTCCAGGATCGCGTCGGGCTGCGTGAACTGGCGAAACAGGTAGTTGGACTTGAAAAACGCGTTGTGTCCGTAGCCGGCGTGTGCCATCACCAGCACCTGAAGGGCCAGGGTGTTGGTCTCCATCAGGTAGGCCAGCGAAGGATCGGTGTTGATCACGATCTCGTAGGCCAGCCCGGACAGGCCTTTGCGGTAGCCGCGCTCCTGCGACAGCAACTGCTTGCCGAAGCTCCAGTGCGCGTAATGCACCGGCATGCCGACGGTCGAGCACAGGTCGATCATCTGGTCGGCCGTGATCAGCTCGTACTGGGTCGGAAAGGTGTCCAGTCCGAGGCGCTGGGCGTGCCGCAGCAGCGCGGCGTCGAATTTTTCCAGCGTGCCCAGCGTCCATTCGCTGCCACGCGCGATCGGCTCGGCCGCGCGCGGCCCGTCCAGGCGCGGCATCGGCACGCTCGGGCGCGCCAGCAGCTTGGGCCACGGACGCTCGCGTTCGCGCTCGGGGGCCGGTTCCAGTGCGTCGCTCATGTCGGGCTCATCTCGGAGCTCAAGCGGCCTGCTTGCGGCTGAACAGTTCCCGGAACACGGGCCAGATATCGCTGCGGCCTCGCACGCTGCGGCGGGCGAATCCGGGGTCCTCGATCGCATCGTAGCTCTGCCACAGGTCCGACGGCCGGTTGAACCAGCCGCTGGAGCTCGGAATGTCGACGTAGGCGAAGTAGCGCACCTTCGGCAGCATCACGTCATTGACGAAGGCAGCGCTCAGGCGACCGTCCTCGGACGTGCAGTCGCCGTCCGAGGCCTGCGCCACGTACACGTTCCAGTCGGGTCCGCCGTAGCGCGTGTCGATCACCTGGTTGGCCAGCTCCAGGGCCGGGCGCACCAGCGTGCCGCCGGTCTGCGGATCGTTGAAGAAGCGCTGCTCGTCGACCTCTTCGGCCTGCTCCGTGTGACGGATGAAAACCACGTCCACCCCGCCGTACTTGCGCTCGAGAAACAGGTACAGCAGCACGAAAAAGCGCTTGGCCAGGTCTTTCTTGCGCTCGTCCATCGAACCGGATACGTCCATCAGGCACAGCATCACGGCGCGCGCCGCGGGCGCGGGCCGCGCCACCCGGGCCCGGTAGCGGCGGTCGACATCCTCCAGGAACGGCAGCGTTTCGCGCCGCACCTTCAGGCGCGCGATTTCCTCGTCGATCTGCGCACGGCGATCGGCGCCGGCCTCCTCGCGTTCGGCCTCGAGTTCCTCGATCTGGTCGTCGATCGAGCCGCGCAGCGCGATCCGGCGCGCGATCGACATGCGCACCGTCAAGGCCGGCAGCAGGCTCAGCGGCAGCCCGTCGCGGGTGTAACCGGCGCGCTGGACGCGCTCCATCGTGACTTCGCCGAAGCGGGTGCGCTCCAGGTTGGGCAGCTCCAGGTCATCGAAGAAGAGCGCGAGGAATTCCTCCCGCGACAGCACGAAGGCGAAGGAATCGCGCCCCTCGCCCTCGCCGGCTTCGTCGCCATCGCCGTCGCCCGCGCCGCCATCATCCGGCCGCGGCACCTTGTCGCCGGGCAGGAACTCGCGATTGCCGGGCACCACGAAGTCGCGCCCGCCGGTATCGTCGTCGTGGGTCAGGTGCGGTTCGGCCAGCCCGCGGCCCGGGATCGTGATGCGGCCGCCGCGACCGACGTCGGTGATCGAGCGCTTGGAGAACTCCTCGTCGGCGGCCCGCTTGATCTCGCCCTTGAAGCGGCGGATGAAGCGCTCGCGGTTGACGGCGCCGCGCCCCTGCGGATCGATACGGCGGTCGACGATGCGCATGAAACGGCTGCCGACCCGATCGCTCATCTCATATCGGACTCGTGGGCCCCTAGGACTGCGCGCTCTTCTTGAAGTGAAGGTACCAGTCGACCAGGCGCCGCACCTGCTTTTCGGTGTATCCGCGCGCCACCATGCGGTCGACAAACGACCGATGGCGCGAGTCCAGTTCGTCGGAGCCCTTGGCCTCGAACGAAATCACCGGCAGGATATCCTCGGTCTTGCTGAACATCCGCTTCTCGATCACCGAGCGCAGCTTCTCGTAGCTGGTCCACTGCGGGTTTTTCCCGTGAGCACGCGCGCGCAGCACGAAGTTGACGACCTCGTTGCGGAAGTCCTTCGGGTTCGAGATGCCAGCGGGCTTTTCGATCTTTTCCAGCTCCATGTTCAGCGCGTCGCGCGAGTACTGCATTCCGGTATCCGGATCGCGCCAGTCGTCGTCGAGCAGCCACTTGTCCGCGTACGTGACATAGCGATCGAACAGGTTCTGACCGTACTCGGAGTAAGCATCCAGGTAGCTCATCTGAAGTTCCTTCTCCAGGAACTCGGCGAAGCGCGGGATGATCCACTCCTTGATGTGCGAGCGCAGCCGACGCTTGTACTCGTCGGGCAGGTCCTCCTTGGTCAGCCGCTCCTCCAGCACCACCAGCAGATTGACAGGGTCGGCCGCGATCTCGCTCGGGTCGCGATTGAACGCCGCCGAAATCGTCTTGAAGGCCCAGCGCGTCGACAATCCGGAAAAGCCCTCTGCCGCTCCGGCGTCGTCCCGGTATTCCTTCACGCTCTTGGAGCGCGGATCCACATCCTTCAGGTTCTCGCCGTTGTAGGCGCGCAGCTTGGAATAGACCGACGAATTCTCGGGCACGGTCAGCCGCGACAGCACCGTGAACTCGGCCAGCGTGCGCAGCGTCTGCGGCGCGCACGGGGCCTCGGCCAGCGTGGAGGCGCGCAGCATCTTGTCGTAAATGCGGATTTCCTCGTCGGTGCGCAGGCAGTACGGCACCTTGACCAGGTAGACCCGGTCGATGAACGCTTCGTTGTCCTTGTTGTTGCGGAACTTCAACCACTCGGCCTCGTTGCTGTGCGCCATGATGAAGCCGTTGAACGGCATCGCCGGAAGCGCTTCGGTGCCCTTGAAGTTGCCCTCCTGCGTGGCGGTCAGAATCGGGTTCAGCACTTTCAGCGGCGCCTTGAACATCTCGACGAATTCCACGCAGCGGGCCGAGCCCAGGCACAGCGCGCCCGAGTAGCTGTACGCGTCCGGGTCGTCCTGGGCGAACCGCTCCAGCATCCGCAGGTCGATCTTGCCGACCAGGCTCGAGACGTCCTGAGTATTCTCGTCGCCCGGCTCGGTCTTGACGATGCCGACCTGGTTCAACACCGACGGCATCACCCGCACCACGCGGAACTTGCTCAGGTCGCCGTTGTACTCGCGCAGCCGCTTCAGCGCCCAGGGGCTGGCGATCCCTGGCAGGGCGCGTCGGGGAATGCCGTACCGGTCTTCCATGATCTGACCGTACTTTTCCCGTTCGAACAGGCACAGCGGGTTCTCCAGCAGCGGCGACACGCGGCCGCTGTCGGGGTCCTTCAGCGCGTAGATCGGGAATTGCTCGCACAGCTTCTTGATCTTCTCGGCCAGCGACGACTTGCCGCCGCCGACCGGGCCGAGCAGGTAGAGCACCTGCTTGCGCTCCTCCAGCCCTTGCGCCGCATGCAGGAAGTACGCATACAGCGACATCAGCGTCTCCTCCATGCCATGGAACTCGGAGAACGTATCCCACAGCTGGATCGAACGGTTCTGGAAGATGCGCGACAGCCGCGGATCCTCGGCCGTGTTCACCAGGCGGGGCTTGCCGATCGCTTCCAGAACGCATTCATGGGCGGACGCGTAAGCCATCCGGTCGCTCTTGCAGAACCGGAGAAAGTCATCCAACCCCATTTCCTCGTCCTGTACACGGACAAAAGATTCCCGGTAGTCGGAGAACAAGGTGGAGGGCGAACTCATCTGAACCTCCTGGGCGGCCCGCAACGGCCGCAACCCGTAGCGCCTGACATACACTGCTGCGTCCACAAATCGGGACGAAAGTTCAATGCATCGTTTCGCAGCTCCCGCCCGAGGCGGGCACCGCTCTGAGGCTGATCGACCCGATACACGATGCTTTCAGCTTATGCCGCGGTCATTATCGCTATCGCAGCAAAAGCGGGCGATTCACAGCCCAGAGCCTCAATCCGTCGCAGCATGCTTCCTTGCCGCATTCAACGGTTCGGCGTCGGTCGGGTTGACCGCTCGATGCACCATAGCGTGGATGATGCATCGCAATCGTCCGATTGCAAAATCTTTTCGCCGCTTTTCCGGCGTTGGACCCATGATCCGTTTCGACTCGCAAGCTCCAGGCGCCCGCGCGCTGCTGTTCCTGCTACTAGTATGCCTCGTCCTTGGCGGTTGTTCGAAGCCGCAGTTCAATAATATCGATATCAGCGGCTCCAGCTACGCGCGCGACTTCGCGCTGATCGACGCCGCCGGCACGTCGCGGGCTCTGGGCGATTACCGGGGCAAGGTGGTGGTGCTGTTTTTCGGCTATACGCACTGCCCGGACGTGTGTCCGACGACGCTGGCGCAGCTGGCGCAGGCCAGACGCCTGCTGGGCCCCGATGCGGGGCGGGTCCAGGTCCTTTTTGTCACACTGGACCCCGACCGGGACACGCCGCAGCTGCTGGCGCGCTACGTGCAGGCGTTCGATCCCAGTTTCGTCGGCCTGACCGGCAGCGAGCGGCAAATCGAGGCCGCCGCGCGCGAATTCAAGGTCTTTTTCCAGAAAGTCGCCGGGTCGACGCCGGATTCCTACACGCTGGACCATTCCTCGGCCAGCTTCGTGTTCGATTCGCAGGGACACGTCCGGCTTTATCTGCGGGACGGGGCCCAGGCCGACGGGATCGCAGCCGACTTGAAACGCCTGCTCGGATAGGATCTGATCAGCCGCTCAGCGCGCCAAGTCGCCGGTCTCGGCGTTGACGGCCGTGGCGCTGCCGATCGCGAAGGCGCCGGGCTCGGCCGCACCGATGCCGAAGGCTTCGCGGGCCGGCCCAGTCAGGTCGAGCTCGAAGCCGACAAAGACGCTGGCCGCGGCTCCGTCATAGCGGCCGCGGTCGTAATGGGCCTCACCCGGGTCCAGCACCGCATGCGGCAGAAACGGATCGAACACGACCAGCCCGGAGGCGGCGCACGGCAGCCGCGGCCCGCCGCCGGCAAACACGATGTCCCGCACGGGCCCAGCCAGGCACCAGGCCCCGAACAACACCGCCGGGTAATGCGCATCGGTGTGAAAGCCGGCTCCGCGGCAACCGTACCACTCGAATTTCGGCCGCAAAGCGGCCGCCAGCGGTTCCGGCAGGGACGCGGCCAGCGCCCGCTGGCCAGGCTCGTCCTCGAAACGGCCCATTTCGTGGACCCGGCCCGGGATCGCAGGTACCGTTTCGGCCAGGCGCGCGGCGCGCTGCTGCAGGGACGCCGGGACCACCGACCAGCCGTGCCAGATGCGCGACGCCACGGCCCGCTCACCGCCGGCCGACAGCGGTGCAGGGCGCCGCTGTTCGATGAAGCGTCCGAGGCTCAAAAAAAATGCCCCGCATACGCGGGGCAAACAATCCGCCTCTTCGGAGGAGAGGGGGAGGAGGAGAGGCGGACGATCCCAACACCAAACCTGTGGAGACACCCGGGCTCACGCATAAGCGGACAGTGCCCCGCGCATCTTTCGTAATGCTTTGGCCTCGATCTGGCGGATTCGTTCCGCAGACACTCCGAATTCACTAGCCAATTCGTGTAACGTCGCGGTCCCCACGCTGCCGTCCGAGTTTTCGTCCAGCCAGCGCGCTTCGATCACCCGCCGGCTGCGCGGATCCAGGCTGGTCAGCGCCTGCTGAATGCCTTCTCCCTGCAGCCGGTCAAACCGCTGCCGTTCGATCAGCGCATCCGGCTCGCTGCTGGCGTCGGTCAGGTACTGAATCGGAGCGAACTCCTCGGAGCCGTCGTCCGTCCGCAGCTCCAACGCCACATCGCCGCCGCTCATCCGCGTTTCCATTTCGGCGACTTCTTCCGGCTTCACGTTCAGCTCGCGGGCGACCCTTTCGATTTCCTCGCGCGACATCGTGCCGACGCGCTGCTTCAGGCTGCGCAAATTGAAGAACAGTTTGCGCTGTGCCTTGGTCGTGGCGACCTTGACCAGGCGCCAGTTGCGCAGAACGAATTCGTGAATCTCGGCCCTGATCCAGTGCAGCGCGAACGACACCAGGCGCACGCCCCGGTCGGGGTCGAACCGCTTGACCGCTTTCATCAGCCCGATGTTGCCCTCCTGGATCAGGTCCGCATGGGGCAGCCCGTAGCCCAGATAGTTGCGGGCGACCGCCACCACCAGCCGCAGGTGAGACAGCACCAGCTGTCCTGCGCTGTTCAAGTCTCCGCGCTCGCGGTACCCGCGCGCCAGCTCGCGCTCTTCTTCGGCCGACAGCATCGGAATTCGATTGACGGCCGTGATGTACGCGTCCAGGTTGCCCAGGCTGCCCGGTGAAAGCAGCGCGCTGCCCTGAACCCGCACCGACGGAAGCAATGCACTTTGTCCCATGATTCCCCTTGACTCCGTTTCCCAAAACTTTAGCACTCGACGATCGAGAGTGCTAGTTAGAGTCCCGGGGGCGCGTTCAGTTCAATTCCGGACCGAACGCCATCGCCACAGCACCGCTATATGGCTGCGAGCGCTCACTTATTAATGATGTTAAAGCCTTGACCCAACATGTCTTTCGTGAGGCGGCTCAGCTTATGGTCGGGGTCGCCCGGCGCCATGTCCCCGCGCTGGTCAAGCGCCATGTCCACATCCAGCGAGAGCTTGGCAACCTGGTTCGTGAGGCGCGACGGCTCGGGCTTCGGCACCGTGTTGACGGCCCTTTCCCAGGCATCGTCAATCGCGCGGCGCGGATCCACGCGCCCCTTCTTTATGCGCGATCCGGTCAGCGGCTCGCTTTCGCGCACGACTTCGGGTATCTGACGTATCGACACCTCCGCGCTGGCCGGATTGAACTCGACCAGCACCGGTCCGCCGTCGGGGCGGAATGCATGGGCGGGCAAGCGTTCCCGCAAGAATCTGCCGGCAGCGCCACTCAGCGTGCACGCATAGCCGAGCGAATAGTCAGACAGCCGCTCCTGCGGGTCCAGGCCCGCCTTGTGGCAGATTTCACCGGCCCGCTCATAGCTCTGCTCGAAACCCTCACCCAGACCGACCTTGGTCGCGTAGTCGACGGACGAGTCCCTATTGCCCAGAGCGGATGCGCGCTCAAAGAACTTGCCAGCTGCCACAGGGTCCTGCTGAACACAGACGCCTGCATCGAGCATGCGCCCGCCCAGGTACACGGCCGCGCCGTCGTTTGCTTGGGCCCCGCGCAGGACCAGATCGACCGCCGTGCGGCATTCGCCGCGCCGGACCGCGATGCTGATCGGACTCTCTGACAGCGGCGCTGCCAGTGAATTGACCGTCAACGCCGCGCCCAGCGCGAGCGCGGCCAAGCCCCAGATTCCACGTCCGTCGATCACTAGAAGTCCCCTCCGGGCACTGCGGCTACGTCCAAGGAACGGCCTGCCTGCCTCTGACGTACATCCTACTGACAATACGACAGCCGAGCCCGGAAAATCGCTAAGGCTACAAGGCAACCCCGCCTCGGATGGCTCGCAGTCGTAGCCGGGCACGGATCGACCCGATCAGGGCCCCCGCCACCCACACCGCCGCCACAAAAGCCGCCAGCCGGGACGGCGCCGGCCACTGAAGCTTGACCGCGGTCGCGTACAGCGCCCCGATCGATCCGAGTTCCCGGTTCAGCCATAGCCAGCCGATGCGCGCCGCCGTCAGTGCGACCGCGGCCACCGTCAGCGCGGTCAGGCCGGCGGCTGCCACCGGCGCCCGCCGAACGGCGCGGTCATCGGCGCCGAGCAGCCACAGCAGCTGCGCGCGCCGCGCATCGATCGGAGCACTGACCGACACCGCCACGATCAGCCACCCGGCCGCATGGACCGCGAGGGCGCCGACTGCCGCAACCGAGACCGCAATGCCGATCCGCGCCAGGGCCAGGAACTTGCGATACCAGGCCAGGTCGAGCTCGACCCCGTCCACGCGCGCCATTTTCCGGATCACGGCGGCGGTGGCCTCCATCGCATCAGGCCTGGCGTCCTGCCGAAAGTTCACCACGACGACATCCGGCAGCGGATTGACCGCCAGCTGGCCGATCGCCTCCCGGTCGGCTGGCGTGCGCCCGACGATCTGCGCCAGCGCTGCGTCGCGCGAGATGAAGCGCGTGCCGACAACGGTCGGCAGCAGCGCGATCGAGCTGCGCAACGTGTCAGCTTCGGCCGCGGTGGCGCCCGCCGCCACCAGCACCGTGGCCTGCGGCGCGATCGAGGCCGCCTGGGCGAGCGGTCGCAGACTCCAGAACGAGATCGCCAGCAGCAGCACCGCGCCCAGCGCAAGCCCGGCCACCAGCACCACCGCCAGCCATGCGAGCGGCCGGCGGCCGATCGCTGCCAGCGCGCTCATGGCTGCATCCGCCCTTCGACCAGCGCGACCCTGCGCGCGGCAATCTGCTCGGGCACCGGGCCGCGTGCGGCCACGACCGCGGTGACGCCCGCAGCGCAGAACTGCGCGATGGTCGCGAACAGCGACAAGGGGTCCGCCCCGGCCTCCGAGCCGATTCCCTCGGGCTCGTCGATCAGCAGGAGCGCCGGGCGATTGGCCAGCGCCCGCGCCAGCACGACCTGCCGGCGCTCCCCGTGGGCCAGTCGGTCGCAGCGCAGCGCGCCGACCTGGGACGCATCCAGCCCGACCCGCTGCAACGCGACCCGGGCGCGCTCGAACGCCTCGGACCGGCGCTCGCCCGCGATCAGCGCCGGCGCGCTGACGTTTTCGATCACGCTGCGGTCGTCGAACAGAACGGGCTCCTGGGGCACGATTCCCATCTGCCGGCGCAGATGCGCCCGCGCGCGCAGGCCCAGGCGGGCCACATCCTGGCCTGCGATCGCGACCCGCCCTGAGGTGGGCAGCTCCAGGGCGGCCATCAGACGCAACAGCGTGCTCTTGCCAGCCCCTGTGGGGCCCGTCAGCACCACCAGTTCACCGCGCGCGATCGTCAGGCTGAGCTCGGACAGCACCAGTCGGAAGGTACCGCGCCGGACTTCGACACGGTCCAGTTCCAGCAGCGCTTCGGATGGGGTGGGCTCGGCCACGTCAGACTGACCCTCGCCGCCTACAATGCAAACCGGTGCGGCCAG
>DASZFP010000143.1:0-11662 GCA_035939615.1 Burkholderiaceae bacterium | reverse complement strand
CGCCCCTCGCCCGCGCAGCGGGAGAGGGGACGGGGGTGAGGGCCCGAGATCACTCGCGCACGGGACGCTTGGCGAGTTTGCGCTGCAATGTGCGGCGATGCATCTTCAGGGCCCGTGCCGTTGCCGAGATGTTGCCGCCGTTTTCGGTCAGCACGCGCTGGATATGCTCCCACTCCAGACGTGAAACCGACAGCGTGCCTTCGCCGGCATCGTCGTCGTCCGGCGCCCGAACGTCGGTCAGCGAGCGCACGATGGCATCGACTTCGATCGGCTTTGCCAGGTATTGGTCGGCGCCCAACTTGATCGCGTCCACCGCGGTCGAAATGCTGGCGTATCCCGTCAGGACAACGATGCGGCATTCGGGATTGACTTGTCGAACCGCGCCGATCAGTTTCAGCCCGGAGCTGCCTCCGAGATTCAGATCCAGAATGGCGAAATCGGGCCGGATGGCACTGTCGGAATTCAACTGTGCGACGGCCTCGGCGGCCGAGGCGGCCGAATACACCGTAAATCCCCGTGCGCTGAGCGCGCGCCCGAGCACGCGCGCGAACGCGGGATCGTCGTCGACAAGCAACAGCTCTCCCCAGCCACTGTTCATTGCAGCCGCGGCGGACGCTTCAGAACCCGTGGGCGGCATTGGCGCCAATGGAGGTCAGCGGCAGGAGCACTTGCGCGAGTGTGCCCCCGCCCGCCCGGTTCGTGAACGACAGCGTCCCGCCGCTCTGCTCGACCGCTGACAGGGCCAGCACGACGCCCATGCCGCTGCCTTCGTCGCGCGTCGACACCAAATCCAGGCCGAGTCGGCCCGATATCTCCGGCGAGATGCCCTTGCCCCGGTCGAGCACGTCCACCTGGACATGCTGTGAGTCCCAGCCAGCGTGGATCCCGACCTGACCCGGGCTCGCATCTGCAGCATTGTTGAAGAGGTTCAAGAGCGCCTGCTCGAGCGTTACGTCGGCGGCGATGCGCGGCCCGGGGATCGCGCCCTCGATCCTGACGTCCGGCACGACCTGAGGGCGCTGCCGGCGCCAGCGCTCGACCAGTTGCTCGATCCAGGCATCCGCCGACACCGGCTGCACGGCTTCGGCGCGTGAGCTGCCCGCGCGCGCTGCCAGGCGGGTGATGATCCGCTTGCATTCCCGCACTTGGGCAAGCGCCAGGTCCACATCGGACTTCACCTGGGGCGACAGCGAGGGATCGGCCGCCAGCTCCCCCACCACGACGGCCATCGTCGCGAGCGGAGTTCCGAGCTCGTGCGCTGCCCCGGCTGCCAGATTGCCGAGCGCGACCACCCGCTCGTTGCGAAGCGCAGTCTCCCGGGCCGCGGCCAGGGCCGCGTCGCGATTTCGAATCGTGGCATTCAAACGGACCACGAACCACGAAATGGTGAGCGCCGAGCAGACGAAGATCACCCACATGCCGATCAGATGGCTCCGGAACGCCTCGGCCGGATCGTGTACATGGGTCGGTACGTGTACCAGGCTCACCAACGAGTAGCACCCGATCGAGATCGCCGCGAGCAGCGAGGCAAGGCGAGGCGGCAGGATGGTCGCGGCCACCGCGATCAGTGGCAGGTAGAGCGAGATCAGCGGGCTGGATGCCCCGCCGGCGAAATAAGCGATCCCGGTGAGCGCAAGAACGTCGATCAGCATCTGCGAGAAAGCGGCGACTCGCTCCGATGCCGCGGCCGCGACCCACCGCCACAAGGAAGGCAGATTCAGGAGGGCCTGAAGCGCGCAGATCGCAAGGACCGGCGTCAGAGAGATCGGGGCGTCGAAAAAAACCGAGGCAACCAGCACAAAAGCGAGCTGGATGGCGATCGCGATCCAGCGCATCGCCATCAGGCGCCGCGCGCCGGATGCGACGTCTTTCGCGACGGGGACCGGCGCTGCGGTCGGGCTTGGGGCCGCTGCCGGGTCAGCCATTGGGTGCCGAAGAGCTGATCAGGCAGCTCCTTCACATGGGTGGAGCAAGGTCCGTTGATGCGATTGTATTCGTATGAAGGTCAGAAGGTCTTCCGAATCCCGACCGAGTAGATCTCCTTCGGGGTCAGCTGCACGCCCTTGACGTCCTGGTACACGGGAAACTGAACGTATCCGTAGGCGCTGAATCCGGCGCCCAACCTGGCCGAAACGCCCGGCGCAACGTACACGAGGTCGCCGCCCGTGAGCGGGCTGCCATCGAACTCGACGTTGACCAGGTTGCCCCGGTCGATGTTTCGGTGAATGTAATTGACCTGGAACAGGGGTACCACGGCCTGGCCCACGTCGGCGTATCGCAGCCCCGCGTTGACCGTGATCGCATCGCCCGGCGTGTATCCAGCCGCCGAGGCGACGGCGTGCTGCCACAGGCCCTGCGCGAACCAGCCGAACTTGTCGACGCCGCCGCTGTAATAGCCGCCGAACAGCAGGTCGGTCGAACCCGTACCCGGCTGCAGGCTGGGGTCGACGATCCCGCCGGCCGGGCCGTTGAACGGCTCGTTCGTGTTGCCGGTGGGCAGCTTCAGGCCCGCGATCACGCCGACGCCCAAAGAGTCGGGCAGACCCAAAATATCGGTCAGGCCCACTTTGACCAGGACGCGGGCGTCTCCCAATTTGTCGTACTTGTTGAAGTTGTAGCCCGCTTGCGTGCCGTCCTGCAGCGTCGTGTGGTAGCGGGCCACGAATGGAATCTGGATGCTGACGCCCCAGTCGGCGGTGTTGTAGTCGACGCCGAGCGTCATCGTACGGCTCAACGTCTGCAGTTCGACCTCGTTTCCGGTATGACCTGGGGGATTGAGGATCGCCTGCGCGGCAGCCTGGCCGATGTCGGTTCTGCCGGCACGCATCTGATTCTGGTCGATCTGATCGTACGAGATGCCCACTGCCCAACCCGAGACCGAACCGAGCTGCGGACCGAGCCAGTCCTTCGACAGGGTGCAGCCGCAGGTCGCGCAGGCATGCGCCTGCTCGCCGCAGGCGAGCGCCAGCAGCGCGACGGCCGCGGCGAGGCGGGTGCGACGCCCGAAGAGGGTGCCGGGCGCAAGGCTGCCGATGCCGCTGTCAAGCAGCCTGGTTGAAGTCACATTTCCTCCGAGCGGAGCTCAGCGCCCCGCGGGCGCGGCGTCCGCGACCATTCGAGTAAAGAAATCGACGATCGCAGGTTCAGCCATCCGGTGTGCAGCGGCCAGCTCGCCGGCCTTGGTGACGTAGAGCAACTTGTCCTCGCCGCTCACCAACGCAGCGGCCGGAATGCCCTTGCGCAGCGGCACCCCATAGCGCTTGACCAAGTCCAGGTTCTTGTCAAAATTGCCCACATCGACCTTGACGATCACAAAGCGATCGCTGATCGAAGTTGCGTCTTTGCCATGAAGCGCCAGATCGAGCACTCGGCAGTCCGGACACCAGTTCGCGCCGAACACCAGCAGGACGTTCTTATGCGCGGCTTGCGCTGCCAGCAGAGCCTGGCCGATCTGCTCGGACGCGTTGGCGTGCTCGTCGTACGGCAATTCCGCCGCCGGCGATGCAGCGCAGAGCAACGCAGCCAGTGCCGCCGAAACGAGAAGCGATGGAAAGGAGCGCACAGAGTGGGTGCCGTCTTGAAACAGCACGCACTTTGACACCCGCCCCGACATTTGTCGCGCGACAAATTGCCGCACCCAGCGAGTTCACCCGATGCGTTGCCTGGCCCGCCTCGCGTGTCAACCAGCGGTTGTGAGGGTCGAGATGCTTGGCAGGGGCCTAAGAATCACTCCTGCAGCAGCGGCTGGCCCGGAAACAGCACGTCGGCAAACCCGAACGCGCGCAGATCGCGCACCCGCATCGGATACAGGATCCCGTCCAGGTGGTCGCATTCGTGCTGCACCACGCGCGCGTGGAAGCCGTCGACCTCGCGCTGCAGCACTACGCCGCGCTCGTCGAACCCTCGGTAGCGCACGCGCTCGAAGCGCGGCACCAGACCGCGCAGGCCTGGCACCGACAGGCACCCCTCCCATCCGTCCTGCACCGAGTTGTCCAGGGGCTCGATGACCGGATTGATCAGGATCGTTTCCGGCACCGCAGGCGCATCCGGGTAGCGATCGTTGCTCTCGAATCCGAACACGACCACGCGCAGTCCCACGCCGATCTGCGGTGCAGCCAGTCCGGCCCCGTCGGCGGCCCGCATCGTGTCGAACATGTCCGCCAGCAGCTGGCGCAGCTCCGGCGTGTCGAAACGGCCGACCGGCTCGGCAACGCGCAGCAGGCGCGGATCGCCCATCCGCAGGATTTCCCGGATCATGCCGGCTTCCTCACGCTCGCTTCCAGAATGCGCACGGCCCGCACCATCGTCTCTCCCAGCACTTCCTCCAGCTCGCTCATCTCGATCCGCTGGCGGCTCGCGCCGCGCCCGGCGGCGTGGTTGACGACCACCGCCAGCGAGGCGTACTCCAGCTCGAGCTCGCGCGCCAGAACCGCTTCCGGCATCGCCGTCATACCGACCAGATCGGCGCCGTCGCGCTGCAGTCGGTCGATCTCGGCGGCCGTCTCCAGCCGAGGGCCCTGCGTGCACCCGTACACGGCCCCGTCCACCACGAGCTCGCCCACGGCACGGGCTGCTTCCAACAGCCGAGAGCGCAATTTGCCAGAGTACGGCTGGGTAAAGTCCACATGGGTTACCGGAGTACCAAAGCCCTCGAAAAACGTCGCCTTGCGGCTGTGGGTGTAGTCGATGATCTGGTCGGGTATCACCAGGGTGCCCGGGCCCAGATCGTCGCGAATGCCGCCAGCGGAGGCCAGTGCGAAGATGCCCTCGACGTCCAGCTCTTTCAGCGTCCAGATGTTGGCGCGGTAGTTGATTTCGTGCGGCGCGATCGTGTGGCCATAGCCGTGCCGGGCCAGAAATACGACATCGGAGCCCGCCAGCCGCCCGAACGTCAACGCACCGGAGGGCTCGCCATACGGGGTGCGCATCACGCGCCGGCGCGGGGCCTCCAGCGCGGACAGTTTCGCCAAGCCACTGCCGCCGATGATCGCAAACACTGTTTGCCTTATTCGGCGCGCGCGCCGGTGTTCAGCAGGCGGCGCAGCTCCGCCTCATCGATGACCCGCACGCCGAGTTCGCGCGCCCGCTCGAGCTTCGAGCCGGCCTGCTCGCCGGCGACGACAAAATCGGTCTTTTTCGAGACCGAGGCGGCCACGCGCCCGCCGGCTGCCTCGATCATGTCGCTGACCTCGGTTCGTGTCAGCCCCCCAAGCGTACCGGTAATCACGAAGGTGCGGCCACCCAGGCGGCCCTGACCTGGCGCCGTCGAGCCGGCCTTTTCGGGCCACTGCACCCCGGCCTTGCGCAGCGCCGCGATCACCTGGCGATTGTGGGGCTCGTCCAGGAAGCGACGTATCGACTGCGCCACCACCGGCCCGATGTCGGGCACCTGCAGCAAGCCGTCCTCGTCGGCAGCGATCAGCGCGTCCAGAGCGCCGAAGTGCTCCGCCAGGGCTTGCGCGGTTGACTCGCCCACATGGCGGATTCCCAGCGCATAGATGAAACGCGCCAGCGTCGTTTGGCGGGCCTTGTCGATCGCCTGCAGCAGGTTGGCAGCGGACTTCTCTCCCATCCGGTCCAGTCCCGCCAGCGTGGCCTGATCCAGTTGGAACAGGTCGGCCGCGGTCTGCACTCGCCCCGAGTCGACCAGCTGGTCGACCACCCGCTCGCCCAGCCCGTCGATGTCCAGCGCCCGGCGGCTGGCGAAATGCAGCAGCGCCTGCTTGCGCTGGGCCGCGCACACCAGCCCGCCGGTGCAGCGTGACACGGCCTCCTCGCCGATGCGCTCCACCGCCGACCCGCACACCGGGCAGCGCTCCGGCATCCGGAACGGGCGCGCACCGTCGGGCCGGCGCTCGAGGACGACGCTGACCACTTCCGGTATTACATCGCCGGCGCGCCGCACCACCACTGTGTCGCCCACCCGCACGTCGCGGCGCGCCACCTCCTGCTCGTTGTGCAGCGTCGCATTGGTCACGGTGACGCCTCCGACCACCACCGGCGCTAGGCGCGCCACCGGCGTCAAGGCGCCCGTGCGGCCGACCTGCACCTCGATATCCAGCACCTGCGTGAGCGCCTCCTGAGGCGGAAACTTGTGGGCCAGCGCAAAGCGCGGCGCGCGCGATACGAAGCCCAGCAGCCCCTGCGCCGCGATCGAATCGACCTTGTAGACCACCCCGTCGATGTCGTAGGGCAGGCTGGCGCGTCGCTCGGCCGCGCTTCGATAGAACTGCAGCAGACCCTCGACCCCTTGCACCACGGCCCGCTCCTCGCACACCGCAACGCCCAGCGATTCGAGCCAGTCGAGGCTGGCCGAGTGCCGCTCGGGCTCCGGCACGCCCGCGAGCTGGCCCACGCCGTAGGCGAAAAAATGCAGGCGGCGCCGCGCCGTGACGCGCGCATCCAGCTGGCGCAGGCTCCCTGCCGCGGCGTTGCGCGGGTTGGCGAACTCCTTGTCGCCGTTGTCGCGCTGGGCGCGATTGAGCCGCTCCAGGTCGCGCTTGTACATCAGCACTTCGCCGCGCACCTCGATCACGGACGCCCCGCTGCCCTTGAGCCGCAACGGAACGCTGCCGATGGTGCGAACGTTGGGGGTGACGTCCTCCCCCACCGCGCCGTCGCCGCGGGTGGACGCCAGGGTCAGGACGTCGTCCTCATAGCGCAGCGTCACGGCCAGCCCGTCGAACTTGAGCTCGCAGGCGTACGTGACGGCCGCGGCCGGGTGGCCGGCCCTGGCCAGCAGTTCCCGGACCCGCGCGTCGAATGCGACCACGTCGGCCTCGGTCAGCCCGTTGTTCAACGACAGCATCGGCACCGCATGCCGCACCGACGGCAGATCGGAGCGCGGCTCGCCGCCCACCCGCAGCGTGGGCGAATCCGGCGTGACCAGATCGGGGTATTGAGCCTCCAGCGCCTGCAGCTGCGCAAACAGGCGGTCGAACTCGGCATCCGGGATCAGCGGGGCATCGAGCACGTAATACGCGTGATTGTGCCGTTCGATCTCGGCGCGCAGCTGCGCGGCGCGCTCGCCTGCGGAGGTCGGAGCCGAACCGGCCATCGCGATGCCTCGAGCAACGCCTAGACGTACAGGCGGCGGGCCCGCTCGCCGCCGGGGTCGATACCGGCGCCCCGCATTTCGCCATAGAGCTTGTCCAGCTGAGCCTCGATCGCCGCGACTGAATGCGAGTCGATCGGGCGGCCGTTGTCGTCGACGATGCGAGCGTTCAGCCGCACGCCGAGCTGATTGCCCAGGCCGAACAGCTGCTGCACCGCGCCGCAGTCGGGTCCGGCCGCCGGCACGTCCAGCTCCAGCACGATGCGGTCCGAGACCGGCCCCGGCATCGCCAGCACGAGCGGCGCGGTCCCGGTCTGGCGCGGCGGCGTCCAACGCAGCTCGGCCAGCGGCTGCAGGCCGCTGTGCACGGCCGCCGCCGCCACCCGCGCTTCGCTCCAGGGCCCGGTGGCCGACTCCAGCGTCAGCCCGATGCGCACGTCGAAGCGGGCACACAGCCGATCCAGGTCGCGCGCGCCGGCGGCCAGCCGCGTCACATCGGGCGGATCACAATCGGCATCCAGCACGGCGGCGACCTGGCGGACGCAGGCCACGAAGCGCCCGATCTGCTCTTCATCGAGCACATGGCGCCGGTTGGCCAGCTGGATGGCCGCCAGACCGTCGGTGTAGTAGCCGAACCGGTCCGCGTGCACCCATTGCTGCGCGCGCGCGTCCCATACCACGAACCGGACCGGCAGAGGCCATTGCGCTGCGGTCAACGGCACGGCCGCGTCGATGAACGAGACGCCGTCGACCGGCCGCGCGCAGCGCAGCTCCAGCACGCAGTCGAGCATGGGATCCTCGATCCAATCGGAGCGCCGCGCGGGCGCCGGCGCTGGCGCTGGCGGTGCGGGCGGCTCGCCCGGCTCGATCGCCGCCGGCGCCTGCAGTCCCGGCTCGATGCGCCGCGGCGCCGCGGCGCCGCGGCCGAACGCAGCCGGCTGCGGTCGACCCGGTCCGGCCTCGTCCAGCAGCGCATCGCCCACGCGACCGCCGAGCTCCTCGCCCAGGCGGCGCAGCAGCCTGCGCTCCTGCCATTTGCCTGCCAGGTACAGGCCGGCCAGCACGACGCCGGCAATCAGCAGCAGCGCGATCTGCAGTTCGGACACGTGGGTTGGGCTACGCCGCTTCGGCAGCCAGTCGGACGGCGCTGTCGATATCGACCGCAACGATACGCGAGACCCCCTGTTCCTGCATCGTGACACCGATCAGCTGTGCGGCCATTTCCATCGCGATCTTGTTGTGGGTGATGAACAGGAACTGCGTTTCCGCCGTCATCGACTTCACCAGGTCGCAAAACCGCTCGGTGTTGGCCTCGTCCAGCGGAGCGTCGACCTCGTCCAGCAGGCAAAACGGCGCCGGATTCAGCTTGAACAGCGCGAACACCAGGGCGGTGGCGGTCAGCGCCTTTTCGCCGCCGGACAGCAGGTGAATCGTGCTGTTGCGCTTGCCGGGCGGCTGGGCCATCACCTGCACGCCGGCGTCCAGAATCTCTTCGCCGGTCATCAGCAACCGCGCGTCGCCGCCGCCGAACAGCTGCGGAAACAGCTGCCCGAAGTGCTGGTTGACCTGGTCGAAGGTGGTTCGCAGCATCTCGCGCGTCTCGCGGTCGATCTTGCGGATCGCATCCTCCAGCGTCTCGATCGCCGCTTTCAGATCGCTGGACTGCGTCTGCAGAAACTCGCAGCGCTGGCGCGCCGCTTCCAGCTCCTCGAGCGCCGCCAGGTTCACCGCGCCCAGCGCCTCGATCGACTGCGCCAGGCGCGTGATTTCCGCCTGCAGCGAGGAGGCCGACGGCGCGCGCTCGGCCCGTGCCGCCAGGGCCTGCAGGTCGGCCCCGGCCTCATCCAGCTGGCGGTCGAACTGCTCGGCCGCCAGGCGCGCGGCCTGCTCCTTGAGCCTGAGGTCGGTGACGCGCTCCACGCGCGGCTGCAGCTCGCGTTCCAGGCTCATGCGCTGCTCGTCGGCCAGGCGCAGGCTGTCGCCCAGCTGGTCCTGCCGGGTGCGGGCGTCGCGCAGCGCCTGCTCGGCCGTCACCCGCTGTTGCAGCCATTGCTCCAGGGCCTCGCGCGCATGGCTGTCGTCCAGCGTGGCCTCATCCAGGCGGGAGCGCTGCAGATCGGCCGAGAGCCGATCGCATTCCTGGATCGCCTCGCGCGTGGCCTCCTCCACTTCGGCCAGCCGTTCGCGCGCCACGTTGATCTCGATCTGAAGCCGCTGCTGCTCCACCTGCAACCGGTGCGAGGCTTCACGCGCTTCGCGCAGGCCCTGTTCCGCCGACTCGTAGCCGGTGCGCGCCGCTTCGGCCTGCTGCTGCTGAACCCCCAGCGCCTGGTCCAGCTCATCGAAACGACTCTGGGCGTCGGCCCGCTGCTCGTCCAGCGCGCGCTGCTGGCCGGCAATTTCCTCCAGCTCGCGGTCGATCTGCTCCGACCGCAGCCGGATCCTTTCGCGCGATTCGCCGACGCGAACCGCTTCGAGCTGCATCTCATGCAGCCGGATGCGCGAGCGTTCGGCGGCCTGCCGATCCGATTGCACCTGTTCCTGCGCGCGCCGCAGACCGGACTCGACCCGCGCCAGACTCCCGTGCGCCTCTTCTTCGATCAGTCGCTGTGCCTTGAGCTGCCGCTGCAGGTTCTCGATCTCCAGGCGCCGCGCCAGCAGTCCGGCCTTGCGATCGTCGGCGGCGTAGAAGCGCACGCCATGGCGACCGACCCGATGGCCGGCCGGCACCACGAACTGGCCTCCGGGCGGCAGGCGCTCGCGCTGCTGCAACGCGCTGCGCAGGTCGGCCGCCACGTACACGCCGGCCAGCCAGTCCCGGATCACAGCGGCCAGGCTCGAGTCGGGTCCGGGCAGCTTGCTCGAAAGCGGCGCCCACGGCGCCGGCGCTTCGAGTGCCGCCTCGGAGGCGGCCGGGCAGAAGAACGCCACGCGCGAGGGCGGCGCAGCCGCTCCGAAGGCGGCCACTGTTTCCAGATTGCCCACCTCGATGGCCTCGATCCGTTCCCTCAGAACCGCCTCGAACGCGGATTCCCAGCCGCTCTCGACCTGCAGTCGCTTGAACAGCCTCGGCAGCGAATCCAGTCCATGCGTCTTCAGCCACGGGTCCAGGCGCTCGTCGGCTTCGACGTTGGCCTGCAGCTCGCTCAGGGCGTGCAGTCTCGCCTGCAGCCGCGCCAGCGCGTCGGCCGCCTGGCTGCGCCCGTCGCTGGCGGCGGAACGCTCCTGCTCGAGCGTTGCCTGCTGTTCCTCGGCCGAGCGGACGCGGCCGATCTGGTGCTGCAGCTCCAGGTCCAGCCGCTCGACCTCCTGCTGCACTGCGGACAGGCGCTCCGGCTCGGACGCCTGCAGCTGCGCGCGCTCCTCGGCCAGCCGTTCGCCGCGCTGCGCCAGCGCCGCCAGTTGGGCCTCGAGCGTACGGCTGTGCTGGGCCGCCCCTTCGATCGCCTGCGCCGCGCCGGCCGCCTGCGAACGCGCCGCGGTCAGTGCCTCCCGCGCCTCGTGATACGAACCCTCGAGCGCAGGCAGCGCCGCGTCATGCCGCTCGCGGGCTGCGCACGCCTGCTCGTACTCGCCGTCGAAGCGGGTGATCGAATCGTTCAGCTCGGCCGCGCGCTGCGTCAGGCGGCCCTGTTCCAGGCTGCGCTGCTGGTGCCGCTCCAGGTACCCCGAGATCTGCGCAGTGAGCCGCACGCGGCTGTCGGCGATCATCCGGATCTCGCCTTCGAGGCGACCGATTTCGGCGTTGACCCGCAGCAGCTCGCCGTGCGCCGCGTGAGTGGCATCGCCCGCCGCGTAGTGCGCTGCGCGCTCGTCCTCGAGCCGGCGTTGCAGCGCGGCGAGCTCGGCCCGGTGCGCCTCGATGGCGGCCTGCGCCTGCTCGACCTCGCGTTCGCAGCGGGTGCGCTGGGCGTGGGCTTCGCGGGATCGCAGCAGCCACAGCAGCATCTGCGCGTCTTCATGCCGCTGCGTCAGGTCTCGGTACTGCCGCGCCAGCTCGGCCTGCTGTTCCAGATGAATCACCCGCTCGTCCAGCTCGCGCAGAATGTCGCCGACGCGGGCCAGGTTGCCCCGCGCGTCGCGCAGCCGGGCCTCCGTCTCGCGCCGCCGCTCCTTGTATTTGGACACCCCGGCGGCCTCTTCCAGGTAGACGCGCAATTCCTCGGGGCGCGCCTCAACGATGCGCGAGATCATGCCCTGCCCGATGATCGCGTAAGCGCGCGGACCCAGCCCCGTGCCCAGAAACAGATCGTGCACGTCGCGCCGGCGCACCTGCTGCTGATTGATCAGGTAGCCGGAGGCACCGTCGCGGGTCAGGATGCGCTTGACGGACAGCTCGCTGAAGCGTCCCCATTCACCGCCGATGCGGCCATCGCTGTTGTCGAACAGCAGCTCGACGCTGGCGCGGCCACCCGGCGGGCGGCTGGCCGCGCCGTTGAAGATCACATCCTGCATCGACTCGCCGCGCAGTTCGGAAGCCTTGGATTCGCCCAACACCCAGCGCACGGCGTCGATGATATTCGATTTGCCGCAACCGTTCGGCCCGACCACGCCCACCAACTGGCCCGGCACCTGAAAGTTGGTCGGATCGACAAAAGACTTGAATCC
>DASZFP010000142.1:0-49628 GCA_035939615.1 Burkholderiaceae bacterium | reverse complement strand
GGCCCCTCTCCCCAAGGGGAGAGGGGTGGGCGACCACCGTAGCTCGCCCTCACCCCCAGCCCCTCTCCCCAAGGGGCGAAGTCAGGTGGAAATGACCCTAACGGCCCCTCACCCCCAGCCCCTCTCCCCGAGGGGGCGAAGTCAGGTGGAAATGACCCTAACGGCCCCTCACCCCCAGCCCCTCTCCCCGAGGGGAGAGGGGAGTCACATCGGAGCACGCCTGTGATCGCTATGCGCCGGTGGTCGGTGCGGCATGCGCGCGGGCTGGAGACGACCTACCGGATGCTGGAGCGGATCTTCGTCGGCCTGGATCCGGTCTGGCGGCTGGTCGGCTACCAGCGCGTCGAGGCGCCCGTGGCGGCGATCGAGCGCGTGGTCAAGGGACTGCTGTTCGATTGCCAGATGTGCGGCCAGTGCGCGCTGAGCGCGACCGGGATGTCCTGTTCGATGAATTGCCCGAAGAACCTGCGCAACGGCCCATGCGGCGGGGTGCGCGCCAACGGCAACTGCGAAGTGCGCCCCGACATGCCCTGTGTGTGGGTGCTCGCGGTCGAGGGCAGCCGCCGCATGCGCGAGGGCTCGATCTCGATCCGCCTGGTTCAGCCGCCGGTTGACCGGCGCCTGCAGGGCCGCTCGTCCTGGCTGGCGGTGGCGCGCGAGCGCGCCGGCTCGACCCCATGATCTTCGAGGACGAGCCGGTACCCGGCTACCCGTTGCCGATCCTGCCCGGCCACACCTCGCCCGGGCGGCTCGAGCGCGTGCTGCGCGCGGGCGTATTTGTGGTCACCACCGAGCTCGATCCGCCCGATTCGGCCGATCCCGAGGACGTGTATCGGCGCGCGCGCGTATTCGACGGGTATGTGGACGGCATCAACGCCACCGACGGCAGCGGTGCCAACTGCCACATGTCGAGCCTGGCCGTCTGCGCGCTGCTCACACGGATCGGCTACGCGCCGGTGATGCAGATTTCCTGCCGCGACAGGAACCGCATCGCGATCCAGGGCGACATCCTGGGCGGGGCCGCGATGGGCGTGTGCAACATCCTGTGTCTGAGCGGCGACGGCGTCCAGTCCGGCGACCATCCCCAGGCCAGGCCGGTGTTCGACCTGGACAGCCTGTCGCTGCTGCAGATGGCCCGCACGCTGCGCGACGAGAAGCGTTTCCAGAGCGGGCGCAAGCTCACCTTCTCCCCGCGCGTGTTCCTGGGCGCGGCCGAGAATCCCTTCGCGCCGCCGTCCGCGTGGCGCGCCGAGCGGCTGGCCAAGAAGGTCGAAGCCGGCGCCCAGTTCATCCAGACGCAGTACTGCTTCGACATCCCGATGATGCGCGATTTCATGCACCGCGTCCGCGACCTGGGACTGCTGGAGAAGGTGTTCGTGCTGGCCGGGGTCGGACCGTTGAAGTCGGCCAAGTCGGCGCAATGGATGCGCACCCACGTGGCCGGAACGCACATTCCGGATCCGGTGATCCAGCGACTGGCGGGCGCGCAGGATCAAGCCCAGGAGGGGCGGCGCCTGTGCATCGACCTGATTCACGAATTGCGCGAGATACCGGGAGTGAGCGGCGTGCACGTGATGGCGTATCGGCAGGAGGAGTCGGTGGCCGAAGTGATCGAGCGCTCCGGCGTGCTCGGCGGGCGCCAGCCCTGGTATCCCGAACGGGATCAGCAACCGCAGAGGTTCATCGAAAGGATTTCGCAGTGACCGATACCGTAGTGAGTTCCGCTACCCGGGAGGTCGTGATCGGGTTCGAGCGCCCGTTCGTCATCATCGGCGAGCGGATCAATCCGACCGGCCGCAAGCTGCTGGCCGCCGAGATGGCGGCCGGCAACTTCGAGCGCGTGAAAGCCGATGCGATCGCGCAGGTCGAAGCCGGCGCGCACATGCTGGACGTCAACGCCGGCATTCCGCTGGCGGACGAGCCGGCGATCCTGGCCAGCACGGTGGAGCTGGTGCAGTCGCTCACCGACGTGCCGCTGAGCATCGATTCGTCGATCGTGGCGGCGCTGGAAGCCGGGCTTCGCGTATACAAGGGCAAGGCCCTGGTGAACTCGGTCACCGGCGAAGAGGAACGGCTGGAAAGCGTGTTGCCGCTGGTGAAGCGGTACGGCGCGGCGGTGATCGCGATCTCCAACGACGAAACCGGCATCTCCGAGGACCCGGACGTGCGCTTCGAGGTGGCGCGCAAGATCGTGCGGCGCGCCGCCGATCACGGGATTGCGGCCTGCGACGTGGTGGTCGATCCGCTGGTGATGCCGATCGGCGCGATCGGCCAGGCCGGCCGCCAGGTGATGCGACTGGTGCATCGGCTGCGCACCGAGCTGAAGGTCAACACGAGCTGCGGTGCTTCCAACGTCAGTTTCGGGCTGCCCAACCGCGAGGGCATCAACGCCGCCTTCCTGCCGATGGCGATCGCCTCCGGCATGACCTCGGCCATCACCAATCCGATGCAGGAGGATCTGGTCAAGGCCATCATGGGGGCCGACGTGCTGATGGGCCACGATCCGCAGTGCGGCCGCTGGATCCGGCGCTACCGCGATCCGCTCGCTGCGGGGTCCGAGGCCGAAGCCGCGCGCGGGCGCCGCGACAGCCGGCGCCGCCGGGCCTGATGCCGATCGCAGGGGCGATTCCGTGAACCGCGACGCGTTGATCGTGTTCACGCCTTCGGGCCGGCGGGGACGGTTCCCGCTCGGCACGCCCGTGCTGCAGGCCGCGCGCTCGCTCGGCGTGGACATCGATTCGGTGTGCGGCGGGCGCGGCATGTGCGGCCGCTGCCAGGTGATGCTCAGCGAGGGTCACTTCGCCAAGCATGGCGTGACCTGCAGCGCCGCGCACCTCACCCCGCTGTCGCCGGTCGAGGAGCGCTACCGCGCCGAGCGCGGACTGGCCGAAGGCCGGCGCCTGTCGTGCTCGGCCCAGGTGCTGGGCGACCTGGTGATCGATGTGCCGCCGGAGTCGCAGGTGCACCGCCAGCTGGTGCGCAAGGGCATCGAGGCGCGCGCCATGGCGCGCGACCCGGTCGTGCGCCCCTACTACGTCGAGGTGCAGGGACCCGACATGCACGATCCGTCCGGGGATCTGCGGCGCCTGAAGGACGCACTGGAGTTCGAATGGCGGCTGTCCGGGCTGGATTGCGACGTGCGCGCGTTGCAGCAGCTGCAGCAGGCGCTGCGCAGCGGCAACTGGGCGGTGACGGTGGCGGTGCATCAGGACCGGCAGATTCTGGCCGTCTGGCCCGGCTTCCGCGACCGCATTTTCGGGATGGCGGTCGATGTCGGCTCGACCACGATCGCGGCCCACCTGTGCGACCTGGGCTCGGGCGACGTGGTGGCCTCCAGCGGCATCATGAATCCGCAGATCCGGTTCGGCGAGGACCTGATGAGCCGGGTCTCGTACGTGATGATGCATCCGGACGCCGAGCGCGAACTCACCGGCGCGGTGCGCGGCGCCATCAATCAGCTGGCGCAGGAAGTGTGCACGGCCGCCGGCATCGAGCTGCGCGACGTGCTGGAGCTGACCTTCGTCGGCAACCCGATCATGCACCATCTGCTGCTGGGCATCAGCCCGGTGGAGCTGGGCGGGGCTCCCTTCACGCTCGCCACCGACGAGTCGGTGACGCTGTGGGCCACGGAGCTGGACCTGCGCGTGCACCCGAACGCACGCATCTACGTGCTGCCCTGCATCGCCGGGCACGTCGGTGCCGATGCGGCCGGCATGATACTGGCCGAGGCGCCGCATCTGAACGACGAGATGACGCTGCTGGTCGATGTTGGCACCAACGCGGAAATCGTGCTCGGCAATCGAACCCGGCTGCTGGCGTGCTCCAGTCCGACCGGGCCGGCGTTCGAAGGCGCGCAGGTCAGCGCCGGCCAGCGTGCTGCGCCGGGCGCGATCGAGCGGGTGCGGATCGACCCCGACACGCTGGAGCCGCGCTTCAAGGTGATCGGCTGCGACCTGTGGTCCGACGACCCGGACTTCCGGCAGGCCTCCGAGGCGGTGGGCGTCACCGGCATCTGCGGCTCCGGCATCATCGAAGCGATCGCCGAAATGTTCCTGACCGGCATCCTGGACGCGGACGGTGCGATCGACGGGGCCAGCGCGCAACGCAGCCCGCGCATCCGGGCCGATGGCCGCACGTTCGCGTACACGTTGTACGAGGCCGGCGCGCGCCAACCGGCACTGCGCGTCACCCAGGCCGACGTGCGGGCCATCCAGCTGGCGAAGGCGGCCCTGTATGCCGGCATCCGGCTGCTGATGGATCGGATCGGCACCGAACGGATCGACCGGATCCGGCTGGCTGGCGCGTTCGGCAGCCACATCGACGTGAAATACGCGATGGTGCTCGGCATGATTCCGGATTGCGAACTGGCGAAGGTCAGCTCGGCCGGCAACGCCGCCGGCACCGGGGCGCTGATCGCCCTGCTGTCGGGCGCCAGCCGGCGCGAGATCGAGCAGGTCGTGCGCAGTGTGGAAAAGATCGAGACCGCCATTGAGCCGCAGTTCCAGACCCATTTCGTGGACGCGATGGCGTTTCCGCACGCTCGCGCGCCTTTTCCGAACCTGGCCCGCGAGGTGCGGCTGCCGCCGCCGAAACCCGTACGGGAGCAGCCGCGTCGCCGCCGCGCCGGATGATGCATTAGGCAGAAAGGATCATCGGCGCACCCTGCCCCCGCCTTTGCACCGTTCACCGAAACGCGAGGGCGCGGGCTCGCCGGCTTACACTTGACCCCAACATCCGATCCGACCACCCCATGCACGGCACGATCGCTGCCATCGGCCTGGCCCTGACCGCCCTGGCCGCCTCGTATTCCGGCGCGGCCTGGTTGCTGCTGCGGCGCTGGCGCGAGGCGGCGGCGCCGGCGGGCGGCTGGCGGCCGCCGGTGACGGTGCTCAAGCCTCTGTGCGGGGCCGAGGCGCAGCTGGCCGAATGCCTGCGTTCGCTGGCCCGGCAATCCTATCCGGCGGTACAGGTCGTGTTCGGGGTGCGCGATGCGTCGGATCCGGCGGTCGCGGTGGTCGAGCAGCTGCGGCGCGAGTTTCCGGCCCTCGATCTGGACCTGGTGGTCGACGGCCGCGTCCATGGCGAGAACCTGAAAGCCAGCAATCTGATCAACATGTTGCCGCGCGCACGCCATCCGGTGGTGGTGATCTCCGACAGCGACGTGCGCGTCGGTCCCGGCTACCTGGACGCCGTCGTCGGGGCACTGGCGCCGGCCGAGGTGGGTGCAGTGACCTGCCTGTACCGCGGACGCGCCGGGGCGGGCCTGTGGTCCCGGCTTGCGGCGCTCTTCATCAACGACTGGTACTTTCCCGCGGTGCTGATCTCTCAGGCGCTCGGGGATCGGTCGTTTGCCTCGGGCGTAACGATCGCGCTGCGCCGCCAGACGCTGGACTCGATCGGAGGTCTGCAGGTGATCGCGGACCACCTGGCCGACGACTGGCTGATCTTCGAGCAGGTGCGGCGCCTGGGACTGAAGACGGTCTTGAGTTCGTTCGTGGTGGAAACGGAGGTCGCCGACGAAAGCCTGCGCGCTCACGCCCACCGCGAGCTGCGCTGGATGCGCACGATCCGTACCGTGGCGCCGTTCGGCTACGCCTTCATGGGCCTTTCGATGGCGGTTCCGGTCGCCCTGCTGGGCGTGCTGCTGGCATGGCCGTCCCCATGGGCGCTGGGCCTGGCCGCCCTGGCCCTGGTCGGGCGGGTGGGTATTCACCTGGAACAGCGCCGGCGCGCCGGGGCCCGTCTGGGGTACGATCTGGCCCTGATCCCCCTTCGCGACGGTCTGCTTCTGGCAGCGTGGGTCGCCGGTTTCCTCGGCCGGGGCGTTTCCTGGCGGGGCCGGCGGTATCGGGTTCGCAGCGGCGGGGCCTTGAGTCCGTTGAAGGGTTGAAGAAGAACCGCCGGCTGCGGCTCCACCGCACCGTTTGCTGGAGCAGCTGATTCCTATGGCATTGAAAACCGTATTCCTGCATCCGCCGTCATTCGACGGCTTCGACGGCGGCGCCGGTGCGCGCTACCAGGCCAAGCGCGAGGTGCGCTCCTTCTGGTTCCCGACCTGGCTGGCGCAGCCGGCCGCGCTGGTGCCGGACAGCGTGCTGATCGACGCGCCCACCGACGGGCTGACGCTCGCCGACGTGATGCCGCGCGTGAAGGACGCCGAACTGGTGATCATGCACACCAGTTCGCCGTCGTTTGCCAGCGACTGCCGGGTCGCCGAGCAGCTCAAGGCCGCCAATCCCCGGTTGCTGATCGGCCTGGTCGGCGCCAAGGTCGCGGTCGATCCGCTCGGCTCGCTCGAATCGGGCCCGGCGGTGGACTTCGTGTGCCGCGAGGAATTCGACTACACCTGCCTGGAGGTATCGCAGGGCAAGCCCCTCGCCGAGGTCGCCGGCCTGTGCTACCGCGGCGCCGGCGGCCAGCCCGTGCTGACGCCGGCGCGGGCGCCGATCGAGGACATGGACGCGCTGCCGTGGGTGACGCCGGTGTACCAGCGCAACCTGAAGGTCGAGAACTACTTCATCGGTTACCTGAAACACCCGTACGTGTCCTTCTACACCGGCCGCGGTTGCAAGTCGCGCTGCACGTTCTGCCTGTGGCCGCAGACGGTCGGCGGCCACCGCTATCGGGTGCGCAGCCCCGGCAACGTGATCGAGGAAGTCGCCTGGATCCAGAAGAACATGCCCGAAGTGCGCGAGATTTTCTTCGACGACGACACCTTCACCGACCTGCTGCCCCGCGCCGAGGAGATTGCGCGTGGCCTGGGCAAGCTGGGTGTGACCTGGTCGTGCAATGCAAAGGCGAATGTTCCCTACGACACGCTGAAGATCATGCGGGACAACGGGCTGCGCCTGCTGCTGGTCGGTTACGAGACCGGCTCGGATCAGATCCTGCGCAACATCAAGAAGGGCATGCGAACCGATTTCGCGCGCCGCTTCACGCGCGATTGCCGCGAGCTCGGCATCACGATCCACGGCACGTTCATCCTGGGCCTGCCAGGCGAGACGCGCGAGACCATCGAGCAGACGATCCGCTTCGCCAAGGAGATCAACCCGCACACGATCCAGGTTTCGCTGGCGGCGCCGTATCCGGGCACCGAGCTGTATCGCGACGCGGTCGCCAACGGATGGCTCAGCAACCCGGATCCGTCGCAGCTGGTCGATTCTTCGGGTACGCAGCTGATTCCGCTGAGCTATCCGCACCTGAAGGCCGACGAGATTTACCACGCGCTGGAACGCTTCTACAAGAGCTTCTATTTCCGGCCCCGCAAGATCATCGAACTGGTGGCCGAGATGTCGACCAGCTGGGAGATGACGCAGCGCCGGCTGCGCGAGGGCGTCGAGTTCATGCGCTTCCTGAATCGCCGCGCCGCCTGACCGCACTGACGCACAAGTGAGCGGGGCTCGACGGGCCCTCGCCCGCGCCGACGGCACATTGGCTGGGGGAGCACGAGGGGGCCAGCCCAGCCCCCTCGTTCTCTTCCTCTGCCCTTTCCGGCTGAAGGCCGAAAAGGGGTGAGGGCCACTATGCGCACCGCGTTGCGCCACCTGATCGTCACGGCCGACGACTTCGGGCTGGACCTGGCGATCAACGAGGCGGTCGAGCAGGCCCATCGCGAAGGCGTTCTGACGGCTGCCAGCCTGATGGTCGGCCAGGCGGCGGCGCGCGATGCGGTCGAGCGCGCGCGGCGGCTGCCCGGCCTGCGGGTCGGGCTGCACGTGACGCTGACCGGGGCCTGGCCGGTGTTGCCGGCGCACCAGCTCCCCGATCTGGTCGACGCCGCCGGCCGCCTGCCCACGAATCTGCCGGCCTTCGGGTGGCGCCTGGCCACCAGCGGCGCCGCACGCCGCCAGGCCGAGCAGGAAATCCGCGCGCAGTTCCAAGCGTTCGCGCACACCGGCTTGACACTGGACCATGCCAACGCGCACCAGCACTATCACCTGCATCCGTTCGTGCTGGACCGGATCGTGACGATCGGCCGCGACTTCGGATTGCGCGCGGTGCGGGTGCCGTTCGAGCCGCTGTGGCTTGCGCGTGACGTAGCGGCCAGCGCTTCGCGCGCGGCCCGTCTGCCGGCGCTCGGCTGGACCATCGGCGCGCGCTGGATGCGGCGCAGGCTGCGCGCCGCGGGCCTGGCCTACAACGACGTCCTGTTCGGGTTGCGCTGCACCGGCCGGCTGAACGAGGCCGCCCTGTGCGATGCACTGGCCAGCCTCGGCCCGGGAGTTGCCGAGGTCTATCTGCACCCGGCCACGCGCAGCGGCCCGCGCGAGCAATCGGCCGGGGTCGGCGCGCACGCCACCGAGGAACTGCAGGCGTTGATCAGCCCGCGGGCGCGGGAGCGGATGCAGGCGCTGCGCGCCTCGGTGGGCGGTTTCCTGGACATTCCGTCCGAGATGGCCGCCGACAGCAGCAGGGCGGCGTGAAGCGCGCGGCCTATCTGCTCGGGCTGGCCGGGCTGGCGGTGGTCATCGTGCTGGTCGGGCGCGCCGGCTGGCACGCGGTACTGGATGCGCTCGCTGCGGCCGGCTGGCCGCTGCTGTGGCTGGTGCCGCTGCGGGTGTTTTCGGTCGGCATCGACGCGATGGCCTGGCGCCTGTTGCTGGCTCCGCGGGACGCGGACGGCCGCGCCCGCTGGCCGGTGCTGCTCGCCACCGCGATCGTGCGCGAAGCCGTCAACCGGTTGCTGCCGGTGGCCGGGGTCGGTGGGGAGCTGGTCGGAATCCGGATCGTGACGCAGCGCGGTGTGGAGGCTGCCGCGGTGGCAGCCAGCGTGATCACCGAGGTCGTGCTGACCATGGCGAACCTGGTGCTGTTTGCCGCACTGGCGCTGGCGCTGCTGCTGGCGTTCTCCCATGGCAGTGCGACGCTCGACGCGATCTACATTGCGGTGCCGCTGGCGTTGCCGATTCCGCTGGCCGGCCTGTGGCTGATCAGCGAGGGACGGCTGGTCGTCTGGCTGCGGCGCCTGGCCTCGCTCGTGACCGGTGGCCGCGACCGTCCACCCGCCTGGCTGGCGTCGATGCCGTTGTTCGAGGCCGAACTGGCGGCGCTCGCGCGGCGCAGGGGCCGGCTGGCCTTGGCAACGCTGGTCCAGCTCGCCGGCATGGCGGCGGGCGCATCGGAAGACTGGCTCGCGCTTCGGCTGCTCGGCCACCCGGTCGGTATCGCACCGGCGCTGATCATCGAGGGCGTCGTGCTGTTCGTGCGCAACCTGGCGTTCGCGGTTCCGGCGGCGCTCGGAGCCCAGGAGGCCGGGATCGTGCTGATCTGTGCGGCCGTCGGCCTGGACCCCCAGCTCGCCATCGGGCTGGCGCTGGCCAAGCGAATGCGCGAAGTGCTGTTCGGCGTGCCGGCGCTGATCGGCTGGCACCTGTGGGAAAGCTTCGGCGGCCTGCATTCACGGCCGCGCAGCCGCGGCGCGGGTTGATCCGCCGGCATCGGACGGCCGAACCGGTCGCCTGGATCGGGTCAGGACGAGGTGCCGCCCGAAGGGCCCCGGCTGCGCAGCTGCGGCCGCAGGTAAGCTTCGATCTGCCCGACGAACGCCCTCGGTTCGATCGGCTTCGGAAGATAGCCGTCGAAGCCGGCCTCCAGTACGTAGGCGCCGTCGCCCGGCGTCGATGCTGTTACCGCGATCACCACCAGGCCACTCAGGGCCGGGTCGTTGCGCAGTTGCTGCAGGACCTCGTAGCCGTCCAGCACCGGCACTTGCAGGTCGCAGAGAACCAGGTCAGGACGGTGCAGCCGTGCCAGGTGCACGGCTTCGTCCCCATCGGTGGCGACCAGCGTGCGGTAGCCGGCCGCCGTCAGCAGATATTCGACCAATGCGAGATTGGCCTTGTTGTCCTCGACGATCAGGATGCACGCTGTCATTGTCACCATCGCCGGAGGCTGGCGTCGCCCGACTACAGAGGAATGACTCCGTGCCGAATCGCGTACCGGACCAGCGTGGGCAGATTGTCGATCCCGAGCTTGCGCATCAGCCTGACCCGATAAGCTTCCACGGTGCGGCGCGACAGGCCGATCACGGCGCCGACCTCGGAGTTGGACTTGCCTTCGACCACGAGCTTGAGGATCTTTTGCTCGTTCGGCGTCAGATCCCCGACCGTGGAGGAGCGGATCCCGGCGCCGTTGCCCTCATCGAGCAAGGCCTGCGCGAGCCTTTGGCTGATATAGCGTTCGCCGCTGGCAACCGCGTGCACCGCGTGCACCAGTTCGTCGGCGCCGACGTCTTTGGGCAGGAAGCCGCGCGCACCCGTATCGATTGCACGCCGAACGACCGTAGGCGATGAATGCGCCGACAGGATCACCACGCGGCTGTCCGGAACGCGGTCGGCCAGGATTCGCGTCGCGTCGATCCCGTTCGAACCCGGTATCGTGATTTCCGTCAAGACCAGCGCGGGCTTCAAGCGCTCGGCCTCCTGCACCGCCCGGTCGGCGTCTCCGACCGACGCGACGACTTGGATGTCCGGCTGGTGGTCAAGTACACATTGCACGCCGTCTCGCACGATGCGATGGTCATCGACGAGCAGGACTGAGATGCGCGACCGGCCGATTCGATGCGATTTGCTTTTTTGCGCCGGCACGGGATCCATGCTTCCGGACGCGCGGTTCCTAGCGACCGCACGGCCGAATCGTACGGTCGGCCGTTGCCGCTGAATACTGTAAATCTACGATCGGATCGATCGTACCTTCACGATCTGCGGATTCCGCGATGCGCGGGTCGATCGAGACGAGGCCGTGCTGGACCGAAAGCTGACCAGCGCCGGCAGGGTGGTTATTGCCGGGGTGGGTCTATATTGCCGTGGTCGCAGGCACGAGCACGGGCAGCGGATGAAGCCGTTTGAGCCACGATCCATCATCGAGCCGTTCCGCATCCGGTCGGTCGAGCCGATCCGTTTCACCACCATCGAGCAGCGCGAAACCGCACTGCGCAATGCGGGCTACAACCCGTTTCTGTTGCGTGCCGAGGACGTGCTGATCGATCTGTTGACCGACAGCGGCACGGGTGCCATGTCCGCGCGCCAGTGGGCCGGGATGATTGCGAGCGACGAGTCGTATGCGGGCGCTTCGTCGTTCTACCGTTTTGAACGGGCGGTGCAGGACGTGACCGGGTTCCGGCACGTGATCCCGACGCACCAGGGTCGCGCCGCCGAGCACATCCTGTTCGCGAGCATCGCCAAGCCGGGCGATGTGATCCCCAGCAACGCGCATTTCGACACCACGCGCGCCCACATCGAGCGGCAGGGCGCCCAGGCGCGCGACCTGCCGTGCGCGCAGGCGCGCGACCCGACGCTGCGGCATCCGTTCAAAGGCAACATGGATGTGGAGGCGCTGCGTTCGACGATCGACGAGGTCGGGGCCGCGCGCATCCCGGCGGTGATGATGACGGTGACTAACAATTCGCTGGGCGGTCAACCGGTGAGCATGGCCAATGTCCGCGCGGCCAGCGCGCTGGCGCGCGCTCACGGCATCCCGTTCATCATCGACGCCTGCCGCTATGCCGAGAATGCCTGGTTCGTGCGGACGCGCGAGGCCGGCTTCGAGGAGGCCCGGCCGATCGACATCGCGCGGCAGATGTTCGCCCTCGCCGACGGATGCACGATGAGCGCCAAGAAGGACGGCATGTCCAACATCGGCGGGTTTCTGGCGGTCAACGATGACGAGCTGGCCGTGCGCTGCCGCAACCTGGAGATCCTGACCGAGGGGTTTCCGACTTACGGCGGCATGGCCGGCTACGATCTGGAAGCCGTGGCCCAGGGGTTGTACGAGGCGCTCGAAGAGAGCTACCTGCGCTACCGCGTGCGCTCGATCGAGTACCTCGGCGAAAAGCTGCTGGCCGGCGGGATCCCGATCGTACAGCCCACCGGCGGGCACGCCGTCTACATCGACGCGCGCACCCTGCTGCCGCATATCCCGGCGCAGCAGTATCCGGCCTGGTCGCTGAACAACGGGCTGTACCTGGTGGGCGGCGTACGCGGGGTGGAGATCGGGTCGGTGATGTTCGGCCGCCAGCCGGACGGTTCGGAGCGGATGGCGCAACTGGACCTGGTGCGCCTGGCCTTTCCCCGTCGCGTCTACACGCAGAGCCACGTCGATTACCTGGCCGAGGTGATCCTGGAGGTTGCGGCGCAAAAAGCGGATCTTCCGGGCTATCGGATCGTCGAACAGGCGCCCGTGCTGCGCCATTTCACGGCGCGGCTGCAACCCATTTGAACGGCCATCCCAAGGGCCTGTATTACTGGCTTTCACCGAAACCTGGGAGCGCTTCTCCTTCTACGGAATGATGGCGCTGCTGGCGCTCTACATGGTCGATCAGCTGTTGCTGCCGGGCCACGCGCCGACGCATCGCCGCAACGCTGCGGGCGGCCTCACGCGTGGGGTGACAGGGTTTACTTGCCGCCCACGTAGATCACGCCTTCCTTCATCACCAGGATCGGGTGCTGCGTGACCTGGATGTCGGCCAGCGGATCGCCCGCAACCACCACGACATCGGCTGACTTTCCGGCCTGCAGCGTTCCGGTCTGGTCGGAGATGCCGAGCAGGTCGGCGCCACTGGCGGTGCCCGCGATTAGCGCCTGCGCGGGCGTCATCCCGTTTTTCACCATCAGGGAGAACTCGAGGGCGTTCTTGCCGTGCGGCCCGACCGCCGCATCCGTGCCCATCGCGATCGGCACCCCGAGCTTCACCGCGTGTTGCAGCATCTGCTGGTGCTGTGCGGAGGCGGCGCGGACCTTGGCCGCGATGACCGGTGGATAGGTGTCGACCTTCTGGCTGGTCCAATAGCTGGCCGACATCGTCGGGACCAGGTAAACGTGCTTGCGCTTCATCTCGAGCAGCGTGTCGTCCTGCAGGAAGGTGCCATGCTCGATGGAGTCCACGCCGGCCGCAATCGCCATCTTCGCGGCCCGGTCGCCGTGACAGTGCGCGGCGACCTTGCGACCCCACGTGTGGGCTTCGGAGATGATCGCGTTCATCTCATCCTGGGTCAGCTGTACGTTATCCACCGGATCGGTCAGCGACAGCACGCCGCCCGACGGCATGAACTTGATCAGGTCGGCTCCGAACTTGATCTGGTAGCGCACGGCGGCCCGGCATTCCTCCGGGCCGTTGCACACGCCCTGGATCGGCCCTGCGGGTGCGATCCGCTGTGGCGGGTATGGATCCTGGTCGGCGTGTCCGGCGGTGGACCCGATCGCATAGTTCGACACCAGCATGCGCGGCCCGGGGATCATTCCCGCCTTGATCGCGTTTCGCAGGCCGACGGCAACGTAGTCGTTCGACGCGACGTCGCGGACGGTGGTGACGCCTGCTTCCAGCGTCACCTTGGCGTGATGGGCGCCGTGCAGCGCCTGCTCCGCGGGAAACTGCATCAGATGGTCGAAGAAGTCCGAATACCAGTTGTTGCTCGAGGCCCACTGCAGATGGACGTGGGCGTCGATGAAACCCGGCAGCAGCGTCGCATCGCCCAGATCGATGACCTGTGCATCGGCCGGAATCTGGGCATCGCTCCCCACGGCCTGGATCTTCGAACCGGCAACGACAACGACGCCGCGGTCGACGAGCTTGCCGGATGCCGAGTCGAACAGGTGGTCCGCCTTCAGAACGATGGGGCGGGGCGTCCCGGCCGCCTCGGCACCGGACGCCGATGAGACGGCGAGGATTGCCAGCGCTCCAAGGAAAAGGTCTGTCAGCCGCGTCGTTCTTCTCATCTCGTTTCTCCGCGTGATCTCGGGTTCCCCCCGCTCGAGCCGGCCGGGATCTTACGGTACCGGGCATATTTTCGTTACAAATTAATGCAACGACACCGTTGCGTTTCATTAAAGAGTGGCCTACGCTGCCACTAACCCGGTGGGTACTGGACACGTATCCGACAGGAGGGTCCGAGCCATGCCGAAACTCAGAACTGCATTGATGGCGGCTTTGCCCGTCGTCGCCTTGAGCCTCGCCCCGATCAGCCCTGCGCTTGCCCACGGTCACGGGTTCGGGCACGGGCACGGGCGTGGTGGTTTCGACCACGGCTTCGGCCCGATCGGGGCCGTCGTCGGCATCGCCGCGGCGATCGTAACGGCACCGCTGGCCATCATGGCGGCGGCCGTCGAGGCTGCTCCACCACCGGCTGCCTACTACCCGGCTCCGGCGCCGGCCTATTACGCCCCGCCTGCGTATTACCCGTCACCGGGCCGCGCCGCCTATCCGCCGGCGGCGTATTACCCGCCCGCCTACGCACCGCCACCCGCCTACGCACCGCCGGCGCCTGCATATAGCTACGGCCCGCCCCCGGGCTACTATCCGCCGCCGCCTCCACCGGCGTATTACCCGGCGCCCCAGGGGTACTACCCGCCGCCGCAGTAAGACGCGAATGGTGAATGCCGTCAGGTAGGTCGAAACCGCACCGGGGTACCGACACAGCCATCGCGGCACCGCGCGCCGGGCGTCCTTCGCGCGACGCTGCGTTGCAGCTGCGCGAGCGCATCCTCGACGTCGCCACCGAACTGCTGTTCACCCACGGCTATGGCGCAACCAGCATCGAGGCGATCGCCCGCCGCGCGCGCGTTTCAAAGCGGACCTTCTACCAGCGCTTCCCCGACAAGCCGGCGCTGATCAGCGCGGTGGTCGTCCGGCTGATCGACAGCCTGCGGCCGCCCGCGAACATTCCGCTGATCGAGGGCGAAGGCCTCGAGCAGATCCTGGTCCACCTGGGGTCCCTGATCCTGCACGCCGCGCTGACGCCCCGTGTGCTGCAGCTGCAACGCCTGATCGTGGCTGAATCCGGCCGCTTCCCCGACCTGGCGGCGGCCGTTGCAAAAGCGGGCGGACGGCAGGAGGCGGTGGCGATCATCAGCGAGCTGCTGCTGCGAGATCAACGCGGCGCGCCTCTTTCCGCCGCCCAGGCGGGCTTCGCTGCGCACCAGTTCCTGCAGATGATCGTGTCGCTGCCTCAGCTGCGAGCCATCGGCCTGGGCGCACCGATGAAGCCCGCCGAGCTGGACGCCTGGGTGCGCGACACGGTCGCTTTGTTTCTGGAGGGCTGCGCCGGGATCGCGAGGCCTGTGAGCCCCGACTGATACGCGGCCGGTTGCGCAAACGCGGCTGACGCTGAACTATCTCGGAGCCATCGGATTGGGAATCCGGTACAGCTCGCCGCGCGACCCGTTGTCCGGCAAATCGAACACGCCGGTCGATATCACGTACCGGCCGTCCGGCGTGATTGCCAGGTTCGGATCGTGCGGAGCGGGCAGGTCGACCTGGCGGATCAGCTTGCCGTCCGGGCCGATCACCGCGAAGCAGGCCCCGTCCCAGAAACCGACGAACAGGTTCCCGTCGCGGTCGATCCGCACGCCGTCCGGCGTATAGGTGCGACCGCCGGCGAGCACTTCGGACATCTTCAGGAACTCGCGTCGACCGCTGAGCGTTGCATCGGGGGCAACGTCGAACAGCAGGATGCGCGATGCGAACGACTCGGCCACGTACAGCAGCTTGCCGTCCGGCGACAGCGCCAGACCGTTGGGCGAGTGAAGGTCGGAAGCCACTGTGCGCAGCTTGCGGTCGGCCGAACGGTAGTAGATCCTGCCGACGATCGGCCGCGGCTCCCACGGCCCGGTGCCGCTGATGTAGACCCCGCCCCGGGCGTCCAGCGCGAAATCGTTGGGCTCGCGCAGCCGCTGCCCGTTCTCGTCGGTCTGCACGGTCGCCAGCGTCCTGCCGTCGAGCGAGATCGTCGCCACCTGCTTTCCGTCGAAGCACGCGACCAGCAGCCCCTCGGGCACGCGCGCCAGGCCCGTGGGGCCGCAGCCGTCGCGGTGCCAGATGACCCTGGCCGAGGTCTGCTCGACCCGCACCACGTCGTGCCCGGCGTAGTCGACCAGGTACAGCGTTGCGTCCACGAAAATGGGTCCCTCAGGCGAGCGCACGTCGCGCGAGATCACTTCGGGTGCAGCCCCCCAAGCGCCGCCTGCGAGCGCGAGCAGCGCGACCAGACTGGCCGCCCGCCGGCTCGCGTTCTCTGGCGCCGTCACGGCTTTGTCGCGCGGGCGTCCGCGAGCCATTGGTCGACCCGCCGCGGGTGGTCCCGGAGGAAGGCGACCGCCTCGTCGTGATACGAGCTGTCCTTCGCTCGCAGCATGATCGCTTCCAGCTCGGCAATGGTCAGCTTGAACTTCTTCAGGAAGGCGGCAGCCCTCGGGAAATCTGCCTCGAAGCCCTTGCGGGCCACGGCGTGGATCGACTCGGCGCCGCCGAGCGAGCCCTTCGGATCGGCCAGGTAGCGCACCGGATAGCGGGCGAACATCCAGTGCGGCGACCAGGCCGTCACCACGATCCACTCGTTGCGCTTGATGGCGCGATCCAGCGCCACGATCATGCCGGCGTCCGACGCGCTCAGCAGCGAGTAGCCATCTAGCGCATAGGCGGCCAGCGTCCGCTCGGACGCGCGCATCAGGCCGGCCCCGGGGTCGATGCCCTGGATGCGCCCGTGCAGCCGGCTCCTGACCTCGGCCTTGCCCAGGTCCGCGATGCTGCTCAACTCGCTTTCGGGCACGTAGTTCGGCACGGCCCAGCCGAGGCGGGCATGGTCGTACAGGACGGCCAGGTCGACCGCGTCGCCGGAAACCTTGTCCCAGTACGCCTTGTGAGTGGTCGGCAGCCACGCCATCAGCATCACGTCCAGGTTGCCGCGGGCCACGCCCGCATATTGCAGCCCGATATCAGTCATCACCAGCTCGACCTTGTAGCCCAGACGCGTCTCGAGCACTTCCTTCGCGATCTGGGTGACGGCCTCGGCGTCGGACCAGGCGGTCCAGCCGATCCGGACCACCCTGGTATCGGCCGCGTGCGCCGCGACCGCGCAGGACGCGACCAGCACCGTCGCGCCCCAGCGGGCGATCGCGGCAGCGGCGCGGCAGCCCCGCCTCAGACGTTCGAGTCCGGGGCGGCCGCCTTGCGCCGCGCGATGTAGTCCAGCAGGGCTTCGTCGACCGCCGGATCGATCGGCGGCGCCTCGTATTCGGCCAGCATCTTCTTCCATTGGGCGTTGGAGCGCTGCGCCAGGTCCTGCCTGCCTTCGGATTCCCACTGTTCGAAGCTGTTGTTGTCGGCGATCGGCGAGCGGTAAAACGCCGTCTCGAAGTTGGCCTGCGTATGGGCGCAGCCGAGGAAGTGCTTGCCGGGCCCGACCTCCCGGATCGCGTCCAGCGCCTGGCCGCTTTCGGACAGGTCCACGCCCTCCAGCAGCGTGTGCATCATACCGGCCTGGTCGACGTCCATCACGAACTTCTCGTAGCCCATCGCGAGGCCCCCTTCCAGCCAGCCCGCGGTGTGCAGGACGAAGTTCACGCCGGCCAGGCACGTTGGCAGCAGCGTGTTGGCCGATTCGTAGGCCGCCTGGGCGTCGGCGATCTTGGAAGCGCACAAGCCACCGCCCGAGCGGAACGGCACGCCCAGGCGGCGCGCCAGCGCCGCCATCGAGTACAGCACCAGCGCCGGCTCCGGTGTGCCGAACGTGGGCGCGCCCGACTGCATCGAGATCGACGAAGCGAAACTGCCGAGCACGACCGGTGTGCCCGGATTGACCAGCTGCACGAACGCCATGCCGGCCATCGCTTCGGCCAGCGTTTGCGCCGTCGCGCCGGCCACCGTCACGGGCGACATCGCGCCGGCCAGGATGAACGGCGTGATCAGGCAGGCCTGGTTGTTGCGGGCATAGACCTTGGCTGCGCCCAGCATCGTGCCGTCGAAGGTCAGGGGCGAGTTGGCGTTGATCAGGCTGATGATCACCGTGTTCGGCTTGCCCGTGGCCGGGTCCAGATAGCGCTCGCCGAACGCGATCTTCGCAAGTTCCACCGTGTCGGCCGCACGCTCGGGCGCGGTCACCGAGCCCATGAACGGTTTGTCGCTGTAGCGGATGTGCGAATACACCATGTCCAGGTGCCGCTTGTTGACCGGCAGGTCGACCGGCTCGCACACGGTGCCGCCCGAGTGGTGCAGCCACGGCGCCATGTAGGCGAGCCGCACGAAGTTGCGGAAATCCTCGATCGTCCCGTAGCGGCGGCCCTTGTCCAGGCAGCGCACGAACGGGCTGCCGTAGGCGGGCGCGAACACCGTGCACTTGCCGCCCATGCGCACGTTGCGCTCGGGATTGCGGGCCTGCTGGACGAACTCGCGCGGCGCAGTGGCCTGGATCAGCTGGCGGCACATGCCGGGCGCGAAGCGGACCCGCTCTCCCTGCACGTCGGCGCCGGCGTCGCGCCAGATCTTCAGCGCCTCATCGTCGCCCCGGAACTCGACGCCGATCTGCTCCAGGATCGCGTCCGCGTTGCGCTCGATCAGCGCCAGGCCTTCCTCGTCCAGCACCTCGTAATACGGGATCTTGCGCGTGATGTAGGGCACCGAAGTTGCGCGTCGCGCCAGCCGTGCGGCGCGCTTGGCTTCGCGGCCGCCCGGGCGGCGGGCGTGCGCGACCGTCGTTTCCTCGCTCATCCCAGCCCTCCTTCGGTTCCCGGGTCCATCGCCTCGACGCCCGGCCGGTCACAGTATCGCGATCGCGGCAGGCGGCGTGCGTCGGCAACGCGACCTGAGCTTGCACGGCCGCGCCATCCGGACCCGCGCATCAGCGCTGTTGCGTCCGGTAATTCGGATGCTCGAACACGGGTACCCGAACCGGTGCCGGCGGCGGGCGCCCGCGGATCAGGTCGGCCGCTTTCTCGGCGATCATGATGGTGGGCGCGTTCAGGTTGCCGCTGACCACTGCCGGCATCACCGAGGCGTCGACCACGCGCAGCGCCTCCACGCCGCGCACCCGCAATTCGCCGTCGACCACGGCCTGCGGGTCCGAGCCCATCGCACAACTGCACGACGGATGGTAGGCGCTTTCTGCGCGCGCGCGGGCAAAGGCATCGATCTGGTCGTCGCTGACCACGGCCGGGCCGGGGCGCAGCTCGGCGCCGCGGAACGGATCGAAGGCGCTCTGCGCCAGGATTTCGCGCGTCAGGCGCACGGCCGCGCGCATCTCGATCCGGTCGCCTTCGGTCTGCAGGTAGTTGAATCGGATGGCCGGGGCCTGGCGCGGATCGGCGGACCGCAGCCGGACCGAGCCGGTGCTGGTCGGACGCATCGGCCCCACGTGCAACTGAAAGCCGTGCTGCTCGATCTTCTCCTTGCCATCGTAGTCGGCCGCGATCGGCAGGAAGTGGTATTGAAGGTCGGGGTGGCGCACGCCGGCGCGGCTGCGGATGAACCCCCCCGCTTCGAAATGATTGCTGGCCCCGGGGCCGCTCCCGGTCAGCAGCCAGCGCACCCCGATCGCCAGCTTGGCGAGCGGTCGTTGGGTCGAATACAGTGACACGGGCTGCGTGCAGGCGTGCTGCACGTAGATCTCGATGTGATCCTGCAGATTGCTGCCCACGCCCGGAAGGTCGGCGATCACCGGCAGAGCGAGGCTGCGCAAAGCGTCCGCTTCGCCCAGGCCCGACAGCATCAACAGCTGCGGCGAGTTGATGGCGCCACCGCTGACGATGACCTCGCGCCGCGCGCGCGCGATGCGCACGACCCCTGCGCGCTCGTACTCGACTCCGACCGCGCGGCGCCCCTCGAAGCGCACGCGCAGCGCCAGCGAGCGCGGCAGCACGCGCAAATTGGGCCGCGGCATGGCCGGCTTCAGGTAGGCCCGCATCGTGCTCCAGCGCCGTCCCCGGAAGGTGGTCTGGTCCATCGGTCCGAAGCCTTCCTGCCGGTAGCCGTTCATGTCCCGCGTATGGGCATAGCCGGCCTGCCGGGCTGCTTGCACGAATGCGTGAAACAGCGGATTGGTCATCGAAGGCGTGGTGACCGCGAGCGGCCCGCCGCTGCCGTGATATTCGTCGCCTCCCTGCAGCCGGTTTTCGGAGCGGATGAAGTAAGGCAGGCAGTGCGCGTACGACCAGTGCGCCAGGCCTGGCCGCTGCGACCAGCCGTCGTAGTCGAACGCATGGCCGCGGATATAGACCATGCCGTTGATCGAAGAGGACCCGCCCAGCACCCGGCCGCGCGGGCAATACATGCTGCGCCCGTCCATCGACGGTTCGGGCTCGGTGTGGTAGTACCAGTTGTAGCGGTCGTTGGCGAGCGGAATCGAAAACGCGGCCGGCATGTGGATGAAGACGCTGCGATCGCGGCCGCCGGCTTCCAGCACCGCCACCTGGACGTCCGCGTCCTCGCTGAGGCGGTTGGCCAGCACGCAGCCGGCCGAACCGGCCCCCACGATCACGTAATCGAACTCCTCGGTGGCCGCCATGCGGGCGTCGATGCGATGTTCAGTACGGGCAGGCGACCTGCCCGAGCTCGACGTACACTGTCTTCACGCGCGTGTAGTGCTCGATGGCGGCGTGGCCGTTCTCCTGGCCCACGCCGGACTGCTTGAAGCCGCCAAACGGTACCTCCACCGGCGTGATGTTGTAGTTGTTGATCCAGCACACGCCGGCGTCGATCCGCTGGATCACGCGGTGGGCGCGCGCCAGCTCGCGCGTGAAGACCCCCGCGGCCAGCCCGTACGGCGTGGCATTGGCGCGCCGCACCACCTCGTCCTCGTCACGGAACCGCAGCACCGACATCACCGGGCCGAAGATCTCTTCGCGCACGATCTCCATGGCGTCGCCGCAATCGACGAACACGGCCGGCTCCAGGAAGCAGCCCCGCGCCAGGCGGGGATCGGCCGGACGGCGGCCGCCGCAAGCCAGGCGCGCGCCGGCCGCCAGAGGCCGCTCGATGAACCCGAGCACGCGCGCCAGGTGTTCCCGGCTGATCAGCGCTCCGACCTGGGTGGACGGATCGAGAGGATCGCCGAGCTTCAGCCGCGCCACGCGCGCGAGCAGGCGCTCGAGGAACGCATCGTGAATGGCTTCCTGCACGAACACGCGCGTTCCGTTGGTGCACACCTCGCCCTGCGTGAAAAAGTTGGCCATCATCGCGCCGGCCACCGCCTGCTCCAGGTCGGCATCGTCGAACACGATCAACGGAGACTTGCCTCCCAGCTCCATCGTGACCCGCTTGAGCGTGGCGGCGGCATCGGCCATCACGCGCCGGCCCGTGGCGCATTCGCCGGTCAGCGACACCTTGGCGATGGCCGGATCGCCCGTCAGAAGCTGCCCGGTGCGCGCGTCGCCCTGAACCACGTTGAACACGCCGTCGGGCACTCCGGCATCGCGGTACACCTCGGCCAGCGCACCGGCCGTGGTCGGCGTCAGCTCGGCCGGCTTGAAGATCATCGCGTTGCCGCAGGCCAGGGCGGGCGCCGACTTCCAGCAGGCGATCTGCAGCGGGTAATTCCAGGCGCCGATGCCGGCGCAGATTCCGAGCGGCTCGCGCCGCGTGTAGACGAACGCGTTGCGCAGCTCGTGATGGGCGCCGTGCAGCGTGGCCGCCAGCCCCGCGAAGAACTCGATGCAGTCGGCTGCGCTCGGAATGTCGACCGCCTCGGCCTCCTGGATCGGCTTGCCGGTATCGATCACCTCCAGGCGCGCCAGCGCGCGGCCGCGCGCGCGCAGCATGGCGGCCGCGCGATTCAGGATGCGGCCACGCTCGGCGCCGGTCATGGCCGACCATTCGGAAAAACCTCGCGAGGCTGAGGCCACCGCCTGCTCGACCTCGGCTGGACCGGCCAGCTCGATGCCGCCGATGCGCTCGCCCGTGGCCGGATTCAGGTTGTCCAGCACCACGCCCGAGGTGCTCGCAACGAAGCGCCCGCCGATGAAGCTCGCGCAGTCGGCCGCGTTCATCGCCCGCCCCCGGCGAGGCGTCGCCAGCCTCGAGCGCTCACGTTTGCGAGGGCTCGCGCCGGGCGAGCAGGTTGCGGGCGCGCTCGCGCAGTCCGGCGTGGGGCTGTGCGCCGGCGGCTCCGAAGCTTTCGGTGATCCGGTCCAGGATGATGGCGAGCAACACCACGCTGAGGCCGCTTTCGAATCCCAGGCCGATGTCCAGCCGCTGAATGCTCGCCAGCACATCGTTGCCCAGGCCCCCGGCGCCGACCATCGACGCGATGATCACCATCGAAAGGGCCATCATGATGGTCTGGTTGACGCCCGCCATGATCGAAGGCATCGCGCTCGGGATCTGCACCTTCAGCAGCAGCTGCCGCGGCGTGCACCCGAATGCGATCCCGGCCTCGACCTGCTCCCGGTTGACCTGGCGTATGCCCAGGTTGGTCAGCCGCACCGCCGGCGGCATCGCGAAGATCACGGTGGCCAGCACGCCCGGGACCTTGCCCAGGCCGAACAGCATCGCCGCCGGGATCAGGTAGACGAACGCCGGCATCGTCTGCATGAAATCGAGCACGGGTCGCACCACGGCGGCGACCCGGTCGCTGCGGGCCATCCAGATGCCCAGCGGAATGCCCGCCAGCAGGGCGATCACGGTGGACGCCATGATCAGCGCCAGCGTGCTCATCGTGGCCGGCCAGAAGCCGGTGACGATGATGATCGAAAACGAGGCGGCGCAGAACAGGCCGAACTTCCACCCGACGCGCCATACGCCAAGCGCCGAAATCGCGGCCGCCACGGCCCAGTGCGGCAGCAACAGCAGGCCGTCCTCGATGGCCTCGGTGAAGCCGGCGACCACGCGGCCGAAAATTTCCAGCGTGCCGTTGTCGTGCGCCAGCACGAAGTTGATGAACTGGCTGACCCATTCGCCGATCGGAATTGCCTCATGCATTGCGGGACTCCTCGTCGCACAGACGCTCCAGCAGGATCGTCTGCGTGACCGCGCCTACGTACGTGCCGTTGCCGTCGACCACCGGAAAAGGATGCGGGTTGCGTGCGACCTGGCCCAGCACCTCGCGGAACGGGCAGGCGCCGGCCAGCGCCGGCACATGTGACAGCAGGGCGTCGGCCACGGCCGGCCGGGGCTGGCCCAAGCAGCGGGACAGCGAATCGATCGATACCACGCCGACCAGGTGGCGGGCTGCGTCCACCACGAAGCCATAGTGGCGCTGGATCGAGCGCAGGTGTTCGACCGCGGCACCGAACTCGGCCGCCAGGTCGCTCGGCACCGGAAACACCGGCACCTGGTCAGTGCGCGCGATGTCAGCGACGGTCAGGTGACGCGTCAGATCGACGCCCCGGAAGAACGCGCGCACGTAGTCAGTGGCCGGGTTGCGCGCGATCTGATGGGGATCGCCGACCTGGACCACGCGGCCGCCTTCCATGATCGCGATGCGATCGCCGATCCGGAACGCCTCGTCCAGGTCGTGCGAAACGAACACGATGGTGCGCTTGTGTTCGCGCTGCAGATCCAGCAGCACGCCCTGCATCTCGTGCCGCTTGAGCGGATCGAGCGCCGAAAACGCCTCGTCCATCAGCATCATCGACGGGTCGGTCGCCAGCGCACGCGCCAGTCCGACGCGCTGCTGCATCCCGCCGGAAAGCTCGGAGGGACGCTTGCGCGCGAACGCGGTCAGGCCGACCTGTTCGAGCACCTGCAGCGCGCGCTGCTCGCGGCGATCCTTGGCCACACCCGCCACCTCGAGGCCGAAGGCGGCGTTGTCCAGGACCGTTCGATTCGGCATCAACGCGAAGGACTGGAACACCATGCTCATGTCGCGCCGGCGCAGGTCGATCAGCGCTCGCCGGTCCATCGATGCCACATTCTGGCCGTCGACCTGCACTTCGCCAGCAGTCGGCTCCAGCAGGCGGTTCAGCAGTCGGATCAGGGTGGACTTGCCGGAGCCGGACAGCCCCATGATCACGAAGATTTCTCCCGCGCGGATCTCGAACGATGCGCTCTGCACGCCCACGATCTGCCCCGTGCGGCGGAAGATCTCGTCCTTGTGCAGACCCTCGGCCAGCATCTGCAGCGCAACCGCCGGGCGGGTGCCGAACACCTTGACCAGGTTGCGCACGACGATCTTGGCCGGCGCGTCCGCCGGCCCCGACCCGTTGGCCGCTCTCGCCGACGCGGGTGCGGCTTCGGGGGTTAGGGCAGCTTTCACGCGTCAGACTCGCAATTCAGTGCCCGCCGCCGCCGACGTACAGACCGGCCACCCCGGCCACGATCAGCACGATGCTGGCAAGTTTGAGCGCGCCGGCGCCTTCGCCCAGCAACACGATCCCGATCGCCGCCACCAGCACCAGCCCGAGGGCCGACCAGATCGCGTAGGCCACGCTGACCTCGATCGAGCGAAGCGCAAAATTAAGGCACGTGAAGGAGGCGCCGTAGAACAGGAACAGCAGAATCGACGGCAGCGCGTTCGAGAAGCCGTGCGAGAGCTTCATCGAGACCGTGCCGGCCACTTCGAGCACGATGGCGCCGGTCAGGAACACCCAGTCGGCCGTCATCGACCGGCGCGCCGATGGATCGGGCGAGCGGCCGCGCCGACCCTGCCCAGACACGTCACCGCAGCCTCTCGCATCTCCCCTCCGGCGGCATTTTCCGCAAGACCATAGCGCCCCGAACCGCACCCACCTGTTCTGCAAGCGACATCGATCGTAGCGGACGGGACACCTCCGCGCGGGCCCTCACCCCCGCCCCTTCCCGCTTGCGCGGGCGAGGGGAGGAACTGCTCCCGGTGTCTGCAATCAGCCCTTCACCTTGGCTGGGGGAGCACGAGGGGGCTGCCGAGCCCCCTCGTTCCCTTCCTCCTGTCTCTTCCGGCCGCAGGCCGGAAGAGGGTCGCATACTGGCACAGGCGGGTCGTGCCGGCAGGGCAGCCGGGCTGCGCGCAAATCTATGATGGCGCAGGGCAATGCAAGCGCGCCGGCTGTGCGAGGTTTGCGCGCGCCATCGGAACTCCTGGCATGGCACAGTTCGACAAGCTGTTCGAGCCGCTGAAGATCCGCAACGTGGTGATCCGCAACCGGATCGTCAGTACCGGACACGCCGAGGTGTATGCCGAAGCCGGCATGCCGTCGGACCGTCAGATCCGCTATCACGCGGAAAAGGCGCGCGGCGGGATCGGCCTGACGATCTGCGGCGGATCCTCGTCGGTATCGATCGACAGTCCGAGCGCGGCCTGGAACGGGCTGGACGTCAGCCATGACCGGATCGTGCCGCATCTGCGTCGCTTTGCCGACGCCATCCACGAGCACGGCGCCGCGCTGATGATCCAGCTCACGCACATGGGGCGCCGCAGCCGCTGGGACATCCAGAACTGGCCGCACCTGGTGTCGCCCAGCGGGATCCGCGAGCCGGTTCACCGCGCGAGCTGCAAGACGATGGAGCTCGAGGACATCGAGCGCATCGTGCGCGATTTCGGCCAGGCGGTGCGGCGCTGCAAGGAGGCCGGGCTGGACGGAGTCGAGATCTCGGCCGCGCACCAGCATCTGATCGATCAGTTCTGGTCGCCGCGCACCAACAAGCGCACCGACCCCTACGGCGGCAGCTTCGACAACCGGGTCCGCTTCGGCGCGCAGATCTTCGAGGAGATCCGGCGCGTGGTGGGCGACGACTTCGTGGTGGGAATCCGGATGTGCGGCGACGAGTTCCATCCGGATGGCCTGGACCAGGCCGAGCTGCTGAACATCGCGCGCTTCTACGCGCGCGGCGGACTGGTCGACTTCGTCGACGTGATCGGCTCCGGTGCCGACACGCACGCGATGATGGCCAATATCGTTCCGAGCATGGCCTATCCGCCGGAGCCCTTCCTGTACCTGGCCTCGCGCATCAAATCGGAAGTGGATGTGCCGGTGATGCACGCACAGAACATCAAAGACCCGGTATCGGCGGCGCGCATCATCTCCGAGGGGCACGTCGACCTGATTGGAATGACGCGCGCCCACATCGCCGATCCGCACCTGGTGATCAAATTGCGGGAAGGCCGCGCCGACGAGATCCGCCAGTGCGTCGGCGCCAACTACTGCATCGATCGCAACTACCGCGGCGCCGACGTGCTGTGCGTGCAGAACCCGGCCACCGGCCGCGAAAGCTCGATCCCTCACGTGGTGCCGCGCGCGGCGAGGAGCCTGCGCGTGGTCGTGGTCGGCGGCGGCCCGGCCGGGATGGAGGCGGCCCGCGTGTGCGCGCTGCGCGGGCACTCCGTGACGCTGCTCGAAAAGGCGCCCGCGCTGGGCGGGCAGATCACGCTGGCGGCGCGCGCGCCCGCGCGCGACCAGATGGCCGGCATCACGCGCTGGCTGTCGATGGAGCTGCAGCGCCTCAGGGTCGACCTGCGGCTGGGCCGGGCGGCCGACGCGCAGGCGGTGCGCGCGCTGGCGCCGCAGGTGGTGGTGCTGGCCACGGGCGGCGAGCCGGACCTGGGCGAGCTGCCGTTGTGGCGCGCCGCCGAGGGCAACGTGGTGTCCAGCCACGCGGTGCTGGGCGGGACGGTGCCGGCGGCCGGCAACGTGCTGGTGTACGACCGTTACGGCGGATACGCCGGTGCGACCTGCGCCGATTTCCTGGCGCAGCGCGGCAGCCTGGTCGAGGTCGTCACGCCGGACCTGATGGTGGCCGAGGACCTGGGCGGCACCACGCGCCCGGTCTATCTCAAGCGGTTCTACGAGAAGGACGTGATCGTCAGCGTCAACCTGTCGCTGCACGAGGTGTACCGGGAGGGCGGCCGCCTGGTGGCGGTGCTTCGCAACGAGTTCACGGATCAGGACGAGGAGCGGCTGGTCGATCAGGTCGTGGTGGAAAACGGCGTGCGCCCGGTCGAGTCGCTGTATTTCGAGCTCAAGCCGCTCAGCCGCAACCACGGTCAGATCGACTTGCAGTGCCTGTCGGAGGGGCGGCCGCAGCCGGCGCCGCAGGGCGACGGCGAATTCCTGCTGTACCGGGTTGGCGACTGCGTCTCGCCGCGCGACATCCACGCCGCCATCTACGATGCGATCCGGCTGTGCAAGGACGTCTGAGCGAATCGATGCCGATGTGGGCTGATCATCTGCCCGGTCTGATGTTGGCGGCCTCGCTGCTCGCCGCGCTGGCGGCCGCCCTGTGGCGGGCGCGGCGCTGGCGCGCCGGCCGCGCCGCGCACGTCGACGTGTTCGGCGGGCTGGCCGCGTTTCCCCGGCGCTACCTGCACGACGTGCACGCGGTGGTGCTGCGCGATCCACCCGGGCCGCGCGAGGCACGGGCGGGCGGAACCGCGACCGCGCGCATGCACGTGCTGACGGCCGGTGGGCTGGTGCTGGCCGCGCCGCTGGCGTTGCTGCAGAGCCTGACCCCGCTGCGGGGCCCCTGGCTCGCGGTGCTGCTGCTGGCTGCGCTGTCGATGATGGCGGTCGGAGTCGCGTTGGTGGCGCGGCGCCGCTGGCCGGCGCGACCGGCCAGGCTTTCGGGAGGAGCATTCGACACGTTGCCGTGGGCCCTGGGCGGCTTCGTCGCGTTCCTGCTGCGCGCCACCTGCGCCGACCTCGGCATCGGGCCCGCGGCCCGTTGGACCGCGATGCCGGACCTCGGGCTGGCCGTGCTGGGCGCCTGGGCCTGCGCCGAAATCTTCATCGGCCTGTCCTGGGGACCGATGCGACACGCGCTGGCCGGCGCGCTGCATCTGGCCTTTCACCCGCGCCCGGTCCGCTTTGCAGGCGAACGCCTGGATGCGGCGCTGGCGCCGCTCGCGCTGGACTCGGCCCGGCTGGGCGTGCAGCGGCCGACCGATTTCCGCTGGAACCAGCTGCTCGGGTTCGACGCCTGCGTGCAATGCGGCCGCTGCGAGGCGGCCTGTCCGGCCCATGCGGCCGGCTTGCCGCTCAACCCCAAGACGCTGATCCGGGATCTGGCCTCGGCGGGGATCGGCCGCGCGCTGGTCGGCGCCGGTGCCGCCGTCGAGGCCGATACGCTATGGGCCTGCACCACCTGCCGCGCCTGCGTATACGAATGCCCGATGATGATCGAGCACGTGGATGCCGTGATCGATCTGCGCCGCTTCCAGACGCTGGAGCTCGGCGCGGCGCCCGGCAAGGCGGCGCAGGCCCTGCAGGAGCTGCGCGCGGCCGATACCGTGTGCGGCCGCAGCACCGCGAGCCGGATGGACTGGGCTGCCGACTTGAAGCTGCCGCAGCTGGCGGCGGGCGCCTCGTGCGACGTCCTGTTGTGGCTGGGCGAGGCGGCGTTCGACTTGCGCGGCCAGCGCACCTTGCGTGCGCTGGTGCAGCTGCTGCGGCGCGCGGCCGTCGATTTCGCGGTGCTGGGCGCGGCCGAGCTCGACTGTGGCGACCTGGCGCGGCGACTCGGCGATGAGGCGACCTTTGCGGATCTCGCCCGCCGCAATGTCGCAACGCTCGCAACGCGACGCTTTGCCCGCATCCTGACCGCCGATCCCCACGTGCTGCACGCGCTGCGCAATGAATACCCCGCCTACGGGGGCCATTACGAGGTCTGGCACCACTCGGCGTACCTGCTGGAGTTGGTCCGCAGCGGGCGGCTGCCGCTGCAACCCGGCGCGTTGGATCGGACGCTGACGTTTCACGATCCGTGCTACCTGGGCCGCTACAACGGTGATGTGGAGTCCCCGCGCCGGCTGCTCGAATCGATCGGCATCCGCCCGGTCGAGATGTCGCGCTCGCGGATGCGCTCGAGCTGCTGCGGCTGGGGCGGCGGCGCCGCCTTGACCGACGTGCCGGGCAAGCGCCGCATCCCGGACGTGCGGATCGACCACGTGCGCGAGGTCGGCGCCGAAATCGTCGCCGTGGCCTGCCCGAACTGCGCCGTGATGCTCGAGGGCGTGGTCGCCCCGCGGCCGGCGGTGCTCGATCTGGCCGAACTGGTTCAGCAGGCCGTGCTGGAGGTCCGGTGAGGCGGGACCCGCGCGCTGTGCGGCAGGTGCGCGATCCAGTCAGCGGGCGCATCCGGATCGACAGAAGCGGTGCGCCGGCGGGTGTCGCTGCCGTCGGGGCGGTTCGCAGCGGCGCTTCGCCCACGCCTTCGGCCGAGCTGCCGCAGGTGACGATCGAGCAGCCGCGGTCCATCGTGATCGCGGTGCCGGACCTGGAACGCGGCCGGCTCACCGCGCTCGATCGCGACCTGATCGGGGCCGCACGGGTGCTGGCCGACGCACAGCGTGGCGCGGTGTGGGTGGTCGTGCCGTCTGGCTGCACGGACGATCTGGGTCGCGCCGGTGCCGATGGCGTGGTGCGTTACCAGGAGCCCACGGACGGGACGCATCCGCCCACGGTGCTGGCGCGGTCGCTGGTGGAACTGGCAAAGCGCCAGCGGGCCAGTCACCTGCTGTTCGCCGATACCCTCACCGCGGGCGGTGACCTCGGGCGGCGGGTTGCGGCACAGCTCGATGTGCGGCCCGCGGCCCGGGTGATCGCTCTGAGCGCGGGCGAGGCTGTCTGCCTGTCCGACGGCGGGCGGCGCGAGATCGGGCGCGCCCCGCCGCGCGTGCTGCTGGTCGAGGCCGGCTGCGCCGAACCGGTGACCGGCGCGCGCCACCAGGCAGCCGCGCTGCCGGACATCACGCTGCCCAGGGAAGGCGCCGTGGTCGATCTGGGTGCGGTCGCGGTCGATCGCAGCGCGGTTGCGCTGACCGAGGCCGAGCTGATCGTCAGCGCCGGCGCCGGCGTTTCGGACTGGGCAGCATTTCACCAGCTGGCCGCGCGGCTGGGCGCAGCCGAGGGAGCCAGCCGCGTGGCGTGCGATCTCGGGAATCTGCCGCGCGACCGCCAGATCGGCGCTTCCGGCTCGGTGGTCGAGCCGCGCGGTTATCTCGCCTTCGGGATTTCGGGCGCGCCGCAGCACCTTCAGGGCATCGCCCGCTGCGAGCGGGTCGTCGCGGTGAACTCGGACCCGCATGCGCCGATGATGCAGCGCGCAGACCTGGCCATCGTCGCCGACGCGCAGCAGGTGATGCCGGCGCTGGCGGACCTTATCGAGAGGGAAAAGCCAAGTGCTTGAGGTCGCCGTGCTGCTGTCGGTCGGACGCCATCCGGCCAGCGGTCGCGCGGTGCGCGCCGACCGGGATGCGCGCGCGCTGGAGCTCGCGCTCGGCCTGACCGACGGGGCGCGGGTGCATGCGATTCATGCCGGCGATCCGGGCGAGCCGGCGCTGCGCGACTACCTGGGCATGGGCCTTGCCGAGTTGACTGTGCTGGCGGCTCGCGACTGCGACGTTGCGGGCGTCCTGGCGGCCCACCTGGGACGGCTGCGGCCCGCCGTCGTGCTGGCCGGCAGCCGCGCCGAGTGCGGCGAGGCGAGCGGCATGCTGCCGTACCAGCTGGCGCATGCGCTGGGGTCGCAGCTGATCGCCAATGTCGTGTCCATCACGCCGCTGGGCGCCTCAGCCCGCGTGATCCAGGCGTTGGCGCGCGGCGGGCGTCGCGCGCTGCACGCCGAGCTGCCGCTGACGCTGACGGTGGACTGGGCGGCGTCGCCCGCCCGTATGAGCGCCTACGGCGTGGCCCGGCGGGGACGGATTCGCACCATTCGGATCGCTGCCGCCGCCTGCAGCGCGCCCTTGATTCCCGCCGACTGGCGCGAAAGGTCGGCGAAGGTGCGTCCACGCCGCCTGCGCCCCCTGGTGCAGGGCAGCGCCTCGGAACGGCTGCGCAGCATTGCCCCGGTGCGCGCATCCGGAGCGCGACGACTCGACCTGGACCCCCCACAGGCCGCCCGGGTGATCTGGCAATATCTGCTGGACGAGGGGCTGGCCGAGGCAGGGCAGCCGCGGCCGGCTGCATCCAGTGGGGAGGGGGGGTTGTGAGGGAACCGGGTTCGACGCGAGCGACGACGCACTTCGGGTTTCTGACGCTCACCAACTACTCCCTGATCGCACTGGTGAACGCGATGGAGCCGTTGCGGATGGCCAACCGGGTCGGGCAGTCGAGCCTGTACGAGTGGACCGTGCTGACGCTGGACGGACGGCCGGCGCTGGCCAGCAACGGGCTGAGCCTGACGCCGACACGAGCCCTGGCCGAGTGCGCGCCGGTGGATGTGCTGTTCGTGTGCGGCGGCGTGGACGTGCGCGACGCGGTCGATCGAAGGCTGCAGTCGGCGCTGCGCGAGGCGGCCCGTCACGGGGTCGCACTGGGCGGCCTGTGCACCGGGACCTACGCGCTGGCGCACGCCGGGGTCATCGACGGCTATCGCTGCGCGATCCACTGGGAGAACATGTCGGCCATCCGCGAGGAATTCCCGCACACCGTGTTCACGCCCGAGCTGTTCGTGATCGATCGCGACCGCTTCACGTGCTCGGGGGGCATTGCGCCGATCGACCTGATGCTGAACCTGATTCGCGAGCGGCACGGCAAGGAACTGGCCACGGCGATCTGCGACCAGTTCATCCTGGATCGACTGCGCGACGCCAAGGATCGCCAGCACATCCCGTTGCAGGCCCAGGTCGGCGCTCATAACCAGATCCTGATCAAGGCGGCCACGCTGATGGAGGCGAACGTCGAGGAGCCGCTGGCGCTGGAGGAACTGGCCTCTTACGTGGGCGTGTCGCGCCGCCAGCTCGAGCGGCTGTTCAAGCGCTACCTGGGCCGGGTGCCGACGCGCTACTACCTGGAGCTGCGGTTGCGCCGGGCGCGCGAGTTGCTGCTGCAGACCGACCTGTCGGTGATGGATATCACGGTCGCGTGCGGCTTCCAGTCACCCCCGCATTTTTCCAAGTGCTACCGCGGCCTGTTCGGCTACCCGCCCAGCGTGGAACGGCGGCGCGTGCGGGGCGGCTCGCATGCAGTTAACTGAGGGCTGGGCGCGGTCAGGCGCTTATTGACACCTGCGCGTCGTGCCGGAGCAAGACCGGGTATGGCCCCATCGCTACATTCAAACGCCCACCTTTCCTTGATCCGACACCGCTCTGTGAGCAGAATCGGCACCATGAACGTCGTTCGCGCGGCCTGGCTGCTCGCCGCCGCCGCGGGGCTTTCGCTGGCGCCGCTGGGTTGCGGCGCGGTCGAGTCTGCAGACTGCCGGCCGGTCCGATTCGCGGACATCGGCTGGACCGACATCACGGCCACCACGTCGCTCGCGACCGTGGTGCTGCAGGGCCTGGGCTACAAGCCGACCACGACCATCGCGTCGGTGCCGATCGCTTTCACCGGCCTGAAAAAGAAGAGCCTGGACGTGTTCCTCGGTTTCTGGAACCCCAGCATGGTTCCGATCATCAATCCCTTCCTGAAGGACAAAGCGCTCGAGGTGCTGCCGACCCCGAACCTGTCGGGCGCCAAGTACACGCTGGCGGTTCCGACCTTCGTGGCCGAGGCCGGCCTGAAGGATTTCGGCGACGTCGCGCGCTTCCGCAAGGAGCTGGACGGCAGGATCTACGGCATCGAGCCGGGCAACGACGGCAACGCCCTGATCCAGAAGATGATCGACGCCAACCAGTTCGGCCTGGCGGGGTTCAAGCTGGTCGAATCGAGCGAGGCGGGCATGCTGATCGAGGTGCAGCGCGCGATCGACCGCCACAAGTTCATCGTATTTCTCGGATGGGAGCCGCATCCGATGAACGAACGATTCAAGATGACCTACCTCGCCGGCGGGGACAAGGTGTTCGGGCCCGATTACGGCGGCGCGGCGGTGTACACGGCGGTCGCCAACGGATACCTGCAGCGATGCCCGAACGCGGGCGCCTTGATCCGTAATCTGAAGTTCGCACTGTCGATGGAAAGCCAGGTGATGTCGCCGATCCTGCAGAAACGCGACCCGGTCGCGTCGGCGACGGACTGGCTGCGGGCCAATCCGGCCGTGCTGACCGATTGGCTCAAGGGCGTGCAGACCTTCGACGGCAAGGACGGCGCCGGCGCCGTGCGCGCCTATCTCGGGATTCACTGAAAAGGTTCGTTCTTCTTGGCCATCAGCGTCTTAGAGCTGTTCAGGATCGGCATCGGGCCTTCCAGCTCGCACACGGTGGGGCCGATGCGCGCGGCGCGCCAGTTCGCCCTCGGCCTGCGCGAAACCGGACTGCTCGCGACCACGCGCGCGGTGCAGGTTCAGCTGTACGGATCGCTCGGTGCGACCGGGCGCGGACACGGATCCGACCGGGCCGTCATGCTGGGCCTGGAAGGCGAGCAGCCGGAGAGCATCGATCCGGACACGGTCGAGAGCCGGATCGCCGGCATCCGCGCGCGCGGCGCGATCCATCTGCTGGGCGAGCACCCGGTCGCTTTTGCCGAGCGCGAGCACCTGGTGTTCCATCGCCGCGAGAGCCTGCCGTTTCACCCGAACGGGATGCGCTTTGCCGCGCTGGGACAGGCCGGCGAGGAACTGGTGCGCAAGCAGTACTACTCGGTCGGCGGGGGCTTCGTGGTCGACGAGCAGGCCGCCGGTGCTGACCGCATCCGCGAGGACGACCGCGACCTTCCGCTGGCGTTCGCTTCGGGCGCTGAGCTGCTGCAGCGCTGCCGCAGCGCTGGCCTTCCGGTGAGCGGTGTGATGCTGCAGAACGAAACGGCGTGGCGCCCCGAGCCGTCCACGCGCGCTCAGCTCGCGCAGATCTGGCAGGCCATGCAGGACTGCGTGCGCCGCGGCTGCACTCGCGAAGGCGTGCTGCCGGGCGGAATCAAGTTGCGCCGCCGCGCGGCCGAGCTGCACCGCAAGCTGTCGGCCGCCCCGGAGGCGGCGCTGCGCGACCCGCTGACGATCCTGGACTGGGTGAACCTGTACGCGCTGGCGGTCAACGAGGAAAACGCCGCCGGCGGTCGGGTGGTGACCGCGCCCACCAATGGCGCGGCCGGCATCATTCCGGCCGTGCTGCATTACTACGATCGCTTCGTGCCGGGGGCCGACGCCGACGGTGCGGCGCGCTTCCTGCTCACGGCGGGCGCGATCGGCTTGCTGTACAAGCAGAACGCGTCGATCTCGGGTGCCGAGGTCGGGTGCCAGGGGGAAGTCGGCGTGGCCTGCTCGATGGCGGCCGGAGCCCTGGCCGAGGTGCTGGGCGGCACGCCCGAGCAGGTCGAGAACGCCGCCGAAATCGGCATGGAGCACAACCTGGGACTGACCTGCGACCCGGTCGGCGGGCTGGTGCAGGTGCCGTGCATCGAGCGCAATGCGATGGGCGCGGTCAAGGCGATCAACGCGGCCCGGATGGCGCTGCGCGGCGATGGAACGCATTTCGTCTCGCTCGACAAGGTGATCAAGACGATGCGCGACACCGGCGCCGACATGAAGGACAAGTACAAGGAAACCTCGCGCGGGGGCCTGGCGGTCAACGTGATCGAGTGCTGACGGGCGGCTCTTGTGACGAGTCGGTACTCGATCCTGTCGCTGGCCCGCAATGCGCTCACCGGCCACCGCAACTGGCCGCAGGCCTGGCGCAGTCCGCCACCCAAGCGCCAGTACGATGTGCTGATCGTCGGCGGCGGCGGGCACGGGCTGGCCACCGCTTACTACCTGGCCAGCCTGCACGGCGTCCGCAACGTGGCGGTGCTCGAGAAGGGCTGGCTGGGCGGCGGCAACACCGCCCGCAACACGACGATCGTGCGCTCCAATTACCTGTGGGACGAATCCACCCGCCTGTACGAGCATTCGATGAAGTTGTGGGAGGGGCTGTCGCTGGAGTTGAACTTCAACGTGATGTTCAGCCAGCGCGGCGTTCTGAATCTGGGCCACTCGCTGCAGGACATGCGCGACATCACGCGGCGCGTCCATGCGAACCGGCTGAACGGCGTCGACGGCGAGGTGCTGGACACGGCCCAGGTCAAGCAGCTCGTGCCGATCATCAACGATTCGCCCGCAGCGCGTTACCCGATCCTGGGGGCGTCGTTTCAGCCGCGCGCCGGCGTCGCGCGGCACGATGCGGTCGCGTGGGGTTTTGCGCGCGCCGCCGACGCGCTCGGAGTGGAAATCATTCAGCAGTGCGAGGTCACGGCGATCCGCCGCGACGGCGGCCGGGTGGCCGGCGTGGACACCACGCGAGGACCGATCGACGCGCGCAAGATCGGCGTGGTCGCCGCGGGGCATTCCAGCGTGATCGCGGCGATGGCCGGACTGCGCCTGCCGTTGCAGAGCCACCCCTTGCAGGCGTTCGTGTCCGAACCGATCAAGCCGGTGCTGGACACGGTCGTGATGTCCAACGCGGTTCATGCCTACATCAGCCAGAGCGACAAGGGCGACCTGGTGATCGGCGCCGGCATCGACGGCTACACCGGCTACGGCCAGCGCGGCAGTTTCCACACGATCGAACACGCGGTGGAGGCAATCGTGGAGATGTTTCCGAGCTTCTCGCGCGTGCGGATGAACCGCCAGTGGGGCGGCATCGTCGACATCTGTCCGGATGCCTGCCCGATCATCGGCACCACGCCGATCCGGGGGTTGTATCTGAATTGCGGCTGGGGCACCGGCGGCTTCAAGGCGACGCCGGGATCCGGCTGGGTGTTCGCTCACACCATCGCGCAGGACCGCCCGCACGAGTTGAACGCGCCGTTTTCGCTGGAGCGGTTCACGACCGGCCATTTGATCGATGAGCACGGCGCCGCGGCGGTCGCTCACTGACGAGGAGTCCGGATGTTGCTTATCCAATGTCCGTGGTGCGGCCCGCGCGAGGACAGTGAATTCACCTACGGGGGTGAAGCGCACATCGTGCGGCCGAGTCCGTCGGAAGCGGCCAGCGACGCCGAATGGGCCGAATACCTGTTCATGCGGACCAACCCGCGCGGCCTGCACCGCGAACAGTGGCTGCATGCGGCCGGCTGCCGGCAATGGTTCAACGTCGAGCGCGACACCGTGAGCTACCGGATCGGGCGGGTGTACCGCTGCGGCGAGCCACCGTCGAACGACCCGCAATGAACCAGCCGTTCCGCGCCGGCGGCGGAACGCTGGTCGACCCCGGCGACCTTCTGCCGTTTCATTTCAACGGGCGGTCGCTGCAGGGCGTGCGCGGCGACACGCTGGCCTCGGCGCTGCTGGCCAACGGCGTGCACCTGGTCGGTCGCAGCTGGAAGTACCACCGGCCGCGCGGCATCATGGCTGCCGGAGTCGAGGAGCCCAACGCGCTGGTGCAGCTGGAGCAGGATGCCCGATCGGTCCCGAACGCGCGCGCCACCGAGATCGAGCTGTACCCGGAGCTGGTCGCGGCCAGCGTCAACTGCTTTCCCGGGCCCGAGCGCGACTGGATGGCGATGGTCGGCCTGGTCGCGGGCATGCTGCCAGCCGGTTTCTACTACAAGACGTTCAAGTGGCCCGGCCGCTGGTGGCCCGCTTACGAACACTGGATCCGTCGTGCCGCCGGCCTGGGCCGCGCGCCGGCCGCGGCCGACCCGGATGTCTACGAGCGCCTGCACGCGCACTGCGACGTGCTGGTGGTCGGAGGCGGGCCGGCGGGGTTGGCAGCCGCGCTGGCCGCGGCGCGGCGCGGCGCGCGCGTGATACTGGCCGACGAGCGCGCCCGGCTGGGCGGAAGCCTGCACGCAGACCGGCAGTCGATCGACGGGATCCCTGCGCAGAAGTGGCTGGAGCAGACGGTGGCCGAGCTGGCCCGCTGGCCCGAGGTGACGCTGCTTTCCCGCAGCACCGTTTTCGGCTACCACGACGGCAACCTGCTCACGGTTGCGCAGCGCTGCACCGATCATCTGCCCGCTGCCGCGCGCAGCGGGCCGCGCGAGCGCCTGTGGAAGGTGCACGCGCGCCAGGTGGTGCTGGCCACCGGGGCGCACGAGCGGCCGCTGGTGTTCCGCAATAACGACCGCCCGGGCGTGATGCTGGCGCAGTCCGTCTCGAGCTACCTGCACGGCTACGGGGTGCGCTGCGGAAGCCGCGCCGTGGTGTTCACCAACAACGATTCGGCCTACCGGACCGCGCTCGACCTGCAGGCGGGCGGCGTCACGGTTGCCGCCGTGGTGGACGCCCGCCCGCGCGGCGCCAGCGCTCTGCGCGAGGCGCTGCGCGCGCGCAACATCGAGCTGATCGACAGTGCGGTCGTGGTCGACGCGGCCGGATCGTTGCGCTTGAGCGCGGTCAAGGTAGCGCCCTACGATGGCCGCGTGGTGACCGGCGCCGGCGGGATGCTGGCGTGCGACCTGCTCGCGGTTTCGGGCGGATTTTCCCCGGTGGTTCACCTGCACGCGCAATCCGGCGGGCGCCCCTGGTGGGATGAGGCGGCCGGCTGCTTCCGCCCGGGGCCGGCGGTGCAGGCCGAGCGTTCGGCCGGCGCCTGCAACGGGCCGGTGAGCTTGCGCGAGGCGCTGCAGCAGGGGTGGCGCGCCGGCCAGGATGCGGCCACCGCGGCCGGTGTCGCCGCTGCGCCCGAAGGCGCAGCACCGGGTGCGCCGCCCGATGCCGCGCGCGGGGAGCCGCTGGCGGCGTTGTGGCAGGTACCTTCGCCGGCGCAAGGCACCAAGGCGTTCGTCGATTTTCAGAACGACGTGACGGCGGCTGATATCGCCCTGGCCATGCGCGAGGGCTATTCGTCGATCGAGCTGGTCAAGCGCTACACCGCCGTCGGGTTCGGCACCGACCAGGGCAAGCTCGGCAACGTCAATGCGATGGCGATCGCCGCCGCCGCCAGCGGGCGCAGCATCGCCGAGACCGGCACCACCACCTACCGGCCCAACTACACCCCGGTGAGCTTCGGCACGATTGCCGGGCGCGAGACCGGTGCCCTCTTCGATCTGGAGCGCAGGACGGCGATGCACGCATGGCACGTCGCGCACGGCGCCGCTTTCGAGAACGTGGGACAGTGGAAACGTCCGTGGTACTACCCGCGTCACGGTGAATCGATGCAGCAGGCCGTGCGGCGCGAGTGCCTGGCGGTGCGCCAGGCCGCGGGCATCATGGACGTGTCCACGCTCGGCAAGATCGACGCGCAGGGGCCGGACGCGGCGGTTTTCCTGGACTGGTTCTATACCGGTTCCTGGCAGGACCTGAAAGTCGGACGCTGCCGGCTCGGGTTGATGCTGGACGAGAACGGCATGGTGATGGACGACGGGGTCGGCGTGCGGCTGGGCCAGGGGCACTTCATGCTGACCACGACCACCGGGGGCGCCGCGCGCGTGCTCGGCTGGCTGGAGCGCTGGCGGCAGACCGAATGGCCGCTCTATCGGGTGAACCTGACCTCGGTGACCGACCAGTGGGCGGCCATCGCGCTGGCAGGACCCCTGAGCCGCCAGGTGCTGCAGGCGGCCGGAACCGACATCGATTGCTCGCGCGAGGCGTTCCCGTTCCTGCACCTGCGCAACGGTGCCGTGGCTGGCGTGCCCGCGCGCGTGCTGCGCGTGAGCTTTTCGGGCGAGCTCGCCTACGAGATCTACGTGCCGGCCGATCATGGCCGCGCCGTATGGGAAGCGCTGGTGCAGGCCGGTGCGCCGCTCGGCATCACGCCGTACGGCACCGAGACGATGCACGTGCTGCGCGCCGAGAAGGGCTACATCATCGTCGGCCAGGACACGGACGGTTCGGTGACGCCGATCGACGTGGGCATGGAGCGCTTCGTGTCGCGCACCAAGGACTTCATCGGCAAGCGGTCGCTCGCCCGCTCCGACACCCGCCGGGGTGACCGCAAGCAGCTGGTCGGCCTGCTCACTGACGATCCCGCACGGGTTCTGCCCGAGGGCGGCCAGATCGTGCAGGCGCCAGGGGGCGCGCCGCCGGTGCCGATGGAAGGGCACGTCACCTCCAGCTACGTCAGCGCCACACTGGGTCGCTCGATCGCGCTGGCGCTGGTGAAGTCGGGCCGCTCGCGCGTGGGCCAGGCCGTGTTCGTAACGCTGGGCGACGGTTCGCTGGCGCCGGCGCGCATCACCGAGCCGGTTTTCTACGATCCACAGGGAGCCCGCCAGCATGTCTGATGCGTCGCGAGGGGAGAGCCCGCTGGTGGCCCGGATCGAGGCGGGACTGGCGGTGCGATTTGAAGCGCAGGACGTGCGCCTGCGGGAGCGCGCCTTGCTCGGTCACATCGGTCTGCGCTGCGATCCGGCCGATTCCGCGTCGACGGGCGCGATCGAGCGCGTGCTCGGCTGCAGCCTGCCGCGCACGCCCAACACGTTTCGGGTGGCTGCGGCCGCTGACAAAGTGTTGTGGCTCGGCCCCGATGAATGGCTCATCCTGGCTCCGGAAGGTCGCGAGCCGGCCCTGGCGCAGGCGCTGCGCCAGGCGGCCGGCGACGGCTTTGCGGCGGTGGTCGAGCTCGGCTCTGGTCAGACCGTGATCGAACTGACCGGCGCGCGGGCGCGCGAGGTGATCGCGAAGGGATGCCCGCTCGATCTGCACCCGCGCGCGTTCGGGCCGGGGCGCTGCGCGCAGTCGCGGCTGGCGCGGACGCTGGTGACGCTCGCCCAGCTGGACGATGCGCCGACCTTCGAGCTGATCGTGCGGCGCAGCTTCGCCGATTATCTGTGGCAGTGGCTGCTGGATGCCAGCCGGCATCCGGTGCAGCCGGGCTTCGTATGAGAGGGCGGATTATGACGAGGCGTTCGATGGCGGTGCTGTGCGTGGTCGCGCTGGGGCTGGCTGCAGGGACCGGATCGACCGCGACGGCGGCGGTAACGCCCGAGCAGGCCGATCGCCTGGGCAAGGATCTGACGCCGGTCGGAGCCGAACGCGCCGGCAGCCCGGACGGCGCGATCCCGGCCTACGAAGGCGGCGAGGCGCCGCTTCCCGGGTGGAGTTGGGGCAAGGTGCGCTCGCAGTATTCGAAGTTCAAGGATGAGCAGCCCCTGTTTTCGATCGACGCGTCCAACGTCGATCGTTACGCCGAGCACCTGACCGAGGCGCAGATCACCGCCCTGAAGACGGTGCCCGGCTACCGGATGGACGTCTACCCCTCGCACCGGACCTGCAACATCGATCCGGCCTACGCCGAGCGCACGCGGCAGAACGCGACCGAGGCGCGCATCGGCGCCGACGGCTGGACCCTGGAGCACGCCAGAACGGCGGGCGTGCCGTTTCCGATTCCGCAGTCCGGTGTCCAGGCGATGTACAACGCGCGGATGCGGCCGCAAGGGATCGGCTACCAGATCGCCTACGCCACCACGATCATCAGTCCGCGGCCTGGCAGCAGCGAGTTCACGGTGGACGGCTGGGGCTACGAGACCTTCCTGCCATCCCAGAGTGCCGCCAAGGCGTCGGTCGAGTCCGACGGCGGGGTCGACTTCTACGTGCACTACACGTACGTGGAGCCGCCGGCGATGCGCGGCCAGGCCTTCATCGGGATCAGCTTCGAGAACAAGGGCCCGGAGCAGTATTACTACTTTCCGGGTCAGCGCCGGGTGCGGCGCCTGCCGAATTACGTGTTCGACGCGCCGGTGGTCGGCTATGAGAACCAGTACCTGAACGACGAGCAGCTGATGCAGTGGTCCACGCTGGACCGGTTCGAGTACCGCTTGATGGGCAAGAAGGACATTTACCTGCAGAACAACGCGCTCAGGATGCACGACTTCGACGTCAAGCGGGACCAGGTGTTCGGCAAGGACTATGTGAACCCGGCTTACCGCCGCTTCGAGCTGCACCGGGCCTGGGTGGTGGACGCGCGGCTGAAGCCGGGCTTCCAGCACCTGGCGCCGCACCGGGTCTATTACCTGGATGAAGACAGCTGGAGCATCGCGGCTGTGACCGAGTACGACCAGAAGGGCAAGGTGTGGAAGCTGATGGAAGCTTCGCAGATTCCGATCTGGGAGCTGGGCGGCAGCTGCGGTTTCCTCGCCTACACGATCTGGGACCTGCAGGGCGGGCGCTACGTGGCCGACTTCAACCTGATCGGCGCCAGGGGTGATGCCAAGTGGATCCGTGCGACCGACCCTGAGGCGCAGCAGCCGCAGTTCAAGGCCGATTTTTACACGCCGGAGACGCTCAGAGCCATTTCCGAGCGGTGAGGTCGCCGACTCAGAGGGAGCCGAACACCTTCTGCAAAATGGAGCTGCCGGTTGCAGCCGGGTTTGCGCGAATCTTCTTCTCTTCGTCGCCGATCATCACGAACAGTCCGTCCAGCGCCTTGTTCGTTACGTGATGCTCGATGCTGGCGTCCTCCTTGACCAAGCCCAGCGATTGCGCGTTCTGCGCAAGGGTGTCGTACTGTTGCGCCAGCCCGTTTCTGCGCGTCACTTTGGTCACGATCGGCAAGAAGCGGCCAGCCAGGGGTGTGCGTGTCTTTGTCTCGAAGTACTGCGTCGCCGAGGTGTCGCCACCGGTCAGAATCGCCTTCGCATCCTGTACCGACATCGATTTCACGGCGCCCACGAGCAGTTTGCGCGCTTCCGGTACGGCCTGTTCCGCTGCTCGATTGATCGAGACGTGCAGATCGTCGAGTTCCTGTTTGCGCCCCATCAGGCGGAAGGCCGTTTCCGCCTTGGCCAGCCAGTCGGGCAATGGAATACGGACCCGTTCGTTTCCCCAGAAGCCGTCGGTCTTGCCCAGCAGGTCGACCGCTGCTTCGGCGCCGCGCTGCAGCGCCGCCCGGATCCCGGCTGTGGCATCCGACGAGGAAAGCGACGACAGCAGATCGGCAAAGGCCCGTGGCGGCAATACCAGCGCGCCGACAGCCGCCACAATCAGTCGCCGCCGGCAGTCGGCCCGCGCAGGGGCCTCTAAAAGAAGATCGCTCTTCATGCAGACGCTCCTCCGCGCTCGTTGGCGGCGCTATGGATGCAGCAGCTTGTCGGTGAACGTGATCCACCAAGGGGCGAGATAGAGGTAGATCGCAAACAACTCCACCCCGACGATCAGGGCTCCGCCCATTATCACCGCCCGGTTCGGCCGCCCTCGCGTGATGAAGTCGTACGTCATCAGGGTGACAATGATCACGAAGTCTCCCAGGTATTCCTGGGCCACCTGGGCGGCGTAGCCCTGGCCAAGCCAGCTCTCGAGCGCGTCACCCCACCAGCGCGCGAAGCCCGCGTTGCCGAGCGCCGTGACGGCGAGCAGCATCAGACGCTTGTGAACCGCGCTGTTGCCGCGCATCCGTAGCGCGAACGCAAGCAGAATCGCGAAGTTGATCAGGTCACCCAACTCCACCGAAAGAAACTGCGGGTCCCAATTCGGAGTGCCGAACCGCGACCGGTCGACCATGACCGCAGTGACGAGCCCCACAACGACCAGGACTGGTCCCCAATAAAACGCGATTGGTCCGAGGCGCTTGTGCAGCGCGAGGTTGCGGCTGCGGACCAGGCTGAGTTGAGTGGTCAGAAGGACCATCCAGCCGACGAAGACCACCGCGTGCAAATGCACGATCCACAAGTACGGCGGCTTGTGCTGGACGATATGGCGGTGGATCTCGGGCACGAAGCCGAACAGCAGTCCGGCCCAGATGAAGGCGAGCAGGCAGGGAAAGAAGATCGCATCGGCCTTGTGGTGCGACGCAAAGCCGGCGCTTCCGCCCGGTGTAGCGAGCGGGACGGTCACTTCACTTACACCCATGGTGTCTCCTCCCCTGCGCCGATTCGTTCTGCTCTTCTGAGCTGGATCAGATCCCAGAGGTTGCCGTAAAGGTCTTTGAACACTGCGACGGTGCCGTAAGTCTCCTCCTTCGGCTCCCGAACGAAGAGGATGCCCTTGGCCTTGTAGGAGTAGAAGTCGCGCCAGAAGTCGTCGGTGTAAAGAAACAGAAACACGCGGCCGCCTGTTTGATTCCCGATTCGCGACGATTGCTCATCGCCAACGGCGCGCGCGAGAAGCAGGCGCATGGAGCTCGAGCCCGCTGGAGCGATCACGACCCAACGCTTGTCCTGAGCGCGAATGGGCGTATCTTCGATGAGCTTGAAGCCGAGGGACCCGACGTAAAAATCAATCGCCTCATCGTAATCACGCACGACGATCGCCACTTGACCGATCGATTGGTCCATAAAAAGATTATCGCCCGCCACGGCACTATCTTGTGGCCGTCCCGTGTTCCTCCCGGTACAGCTGCCACGACTGATCCAGCAGGTAGGCCGAGATCGCCGTCAGATCGGATTCGCCCAGCACGTCGTCGAAGCGCCCCATTCCGTTGGCAGCGCGCTGGCCGCCCAGCACGATCGCGCCCAGCGACGAACGCACCGCCGGGTCGATCCGGCGCAGATCGGGCGTGATCGACGGCCCGAACACGTGGCAGCGTGAGCAGTAGGTGGTGAAGAGCCGCTCGCCCTCCCGGATGGTTTGCGCCGATGCCGGGTTCTGCGGCGGCAGCGGCACCGGGATCGTGACGCGCTCGGGCGGCGTCGGCACCGCGCCGCCGTCCAGGCGGAACGCGATGACCCGGTTCTCGTTGATGTACTTCGAGGCGATGGTCGTGGGCGGGATCGGCGCGTAAATGGCCACTCCTCCATAGCCGGCCTGCACGGCGACGTACTGGACGCCGTCGACCGCATAAGTGATCGGCGCCGAGCCCAGGTGGCTGCCGGTCGGAACGCAGGTCAGCCGTCGGCCGCGGTCGGCGGTGTAGGCGCACAGGTCGCCGTTGGCCAGACCCTGAAACACCAGGTTGCCGGCGGTCGACAGAATGCCGCCGTCCCAGACCGAATAACCGTCGGAGGTCCTTTTCTCCCAAGCGGTCTTTTGCGCGACCGGGTCCCAGGCGCGCAGCACGTTGTGCACGTCGGGCGCGCGGCGTTTGGAGCCGTATGCCGGCAGTCTGCCGAACACCGATTGCATCGATTGCGGGTCGTACGCCTTGTCCGGAATGATCCCGTTGACCGTGAAGAACCCGTCCAGGAAGTCGACGCTGCCCCCGTTGTGCGTCAGATCGACGAACACGTTGGGGGCCTCGTTCACGGGGATGTAAACCAGACCGGTGCGCGGGCTGAACGACATCGGCGGCCACGTGTGTGCGCCCAGCACGCTCGGATAGGTCAGCACGGGCCCGTTGTGATACTCGGCGGCTGGCGCGAGCACCGGGCGGCCCGTTTTCAGGTCGACGCGCGAAGCCCAGGTGACGGTTGCGAAATTCCGGGCCGAATACAGGTGGCCGGTGGCGCGGTCCAGAACGTAGAAAAATCCGTTCTTGTTCGCCTGCATCAACACCTTGCGCGGCTTGCCGTCGACGTTCAATTCGGCCAGAACGAATTTCTGCACCGCGTCGTAATCCCACTCGTCGCCCGGCGTGGCCTGGTAGTACCAGGCCATCCGGCCCGTATTGGCGTCGAGCGCGACGATCGAGGCGACGAACAGGTTGTCCTGGCGCGTGCGCCCGCGCTGCCGGCTGTCGTACGGGGCCGCGTTGCCGGTGCCGATGTAGACGAGGTTCAGGTCCGGGTCGTAGGCCATCCCGTCCCACACGGTGCCGCCGCCGTGGTAGCGCGGATCGCGCTGCGGATCCCAGGTTCTGACGGCGGCTTCCAGCTCCGGGTGCTCGAAGGGGGCGCCCGGCGCGCCGGGCACCGTGAAGAACCGCCACAACAGCGCGCCCGAGTCCAGGTCGTAGGCGGACACGTAGCCGCGCACGCCGCCCACGCCCATGTCGCCGCCGCCGTTGCCGATCACGACCGCATGGCCGGCGACCTGCGGGGCGCCGGTACTCGAATATTGCTGAGCGTGGTCGACGATGGTGTCGACTTCCCAGATCTTCGCGCCGGTGGCGGCATCCAGGGCGAACAGCCGCCCGTCGACCGCGGCGACATACACCCGGCCCGCCCACACGGCGACGCCGCGATTGAGCAGGTCGCAGCACGGATAGCGCCCGGCCTGGCCGTGCACCTTCGGATCGAACTTCCACAGCTCCTGGCCGGTGGCGGCGTTCAACGCGTACACGTAGCCCCACGTGCCCGAGGTGTACAGGACGCCGTCGACCACGATTGGGCTGGCTTCCTGCCCGCGATAGGTTCCCAGGTCGTAGTCCCAGGCGAAGCCCAGGCGCTTGACGTTGTGCTCGTTGATGCCTGCCAGCGGCGAAAAGTAGGCCCCGCTTCGATCCCGCCCCAGCGCCAGCCAGTTCTGCGGTTCCTCGGTCGACGCCCTCAGGCGCGCCTCGTCGACGCGGCCGAAGCCATCCGCGCCGAAAGCGGCGCTGGCCACAACCCACCACAGGGCGAACGTTGCAATCTGCTGGGTCCTGCGCATCCGGCGGGCCTCCTCCATGTCGGGCCAACCTTAAGGAGCGTTCTGGTCGATCGAATGCCGGGATCCCGTCTTCGCGGGCTGACCCCGGAAATGCGTCATTAAAGCCCGCCACTTAAGGTCGATCTTGCATACGTGACGAATGTCGACGACATCACCTTCGAGGACCTGCTGACCGGCGAGCCCGCTGGCGCGCAGCCGCCGATGACGTTCGAGCAGCTGCTGGCCGATGGTTTCCCGCACCGGGGCGGCCTGGAAGGGCTTGCCGCCATCGCGCTCATGCCGGATCCGGAACCGCGTCTGGCGGCAGTGCAGCGGGCGTACCTGCAGATCCTTAAGACACAGACGGCGCGCTAGCTGTTTCGACACGGGTGAGCTCACCTCATCCCCGCAGCCTGGGCCGGTCCGCCGATCGGCCGTAAGCGCGCGCGAGCAGCCACCACGACGCCTGGAACAGCAGCCAGACCGCAACGCCGAACAGTGCGGCGAACGCGAGCCCCTCGGCCGACAGCGCGAATGTCGGCACCCAGTCTTTGAGCGTCGCACGGGCAAGGTCGACATCGGCGTGCAGCACCAGGTAAGTCACCTGATGCAAGAGGCTCCCTCGCAGAGCCTCGACGGTTGCCTGCAGTTGTTGCACGCTCGTCACGAGCGCCTGGATCACCGAGCCCTCCGAGTGAAACGTGGGGTCGCTGCTCCCCAGGTGGTACTGGATCAGGCGCCCGATATCGCCCTGGTAAGACTGGTCGGCGATTCTCTGCCAGGGTTCCAGATCCAGCCGCGCCTGATCGAGACGGCCGCCCAGCCGCTGGCGGTACTGCGCGATGAATCCGGGGATCAGGCCGCCGGTGACCACGGCAGCCGCCAGAAGCAGCCGGTCGAGCAGGCCCTGCAGCAACGACATGTCGATCGCCTCCGGGTTTCCCGTGCCGTGCAGTCCTCAGGTCGGCAGCGTCACTCGACCGCCGGCACCGGATACATGATGATCGAGAGAAAGTGGATCGGGCACTTGACCAGCTTTTCCGGGCCATGCGGGACCTCGCCGTTGAAGGTGAGCGCGTCGCCGGGGACCAGGTCATAGACGTTCTTGCCGTGCCGGTAGTGAATGTGTCCCTCCAGCATATAAATGAATTCGACCCCGGCGTGTTCGAAGATGGGAAACGTCTCGGATGCGCGCTCGATCGTGATGTAGAACGGCTCGAACAGACGCGTCGGCCCCTGGTCGTAGGCGAGCAGCTGGTAGGTGTGGCCGCTGCGCGTGCCGCGCCGGGGCACCTCCATACCTTTGCCCTTCTTGACCAGTTGCACGCCGCCGTCGGCCACATCGTAATTGCGAAACAGCGCCGACAGCGACACCCCCAGGCCGTGCGCCAGGCGCGACAGCGTCTCCAGGCTGGTCGCCGTCTGCCCGGTCTCGATCCGCGACAGCATGCCGCGACTGATGCCGGTTCGCTCCGAGATGACCGCGATCGTCAGGCCGTGCTTGCGCCGCAGTTCCCGGATGGTGCTGCCCAGGTAGCGCTCCAGCGGGCTTGCTCCGCCGTCCCGACCCGGCGTCGTCGAGCGCGCTGCCATTGGCTGGGGCGGCGCGGACGGTACAGGTGCCTTCTTCGTGCGCAGGCTGCGTTGGTCGGGCATGATCGATGCGCGATTTTACTGGCGATAAAATAAGTTGACCGGGACAAAAATAAAAGTGCATAATGTGCAAAATTAGTTTCAGCCAGGAATCTTCGCCCGCCGCGGGGGCGGACGACGGTCCACACTCAAGTCCACAGCCGAAGCCGCTATGCCCTGGCGCCTGTTGCGTTTTGCGCTGTCGCGCAAGTATCCCGAGCCGCGCATGTTCGCGGCTCCGCGCGAACTGAAGCGCCACTACGACGCAGTGATCATCGGCGGTGGCGGCCACGGCGTGGCAGCCGCCTACTACCTGGCGCGTGACCACGGTATCACCAACGTGGCGGTGTTGGAAAAGGGCTACCTCGGCGGGGGCAACACCGGGCGCAACACCACGATCATCCGCTCCAACTACCTGACGCCGGAAGGCGTGCGGTTTTACGACGCCAGCGTGCGGATCTGGCAGCAGCTGTCCGAGGAGCTGCGGCTGAATCTGTTTTACTCCACGCGCGGGCACTTCACCCTCGCGCACACCGACGCGGCCATGCGCACGATGCGCTGGCGCGCCGAGGTCAACAAGCACTACGGGGTCGATTCCGAGGTGGTCGACGCCGGCGAGGTCAAGCGCGCCTGCCCCCAGATCGACCTGTCGTGCGGGGGACACGCGCCAATCCTGGGCGCGCTGTATCACGCGCCGGGCGCGATCGCGCGGCACGATGCGGTGGCGTGGGGCTATGCGCGCGCCGCCAGCGAGCTCGGCGTCGAGATCCACCAGCGCACGCAGGCGACCGGCATCGACGTCGTGGCCGGTGGCGTGCGCGCGGTGCGCACCAATCGCGGAACGATCGAAACCGGCAAAGTCCTGAGCGCGGTGGCCGGATACACCCCGCGCATCACCGATATGGTCGGACTGCGCACGCCGATCGTCGTGCACCCGCTGCAGGCGATGGTGAGCGAGCCGATGAAGCCATGGCTGGACCCGATCCTCGTCTCCGGCAGCCTGCACGTGTACGTGAGCCAGAGCGCGCGCGGCGAGCTCGTGATGGGCGCCTCGCTCGATCCGTATGAAGTGCAGTCGACGCGTTCGACCCTCGATTTCGTCGAGGGCCTGTCGGCCCACATGCTGGACATGTTCCCGTTCCTGTCGAACGCGAAGGTGATGCGCCAGTGGGCCGGCATGGCGGACATGACACCGGACTTCGCCCCCATCATGGGCCGCACCGAGGTCGGAGGCTTCTACCTGGACGCCGGTTGGGGCACCTGGGGCTTCAAGGCCACGCCGATCAGCGGCAAGACGATGGCCGGCACCGTCGCCACCGACCACAACGATCCGCTGATCACCGGCTTCTCGCTGGACCGTTTCCGCCGCTTCGCACTGACCGGCGAAAAAGGCGCGGCGTCGGTCGGGCATTGAGAACGGAGCGCCGGCCATGAAAATCATGAACTGTCCTGTCAACGGGGCGCGCGCCGTCACCGAGTTCGTCTACTGGGGCGAAGTGCGTCCAATGCCGGAACCCGATCGGGCGACCGACGACGCCTGGGCCGACTACGTGTTCAATCGCAACGGCGCGCCGGGCGTCAAAAAAGAGTGGTGGTGCCACGCGCCCAGCAACACCTGGTTCATCGCCGAGCGCGACACCGAACGCGACGTCGTGCTGCGCACGTATCTGCCCGGGGAAGTCTGAGGACTTCAACAAGAATGACAACACTTTCCGATTTAATGTCGCATCGAAGCCTCGTCGTCGATCCTCTTGCGGGCGCCGACTGAGATGCGGCTGCCGCCGGTTCCTGGCGAGTGGATCGACCGCAGCCGCCCGCTGCAATTCCGCTTCGAAGGCGCCGCCGCGCATGGCTTCGCGGGCGACACGATCAGCAGCGCGCTGTGGGCGCAGGGGCTGCGGACGCTGGGGCGCAGCTTCAAATACCACCGCCCGCGCGGTCTGCTGTCGTTTGCCAATCACGACGCCAATGTGATCGTGCAGCAGGGCGACCGCCTCAACGTCCGGGCCGATGTCAGCGAAGCGGAGCCATCGGCTGAACTGACCGCGGTCAATACGTTCGGGGGGTTGCAGCGCGACCGCGGTGCCGCGCTGGGCCGGATGTCGGCCGCGCTGCCGGTGGGCTTTTACTACAAGGCGTTTTATACGCGGCGCCTGTTCCCGATGTGGGAGCGGATGTTCCGGCGGCTCACCGGCCTTGGCCGTGTCGATTTTGCAGCGCCTCGCCTGCGCACGCCGAAGCAGTACGGGTTCTGCGACGTGCTGGTGATCGGCGCCGGCCCCTCCGGCCTGGCGGCGGCCGTCGCAGCGGGCCAGGCGGGCGCGCGCGTCGTGATCGTCGATGAGAACGCGCGGCCGGGCGGCACCGGCCTCTACCAGCTCGGAGGCGACCTTCAAGCGCGTGCCGGGACCCAGGCACTGTTGGACCGGCTCGGCGCATTGCCGAATGTTCAGCTGCTGTCTGCGACCTGTGCGGCCGGCTACTACGCCGACTTCTGGGTACCGCTGATCGACGGTGACCGGCTCACTAAGATGCGGGCCAAGGCCCTGGTGGTTGCGAGCGGGGCCTTCGAGCAGCCGGCGGTGTTTCGCAACAACGATCTGCCGGGAGTGATGCTGGCCTCGGCGGCTCAGCGGCTGATTTATCGATACGCCGTGCAGCCGATGCGCCGCGCCGTCGTGTTGACCGCCAACAGCGACGGCCATCGCGCGGTGCTCGACTTGTTGGCAGCGGGCGTGCAGGTAGCGGCCGTGGTCGAACTGCGCCCGGAGGCGGAAGCACAGCTCGCGCCCCTTCGCGATCGCGGCGTCGAAGTCCACGCCGGCACCTGCGTCTACGAAGCGCTGGCCGACCCGGCCTCGGGCGCGCTCGCCGCTGTGCGGATCTGCCCGATCGCCGCGGGCGGCGATCCCGACCCGTCATTGGTGCGCACGATCGAATGCGATGGGCTGGTGATGAGCGTCGGCTGGGCCGCGGCCGGCAATCTGCTGCATCAGGCGGGCGCGACCACGCGCTACGACGACGCACTTGGGCAATTCGTCCCCGACCAGCTGCCGCCGGGCGTCTACGCCTGCGGCCGGGTCAATGGTGTGTTCGGTTTCGAGCGCAAGGTGGCCGATGGCGAGCGGGCGGGGCGGGCCGCTGCCAGCCACGCGGGTCACGGCCGGGCCGCGCCGTCGGCGGTCGAGCGCGACATCCAGCCTGCGAGCCAC
>DASZFP010000141.1:0-35005 GCA_035939615.1 Burkholderiaceae bacterium | reverse complement strand
GGATCGCCACATCGAACATCTGGCGCGGAATGAGCTCGCGCATCTTGGACACCAGGTCGCGCGCGCGGCGGGGGGCGTTGGAACGGTGCACGATCACCGACAAGGCGTCGACCCGGTCGCCGTTGATCAGCAGGTCGACCTTGGCGACGTCGGCCGGGCGGCTTTCGCGTATTTCGTAGTCCATCGAGGCGTAGCCGCGCGATACCGATTTGAGGCGATCGAAGAAGTCGAGCACGATCTCGGACAGCGGCAGCTCGTAGCTCAGATGCACGTGCCGCGCGTGGTAGCTCAGGTTGGTCTGCACGCCGCGCTTGTTGGTGCACAGCGTGATCACGGCGCCCACGTACTCCTTCGGAACGAAGATCGTGACCTCCACGATGGGCTCCCGGATCTCGGTGATCCTGGCCGGATCGGGCATCTTGGACGGGTTGTCGACCCGCAACACCGAGCCGTCGCGCAGCACGACCTCGTACACCACCGAGGGTGCGGTGGTGATCAGCTCCATTCCGTACTCGCGCTCCAGCCGCTCCTGCACGATGTCCATGTGCAAGAGTCCTAGAAAGCCGCACCGGAATCCGAACCCCAGCGCCTGCGACACCTCGGGCTCGAAGTGCATCGCCGAGTCGTTCAGCTGCAGCTTGTTCAGGGCGTCGCGCAGGGCCTCGTACTGGTTGGCCTCGACCGGGAAAAGCCCCGCAAACACCTGCGGCTTGATCTCCTTGAATCCGGGCAGCGCGTGCGCGGCCGGGCGGGCCGCATGCGTGACCGTGTCGCCGACCCGCGCGTCGCGCAGGTCCTTGATGCCGGCCACCACGAACCCCACTTCGCCGGCGCTGAGCACCTCGCGCGCCTGCGCCTTCGGCGTGAACACGCCCACCTGCTCGCACAGGTGGGTGGCGCCGGTGGCCATCAGCAGCACCTTGTCCTTCGGCTTGAGCACGCCGTTGACCATCCGGACCAGCATCACCACGCCCACATAGTTGTCGAACCACGAATCGATCACCAGCGCCTGCAGCGGCTTGGCCGGACCGCCGGACGGGGCCGGAATGCGCTCGATGATCCGCTCCAGGATCTCGTCGACACCCTGGCCGGTTTTCGCGCTCGCCAGGATGGCATCGTGCGCATCGATCCCGATCACGTCCTCGATCTCGGCACGCGCCTGCTCCGGATCGGCCTGCGGCAGATCCATCTTGTTCAGCACCGGCAGCACTTCAACCCCCAGTTCGATGGCCGTGTAGCAGTTGGCCACCGTCTGCGCTTCGACCCCCTGCGAAGCGTCCACCACCAGCAAGGCGCCTTCGCACGCCGACAGCGAGCGGCTCACCTCGTACGAAAAGTCGACGTGCCCGGGCGTGTCGATCAGGTTCAGGTCATAGACCTGCCCGTCCCGTGCGCTGTAGCGCAGCGCCGCGGTCTGCGCCTTGATCGTGATGCCCCGCTCGCGTTCCAGGTCCATCGAGTCGAGCACCTGTTCGGCCATTTCCCGGTCGGCCAGACCGCCGCAGCGCTGGATCAGCCGGTCGGCCAGCGTCGACTTGCCGTGGTCGATGTGCGCGATGATCGAAAAATTGCGGATATGCTGCATTCGAATGCAGTAAACGCGCAAAGGGGGTGAATCCCTCGGATCACCCCCTGCGTGGGCTGGCTGATAAAACGGCCGATTGTAACCCTCCTTCGCTGCTTCGCAGCTACGGAGGGCAGGCCCGGCCCCTCGGTGCTGCCCCGGCGAAGGAGGGCCCGCCCTCCGAAGGGCGAAGGAGGGTCAGTGCTCCGACGGGCGAACGATCACATACCGGCTCTGCTCACCGGTGCGCACGAGCAGCGCCGCCGGCTTGGTCAGATCCAGCTTGGCCACCAGCTCGGCGTAGTGCTTGGCGCCGGAGATGTCCACATTGTTGATCGAGACGATCACGTCTCCCTGCCGGATGCCCGCCAGGGCCGCCGGCCCGTCGACGCTGTCGACCTGCGCGCCGCCCTTGACCTTCAGCTCCTTTTGCTGATCGGCCGGAATGTCGGACACCACCAGGCCGAGCGCATCGGCGGCGGGACCGGCGCCGTGACCCTGCTCGCCGCGCGTCGGGTGCGCCTGGTCCGGCTGCATTTCGCCCACCGTGAGCTGCAGGTCGCGCGGGGCGCCGTTGCGCCACACCGTCGCGCTGACCTTCGAGCCGGGCTTGGTCGAGGCCACCATGCGGCGCAGGTCGCTGGAGCTTTCGACCGGGCGGCCGTCGTACTTGATGATCACATCGCCCGGTTTGACGCCGGCCTTGTCGGCCGGTCCGTCGCCCTCGACGCTGGACACCAGCGCGCCGGCGGCCTTTGGCAATCCGATCGCATCGGCCACTTCGCGCTGCACCTCGCCGATCAGCACGCCGATGCGGCCGCGCACCACCTTGCCCGACGTGCGCAGCTGGTCGCTGATCCGCATGGCCTCGTCGATCGGGATCGCGAACGAGATGCCCGCATAGGCGCCCGAAGTCGTGAAAATCTGCGAGTTGATGCCGACCACTTCACCGTGCATGTTGATCAGCGGCCCGCCCGAATTGCCGGGGTTGACGGCCGCGTCCGTCTGTATGAACGGCAGCAGCTCGCCGGTCTCGCGTCCCTTGGCACTCACGATGCCGGCCGTGACCGTGTTCTGCAGCCCGAACGGCGAGCCGATCGCGATCACCCACTCGCCGACCTTCAGCTTGGCCGGGTCGCCGATCTTGCTGGAGGGCAGCGCGCCGCCGTCGACCTTGACCAGCGCCACATCGCTGCGCTGGTCGGAACCGACCAGATGCGCCTTGAACTCGCGCTTGTCGGGCAGCGTCACGGTGATCTCGTCGGCGCCTTCCACCACGTGGTGATTGGTCAGCACATAGCCGTCGGGCGAAATGATGAAGCCCGAACCCTGTCCGCGCGGCACCTCGCGGTCCGGGCGCGGCATGCGCGGCGTCGGCCCCTGGTGCGGGTTGGGCTGCGGACCCGGACCCGGCTGCGGGAAAAAGCGCCGGAAGAACTCCCACCCGGGGTCGTTCTCGTCCATGTCAGGGAACTGCTGCATGCGCTGCGACAGCCGTGCCGTGGTGCGGATGTTCACCACGGCCGGCGCGGCGCGTTCGACCAGGTCGGTGAAATCCGGTGGCTGAGCGGCGCACACCCCCGATATCGTCAGCGCCCCGGCGATCGACAGATTGCGTATCAGTACCTTCAACATGTTGTCTCGACTCTTCTCATGCGGCGCGCACGCGCCCGGTTCGGTGCAATTGCGATCAATGGGCAGCCACGAAGCGCACGGAGTTGGCGATCGACTGCGCCGTGGTCGCCGGCACCTCGCCCACCACCGTCACCCGCGCATCGCCGACCCGGCGCATGAAGGCGCTCCACGGCCCCCGATGCTGCAGCGGCACCGGATCGGCCGTCGCGGCGCCAGGCTCGATGAAAACCGAAACGGTGGCCAACCCATCCGAGTACACCGCTTGCAGCGCTGCCGGCCCCGGTTCGTCTCCCAGATTCCGTTCGACCTCTGTCAGCACCGAGAAGCCTTCCGGCGCCGTGATGCTCCAGCCTTGCCGGCTCAGCTCGATCTGATGGGAGGGATGGCGCACCACCTGCCAGCCGGCCGTCGACCAGGACGGATTCAGTTCCGCCATGTCGACCGGTTCGCCGATTCGCACGTCGCTGAACGCGATCTGTTCGATCATCACATCGTCGCCGCCAAGCACCTGAACCTTCAGCAGAAGACCGCTTTGGGGTTCGACCCACAAACGATAGCCGTACCGCAGCAGATCGCGCGGCTCCAGCTTGAGCACCCGGCATTCGATACCCGCAACCCGCTCCACATCGCCCACGGCCAGTGAATAGTGCTCCAGAACCCGGTTCAGGCCGACCTGACCCAGAGCCGGGAACGTGGTGCGTGGTCCGGTCTGCTCGATCACCACGCGGCGGGCTTTAGGATACAGGCACTGGACCTCGTCGCCCCGACGGATGAATTCGCGCGCCCGGCCATCAAGCGTCAAGACGCGCTCGCGCGGGACGCCGCCGTCGAAATAGTGCACGATGTGTGACGAGCGCACCTCGTCGCCGCGCTGGTACACGACCGTGCCGGTGTAGTTGGCGCGCTGCGCGGCGCTGCGGATCGCCCGCAGCCATTCGATCGGGCTTTTATCGTCAGCGGCCTGCGCGACGGGCCATGCCAGACAGAGCGCCGTGCCCAACAGTGATGCCCCCAGCCACCGGCGGCATCCCAAGCCGGCCAACCTCACCGCTCCTGCTCCCCCGCCATCTTGATGTAGCCCGCAGCCTCCGGCATTACGCCAGTGGCCGCCAATCCCCCATGCGCCTGAAAATACCGGTCCAGTTGCGAGCTGCGAGCCGCCTTCGGCTTGGTGGCAGGCGCCTGGGCGAGCGCCGGACTCGGCGCAGGGATCGTGCTCGTCACCATCGGCGCCGTAACCGGGGTCACTTGCACCCCACCCGGGCCGCGCAGTTGCGGCAACGCAACCACGGCCAGCATTCCGGCCGCCGCAGCCACCGTGACGCCGGTGGCGATGTGGCGCCGCAGTTTCGACCCCGATATCGCTCCGGGACCGATCCTGACCGGCTCGGCCTGCAGCGCGCGCCGCACCTGTCCCACCAGCGCCGGATCGTCGCAGGCGGCCACTTCGTGCGAACGCAACGCGTCCCCGGCCAGGTTGAACCATTCGAACTGGGCCCGCAAAGCCGGATCCGTCTTCAGCCGATCCAGTATCACGTTGTACTGACCCGGCTCCAGCTCGCCGTCGAGCCATGCCGACAACAGTTCCAGCTCTGCGTCGGCGGAAACCGGCTTTCCGGCCCCCTGCGTCGTACTCATCGAACGATCTCCTTCACCAGCGTTGATCCTCCCGAGTGCCCAGCAGCGGCCGCAACTCGGCCGCCACCGCCTCGCGCGCCCGGAAGATGCGCGACCGCACCGTACCCACCGGGCAATTCATGGCGGTCGCGATTTCGTCGTAGCTCATTCCCTCGAGCTCGCGCAGAACAATGGCCGTGCGCAGATCTTCCGGCAGCCGTTCGATGGCCCGGTTGACCGCTTCGCCGACCTGCTTCGACAGCAGCAGCGCGTCCGGAGTTGCAACGTCGCGCAGCGCCATGCCATCGTCGGCGCCTTCGGCATCCTCCAGCTCGCTGCTGGAGCGGGTGGCAGCGCGCCGGCCCTGGGCCGCGAAATGATTCTTGGCCGTGTTGATCGCAATCCGGTACAGCCATGTATAAAACGCACTCTCGCCCCGAAAACTGGGCAACGCCCGATACGCCTTGATGAAGGCCTCCTGGGCGACATCTTCGATGTCGGACGGGTCCCGGATGATGCGGGACAGCAGGCGCGTGATTCTGCGCTGGTATTTCGAAACCAGCAATTCATACGCGTGCTTGTCTCCGCGCTGCACGCGACTGACCAGTTCCCAGTCGACATCGCGCTCGCTCATTGGCCCCGAGGCCTTCTGATCCGCGGAACCGACTGCTCACCTCTGACAGTTCCCCGCGCGATAAGTTCGAATGATTCGGTCCGATCCGGCCGGGCGCCGCGCCGCCACAGGCCATAGGCCGCGATGCGCCGGAAACCGTCCTCGGAGAGGCTGTCGCGCCAGACCGCCCAAGTGGGCGCGCCCGGGCCCCACCCCGTCAGGCAGATCAGGTTGCGGGTGATCCCTACCGCCCGCAACTGCACTTCTGCCGCGCTGCCGCAATCCAGCCACACGGCTCCCTGGGGGTCCAGTCGCAGCGCTGGCCGATCGCGGCGCGCGCGGCGCGCCTGCCCGACCAGCGCAGCGGCTGCAACCGCTGCGGCGGCAAAGCCGCAGACCGGCGCAGGCTCGTTCCTCGCCAGTGCGGTTGCCAGGCAGAACGCAGCCAGCGAGCCGCTGAACGCGGCCGCCGCCGCGATCGCGCGCTGCCGCAGGCCCGAAGGCGCGGTCTTAAGGAGCACGTCCGAATACCAGCGTGCCGTTGGTGCCGCCAAAACCGAACGAGTTCTTAAGCGCGTAGTCGATCTTCAGCTCGCGCGCCGTGTTGGCACAGTAATCGAGGTCGCACTCCGGATCCGGATCGGTCAGATTGATGGTCGGAGGGGACACCTGGTGATGGATGGCCAGGGCCGTGATCACCGATTCGATGCCGCCGGCGCCGCCGAGCAGATGGCCGGTCATCGACTTGGTCGAATTCACCACCAGGCGGCGCGCCGCATCGCCGAACACGGCCTTGATCGCATTGGTCTCGTTCAGGTCGCCCAGCGGTGTGGACGTGCCGTGCGCATTCAGGTACGAGACCTGGGCTGCATCGATGCCGGCGTCCCGCAGCGCGAGCTGCATGCAGCGGCGCGGCCCGTCCACGTCCGGCGCCGTCATGTGGTAGGCATCGGCGGTCATGCCGAATCCGACCACCTCGCAGTAGATGCGCGCGCCGCGGCGTCGCGCACCCACGTAGTCTTCCAGCACGACCACGCCCGCGCCTTCGCCCAGCACGAAACCGTCGCGGCCGCGATCGAATGGCCGGCTGGCGGCGGCGGGGTCGTCGTTGCGAAGCGACAGCGCCTGCATCGATGCGAAGCCGCCGATCCCGAGCGGACAGATGGTCGACTCCGCCCCTCCGGCCAGCATCGCATCGGCGTCGCCCCGCTCGATGATCCGGGCCGATTCGCCGATCGAATGCAGTCCCGTGGTACAGGCCGACACGATCCCGAAATTCGGGCCCCTTAGACCGTACATGATCGAGACGTTGCCCGAAATCATGTTGATGATCGCTCCCGGAATCAGGAACGGCGAGATGCGGCGCGGTCCGCGATTGACCGCTTCCGAGTGGTTGTCCTCGATCAGCGGCAGGCCGCCGATGCCGGATCCGACGACGCAGCCGATCCGGTCCCGATTGGCGTCGGTCACTTCGAGGCCGCTGTCGGCCATGGCCTGCACCGAGGCGGCCACCCCGTAATGGATGAAGGTATCCATGCGGCGGATTTCCTTGGCCGCCACGTAGCGCTCCACCTCGAAACCCTTGACCTCGCCGGCGATCTGGGCGCGATAGGTGGAGGCATCGAAGCGCGTGATGCGCGCGATCCCGGAAGTGCCGGCCAGCAATTGCTGCCAGGCGGTCTGCAGATCATTGCCGACGGGGCAGACGATTCCGAGCCCCGTGACCACGACGCGACGTCGTGACGTCATCGGTGCTTAACCTCGAAAAGGAAGGATTGCGCGGGAGACTGTCAGGCCTTCTTCAGGTGCGCGTTGACGTAGTCGATCGCCTGCTGAACGGTGCGGATCTTCTCGGCCTCTTCATCGGGAATTTCGCACTCGAACTCGTCCTCGAGGGCCATGACCAGCTCCACCGTATCGAGCGAGTCAGCGCCCAGATCGTCGACGAAGGCCGACTCGTTCTTGATGTCGGCCTCGTTGACACCGAGCTGCTCAGCGACGATCTTCTTGACCCGCTGTTCAATGCTGTCCATGTGCTCCTCCTGCGCCTTGTTGGACCATCGCCGGAGCGGCGACACTCGTACTGGTCGAGCCCTCAGCGTCCCGGACCAGGCTCTCGGCCCGCCGCATGCTCGCGGACGCATTCGTCATCGCCGAGAAATGCCAGCATCTCCCAAAAGCGGGCCGCATTCTATCAGAGCTCGGTATCAAGACCGCGCGCACATCAGGACATATACATGCCGCCGTTCACATGCACCGTCGACCCGGTGATGTAAGCGCCGGCGGGTGAAGCCAGAAACGCCACGATGGCGGCGATTTCGTCGGCCTGTCCAAGCCGGCCCAGCGGGATCTGGGCCAGAACCGCCTGCGACTGGGCGGCGCTCAACGCGCGTGTCATGTCGGTATCGATGAATCCCGGCGCCACGCAGTTGACCGTGATGCCCCGGCTGGCGAGTTCCCGAGCCAGGGCGCGGGTCATGCCTTCCAGGCCTGCCTTGGCCGCCGCATAGTTGGCCTGCCCGGCGTTGCCGCTCGATCCCACGACGGAGGAGATGTTGATGATACGGCCGTGTTTGGCTCTCATCATGCCGCGCATCACGCTGCGCGACAAACGAAACGCACCGGTCAGATTGGTGTCGATCACCTCGTCCCACTGCTCGTCGCGCATTCTCAGCGCCAGCGTGTCGCTGGTCACGGCGGCGCTGTTCACCAGCACCGACAGCTTGCCGTAGGCCTGCACGATCGACTCCACCAGCGGATCGATCTGCGCCGCCTGGCGGACATTCAACACGGCTCCGCGGCCGCTGGCACCCAGCTCGGAGATCTGTGCCGTGATCGCCTCGGCGCCGGCCTGCGACGTCGAGGTACCCACAACCTGCGCACCCGTGCGCGCCAGGTGCACCAAAACGGCCCGTCCGATTCCGCGCGAGGCTCCGGTGACCAGCGCCACTTCACCCTGCAGTGCATCGGCGCGCAGCAGCGGCAGCTCGTTCAACTCAGCCTCGCAGCGCCGAAAGCACCTGGCCCAGCGTGACCGGGTCGCTCACCGAAAGACTCGCCAAGCCCGGCACGATGCGGCGCGTCAAGCCGCTGAGCACCTTGCCGGGGCCGCACTCGACCACGTGGGTGATGCCGCGCTCGCTCATCGCCTGAATGATCTGGGTCCAGCGCACAGGGCCGGCGGCCTGGCGCGCCAGCGCGTCGCGGATGCGGTCCGGCTCGGACTCCTCGCGCACATCGATGTTGTTGATCACGGGCACCTCGGGACGGCGCACCGTGACGGTGGCGAGGCGCTCGCGCAGCCGCTCGGCGGCGGGCCGAATCAGGCTCGAGTGGAACGGCACTGACACGGCCAGCGGCACCGCCCGCCGGGCGCCCAGGCGGCGGCTGATCTCGCAGGCGCGGGCGACCGCGCCGCAATGCCCGGCAATCACGATCTGCGCCGGCGCGTTGAAGTTGACCGCCTCGACCACCTCCCCGCCGGCGGCCTCGGCGCAGGCTGCCTCCACGCCCGCTTCGTCCAGCCCGAGGATGGCCGCCATCGTGCCCACTCCGACCGGAACGGCCTCCTGCATCACCTGGGCCCGAAACCGAACCAGCGGCACGGCCTGCTCCAGCGAGACGGCCTCGGCCGCCACCAGGGCCGTGTACTCGCCCAGGCTGTGGCCGGCCATCAGGGCCGGCTGCGGGCCGCCCGCGGCGCGCCAGGCCGCGTAGATCGCGTAGGAGGCCGTCAACAGGCACGGCTGCGTATTGACCGTGAGCTCCAGCTGCTCGGCCGGGCCGTCCTGGATCAGCCGCCCGATGTCCTGCCCCAGCGCATCGGAGGCGCGGCGCACGATGCCGCCGACCACCGCATCGGCGGCAAAGGCGTCCAGCATGCCGACCGACTGGGAACCCTGGCCTGGAAACACGAACGCCACACGCATGGGTCTCACATTCTCAACAGCACCGAGCCCCAGGTCAGTCCGCCGCCGACCCCCTGCAGCAGCACGCTGTGGCCGGCGCGGATCTTGCCGCTTTGCACGCCCCAGTCGAGCGCCAGCGGCACCGAGGCGGCCGAGGTGTTGCCGTGACGGTCGACGGTGACGATCATCCGCTCGGGGGGCACGCCCAGCCGGCGCGCGGTGGCCGCCAGGATCCGGATGTTGGCCTGGTGCGGGATCAGCCAGTCGAGCTCGCTCACGCCCATGTCGGCCGCCTGCAGCACCTCGCGCGCCGAACTCTCCAGCACTTCGACCGCGATCTTGAACACGGCCGCCCCGTCCATCCTCAGAAAGGGATCTCCCTCGACCTTGCCCTGCGCCAGGCGCCCCGCCGTGCACAGGATACCGGCGCGCGCGCCGTCCGAGTGCAGGCGGCACGCGAGCAGCCCCGGCCGGTCGCTCGCGTCCAGCACGACCGCGCCGGCGCCGTCGCCGAACAGAACGCAGGTGGACCGGTCATTCCAGTCCAGGATGCGGGAAAAGACCTCGGAGCCGATCACCAGTGCCCGGCGGTGGGCACCGGTGCGCAGCAGCGCATCGGCCACCGCCAGTGCGTACACGAAACCGCTGCAGACGGCCTGAACGTCGAAAGCGGCGCCACCCCGGATGCCCAGTTCGGCCTGGATCAGGCAGGCGGTGCTGGGAAAAATCTGATCCGAAGTCGAGGTGGCCAGAACGATCAGGTCGATCGAATCGGCCGACACGCCCGCCGCCGCCAGTGCCGCTCGGGCCGCCCGCAGGCCCAGCTGCGCCGTGGTGAGCCCAGGCTCGGCGATGTAGCGCTGGCGGATCCCGGTGCGCTCGACGATCCACGCATCGGAGGTCTGCACGCCGTGCGTGGCGAGCTGCGCCGCGAGCTGCTCGTTCGTCACGGGCCGCGCCGGCAGGGCGCTGCCGGTGCCGATGACGCGTGATCCGGTCGCTGTTCGCATCAGCCGTTCAAAGCGCCCCGGCGCTCGCTTCGGCCGGCCGGTTCAAGCGATTGGCCACCAGCGGAGCCACGGCCGCTTCGGTGCGCGTGAGCAGCTGGTGGCGGGCCGCCTCGACCGCGCGCCGGATCGCAAAACCGAACGCGTGGGCGTCGGCCGAGCCGTGGCTCTTGATCACGATGCCGCGCAGGCCGAGCAGGCAGGCCCCGTTGTGCTGCCGGTGATCGACGCGCCGCCGAAAACGCAACAGCACCGGCAGCGCGATCAGCGCGATCAGCCGCGCGAACAGGTTGCGGGTGAACTCCTCGCGCACGAATCCGGCCAGCATCTGCGCCAGTCCTTCCGAGGCCTTCAGCGCCACGTTGCCGACGAATCCGTCGCACACCACCACATCGGTCGTGCCCCGGTAGATGTCGTCGCCCTCGACGTTGCCGTAAAAATTCAGCCCGCTCGAGCGCAGCAGTTCGGCCGCCTGCTTGACCACTTCGTTGCCCTTGATCACTTCTTCGCCCACGTTCAGCAGCCCCACGGTCGGCCGCTGGGTCCCCCGCAGCGCGGACACCAGCGCGCAGCCCAGTATCGCGAACTGCAGCAGTTGCTCGGCGCTGCAATCGACGTTGGCGCCAAGGTCCAGCACGGTGGTAAAGCCGGCCTTCTCGTTGGGCAGCAGGTGCGCAATGGCCGGCCGGTCGATGCCATCGAGCGTTTTGAGCACGAAGCGCGCAATCGCCATTAAAGCCCCGGTATTGCCGGCGCTCACGCAGGCATCGGCCTGCCCAGTCTTGACCAGCTGCAAAGCCACCCGCATCGACGAATCGCGCTTGTTGCGCAGCGCGACCGCCGGCGGATCGTCCATCTCGACCTGCTGTTCGGCGTGCACGATGTGCAGCTGGCCCGGTGCCCGGCTGGCATCGGCCTGGCGCAGGGCCGCCTCGATCTGGCTGGAGCGACCGACCAGCAGGAACACCGTTTCGGGATCGGCGCAGGCGCTGCGCACGGCGGCCGGCACCGTGACCGCCAGGCCCTGGTCGCCACCCATGCAATCGATCGCGATCCGGACGGTCATCGGGCGTCCGGCTCCAGGCTACTCGTCGTTCTTGGTCTGCAGAACCTTGCGCCCCCGGTAAAACCCGTTCGGGCTGACATGATGGCGGCGATGCACTTCGCCGGTCGACGGCTCGTTGGCGAGCGGGGGAGGAGTGAGGAAATCGTGCGCGCGGTGCTGGCCGCGTCGCGAAGCCGATTTCTTGTTCTGTTGAACAGCCATCGTGACACCAGGTTCACTAAGTTGAACTGGTTATTGTATATCGGTTCGACCCCGCTTGAGCGCGGCCAGGGCCGCAAAAGGCCGGCTGGCGCCCTGCTCCGGCTCCTCGGCGCCCGGCGCCGTCTCGCATAAGGGATGGCGCGGTGAAATCGGCAAAGCCAGGATGGTCTGCTCTTCGACCAGATCCTGCAGATCGAACTGGTGGCTCCCGAGCAGCGGTTCGTCGCCCTCGGCCGTGATCGGAAGCGCGGTGAGTTCCCGTTCGTCGTCGACGAAGAAAAATCCGCTGCTCTCGTCCAGCGGCCACTCCAGTCGGCCGCCGCACAGGTCGCACTTCAGGCCCAGGCTGCCTTCGAGCCGAAGATCGGCCGCGCTGCGGCCCTTGTCGTCGATGCGGCCTTCAAAGTGGAAGTGGATGCTGCCCATCGGCGGGGCCAGCAGGGCCGACAAGCGCGGCAGCTCGGCGGCTGCGAGCTGCCCTTCTACACTGCCGGCGTCGCGCGCCAGCTCGAACACATCGACGGTCCGTTTCATTCGGCACCGCTACACTCGACAGGATGCCAACCTCCATCGTACTCGCGTCCAGCTCGCCGTACCGGCGCCAGCTGCTGCAGCGGCTGGGCCTGCCGTTCGAGGTGCAGGCGCCCGGCGTCGAGGAGTCCGCGCAGCCCGGCGAGGCGCCGCTGCAGCAGGCGCGTCGGCTGGCCCTTCTGAAAGCCGCTTCAGTGAGCTCGCGCCGTCCCGACGCCATCGTGATCGGATCGGACCAGGTGGCGGTGCTGGACGGCGTTGCGCTCGGAAAGCCGCTCGATCATCAGGACGCCTTGCGGCAGCTGCTGCAGATGCAGGGGCGGCAAGTCAGGTTCCATACGGCGCTGGCGGTGGTGCGCGGCGCCGACGGCCGCAGCGAGCTCGATTGCGTGGACACGCTGGTGCAGTTTCGTCGACTGCCGCCCGAGGCGCTGGAAGCGTATCTGCTGATCGAGCGGCCGTACGACTGCGCGGGTTCGGCCAAGATCGAATCGCTCGGGATCTGCCTGGTCGAGTGGGTACGGTCGGACGATCCCACCGCGCTGATCGGGCTGCCATTGATCCGCTTGACCTCGATGCTGGCCGGCTGCGGCGTCGCCTTGCCGCAGCGCTGACGCCATGGCCGGCACGCTGTTCGTCCTGCCGGTGCCACTGGCCGAGATGGCCGCCTGCGAGGTGCTGCCGCCGCCGGTTCTGCGCGTGGCCCGCGAGGCGCAATACGTGCTGGCGGAGAACGCGCGCAGCGCCCGGGCCTTCCTGAAGGCGGCCGGGCATCCCGGTCCGATACGGCAGGTCCGCATCGTCGAGATCGGTCACGACCCGCAGCGGGCGCAGGCGCTGGAGTGGCTGGCGCCGCTGCGCGCCGGCGCCAGCGACGCGGCGCTGGTGTCCGAATGTGGCTGCCCCGGTGTGGCGGACCCGGGCGCCGCGATCGTTGCGTGCGCCCACGATTTCGGCGTGCCGGTGCGGCCACTGGTGGGCCCGTCGTCGGTGTTGCTGGCGCTGATGGCCTCCGGTATGAACGGTCAGCACTTCCGCTTCCTGGGCTACCTGCCGCAGCCGGCCGGTGAGTTGGCGCAGACCTTGCGGCGCATCGAGCGTGACGCAACGCAAGGCGAAACGCAGATTTTCATAGAGACGCCCTATCGGACCGAGCGCCTGTTCGACGCCATCCTGGCGCACTGCGCCGACTCGACGCGCCTGTGCCTGGCGCTGGATCTGGGAAGCAGCTCGGAAGCGACCATCACGCGGCGCATCGGGCAATGGCGCGCGATGTCGGCAGCCGAGCGCCCGGCGCTGCAGCGCCGCCCGGCGGTGTTCCTGCTGCACGGCGACAGCGCCTCCGGCAGCAGCGCCGGCGCGCCGGCTCAGGCGGTCGGCTCGCCGCGGTCCGGCCGCCAGTAGACCACGCCGTCGATTTCCACCAGCGCCAGCGGCACCAGCGCGCCGCGGCCGGTACAGGGTCCGCCCGCGCAGGCTCCGGTGACGGGCTCGTACAACGCCCCGTGCGCCGCGCAGATCAGCCAGCGCCGCTCGGAGTCCAGGAAGCGCCCCTCGGTCCAGTCCAGCTCCAGCCCCGTGTGTGCGCACCGGTTCAGGTATCCGAACACCCTGCCCCGATTACGCACCGCGAACGCGGTGGGCCCGTTGCGTTGCGGAGTCACGCTGAAGCGCACGCCATCGCCGCCGTCGGTCAGCGCGGCCGACTCGCAGACTCGGATCAGACCGGGGCGCATCAGGCCGGCATCAGCCACCGCTGCAGCTCCTGGAGCGAATCGAGCATGGCCAGCGCACGGGCCTGCCGCAGCAGGCCGGGTGGGTGCGCACCGTGGGTGATGGCGACCGCGGCCGCGCCGGCCGCCTCGGCCATTTGCAGGTCGTGGGTCGTATCGCCCACCATGATCATCCGATCCGGCGCGGTGTGCAGCAGATCGGCCAGTTCCAGCAGCATCTTCGGATGCGGCTTGGGCTCGGTTTCATCGGCGCACCGGCTCGCATCGAACTGCGCCGCCAGCCCCAGGCTGTCGAGCGCGCGCGTCAGCCCCGCGCGCGTCTTGCCGGTTGCGATCGCCAGCTTGCGGCCGCGCGACTTCAGCTCGACCAGCAGCTCACGCGCGTGGGGAAACAGCTGCAGGCGCGACTCGGCGGCCAGATAGTGGACCCGGTAGCGAGCCGCGAATTCCGCCGCCCGCTCGGCCGGCAGCCCGGGCACCGCAATCGACAGCGCCTGAGCGAGTCCCAGCCCGATCACCTCCGAAGCCCGCTGCGGGCCGGGATCGGGCAGGTTCAGGTCGGCCGCAGCGCCGCGAATCGCGGCCACGATGGCCGCGGTCGAATCGAGCAGCGTTCCGTCCCAATCGAACACGATCGCATCGAATCGATCAAGCACGGCGCAGCGCCTCCAGCAGCTTCTCGCAGTCGGCCGCAAGGGGCGAGGCGAGCGCGATCGGCTCGCCGCTGACCGGGTGGCGCAGCCGCAGCTGCCCGGCATGCAGGAACATGCGCTCCAGCCCGAAACCGAATTCGCCCCGTGCTACCCGATGGTTCAGCTCGTGGCTGCCGTAGCGGTCGTCTCCCACGATCGGAAACCCGATGTGGGCCAGATGAACCCGGATCTGGTGCGTGCGCCCGGTGCGCAATTCGCAATCGAGCAGCGCGAATTGGGCGAAACGCTCGCGCAGTTCGAACACGGTGTGCGCGGCCGCCCCGCCCTCGGGGTCGACCCGAACCTTGCCGGCCGCGCCGGCGCCGCCCCGGGACAGCGCCAGCTTCACGTGCTGGCGATCATTGAGCCAGCGCCCCGCCACCAGCGCCAGATAGCGCTTTTCAACCTCGCCGGTTCGCAGCATCGCGTGCACCTTCAGCAGCGCGCGCCGCGATTTGGCCAGCAGCATCAGCCCCGAAGTATCCCGATCGAGCCGGTGCGCCAATTCCACGTACGGCTGATTCGGGCGGGCGGCCCGGATCGCTTCGATCACCCCGAATGAAACGCCGCTTCCGCCGTGCGCCGCCATCGCCGCCGGCTTGTCCACGACGAGCAGGTGCTCGTCCTCGAACACGACCGGCAACATCGATGCGGCCGCCGCCGGCGCGACCGCGCCGCGGCCGCCGGTGCGCATCGGCGGAATGCGGATTTCGTCGCCGGCCGACAGGCGCTGATCGGCCGCGGCCCGCCCGCGATTGATCCGCACCTGGCCGCTGCGAACGATCTGGTAGATGTGGCTCTTCGGAACCCCTTTGCTGAGCCGGATCAGGAAGTTGTCCAGCCGCTGGCCTGCGTATTCGGGGTCCACGGTCACATATCGGACGGCCGCCGTGCCTTTGCGTTCGACCCCCATGTTGCCTATACTTAATCAAGTTGTAATGGACTGCGCCCGATTTCGCACCCGGGTGGCTTATGCACCCTCACAGGGCAGGGGGTCGACCCAACACCGGTCGTGCAGCCTCTGCCGGCTGAGGTCAATGCGGGGATCATTGCGGGTTCACTGCCGGTTTGAACGCGGCCTTTGCTGCGGTGCGGTCCTGTCGGCTGCAATTCTAAGCGGCGCCGCCACGCCCAGTCGGACGCGAGGCGTGCCGGGAGGTCGGATTGTGCAGCCAAAAGGGTGCGTAGCGCGCCGGATGCGCGTTACGCGTAGGAAAGGAAGGGTCGACGATGCCGGCGCACGCTGTGCTGGCATGAACGGTCCTTCTGCAATCGAAGGCGCCGTTGCCAGTCAGATGGCCGGCGCCAGCCGAATTCGGATCTTGGCTGGGCCGTTTGGTCGACCACCACGCGGCAAGTTTGAACCAGGCATTTGACCAGGCTTAGCGTGTTGCGAATGGACGGGCTGACCGTGAACCAGACGGTATACGACGGGCGCGCGGAACCGCGTGCAGGTGGCGCACGGCGCCGACCGCGCGGCCGCGTGCGTGCGGCTGCGCGCCGCCGCGCCGCCCGTTCGGGGCCCCGCGCCAACGCCGCCGCCTGAGCTCGGATCCGGATCGGCACACGAGCGCCCGCGAGGGCGCGGGGAGTGCTGATGAAACGGATGCTGTTCAACGCGACTCACGCGGAGCAGCTGCGCGTCGCTATCGTCGACGGCCAGAAGCTGCTGGACCTGGACATCGAAACCGCCGGTCGCGAGCAGCGCAAGTCCAATATCTACAAAGGGCTCATTACCCGGGTCGAGCCCAGCCTGGAAGCCTGCTTCGTCGATTACGGCGAGGAGCGGCACGGCTTTTTACCCTTCAAGGAGATCTCCCGGCAGTACTTCAAGCCGGGCGTGGATGTGGCGCGCGCCCGGATCCAGGACGCGATCTCCGAAGGCCAGGAGCTGATCTGCCAGGTCGAAAAAGAGGAGCGCGGCAACAAGGGCGCGGCGCTGACGAGCTTCGTCTCGCTGGCCGGACGCTTCCTGGTGCTGATGCCCAACAACCCGCGCGGCGGCGGCGTATCGCGGCGCGTCGAGGGCGAGGACCGGCAGGAGCTGCGCGACGCGATCGACCAGCTCGACCTGCCGCCCGGCATGAGCGTGATCGCACGCACCGCCGGGCTGGGTCGAGCGGTGGAGGAGCTGCAATGGGATCTGAAATACCTGATGCAGCTGTGGAAGGCGATCACCGACGCGGTCCAGCAGGTCAAGGCGCCCGAGTTGATCTACCTGGAGTCCAGCCTGGTGATCCGGGCCATCCGGGATTACTTCAGTCCGGAAATCGGCGAGATCCTGATCGACACCGAGGACGTCTACAACCAGGCCAAGACGTTCGTGGACCTGGTGATGCCCGATGTGTCGGCCCGGGTCAAGCGTTACCGGGACGATGTGCCCCTGTTCTCCCGGTTCCAGATCGAGCATCAGATCGAGACGGCACATTCACGGCAGGTTCCGCTGCCCGCGGGCGGCGCCATCGTGATCGACCATACCGAGGCCCTGGTGGCCATCGATGTGAACTCCGCGCAGGCCACGCGCGGCTCCGACATCGAGGAAACGGCGCTTCGCACCAACCTGGAAGCGGCCGATGAAGTAGCCCGGCAGCTGCGGCTGCGCGACCTGGGCGGGCTGATCGTGATCGATTTCATCGACATGGAAGACGCCCGCAACCAGCGGGCCGTCGAGCAGCGGCTGAAGGACGCCCTGCACCACGACCGCGCCCGCGTCCAGATGGGCAAGATCTCCCGTTTCGGCATGATGGAGCTGTCGCGCCAGCGGCTGCGGCCGGCCCTGAGCGAGGGCAGTCACGTGACCTGCCCGCGCTGCAACGGCGTCGGCCAGGTGCGCGACACCGACAGTTCGGCCCTGCACATCCTGCGCATCCTGCAGGAGGAGGCGATGAAGGAAAACACGGCCGCCCTGCACGCGCAGGTTCCGATCGACGTGGCCACGTACCTGTTGAACGAGAAGCGGGCGGATCTGACGAAGCTCGAGGCCCGGCTGAAGGTCTCGATCGTGTTGATCCCGAACAAGTTCCTGGAGACGCCGCACTACAGCATCGAGCGGCTCAAGCACGACGATGAGCGGCTCGACCAGGCCAAGCCGAGCTATGACCGCGTCACCGCGCCGAGCGAGGACCAGCCGTACCTGCCGGGACGGCCCGACGAGGCGCGCAATCGGCGCCAGGAAGCGGTGGTCAAGGGCGTGGTTCCGGAAACGCCGGCTCCGGTCGTTGCCGTGCCGACCATCCCGGCGCCAGCCCCGGCCGCCGCAGGCCCGTCCCTGTGGTTGCGTATCCGCAACTGGTTCGCAGTCGAACCCGAAGTCGCACCAGCGGCCCCGCCCCGGACTGGGGAGCGGGCCGCGCCCGACCGCAGCCGGCCCGATCGCGATCGCCACCGTCGCGGCGAACGCCGCCCCGAGCGTGGCGAGGCCCGCGCCGAACGCGCCGGAACGGAGCGGGCAGCACCGGGGCGCGGCCAACGCGGCGAGCGCGGCGAGCGCACGGATCGCGGTCGCGAGCAGGGTCAGCGCCGCGACCGTCCGGCCGGCACGCCCCGTCCCGAGCAGGGCGAGGAGCAGCGCCAGGGCAAGCGCGAGTCTCGCGGCGATGGGGCGCGCCGTCCCGCGCGCGATGGCCGCAAACCGTCCGAGGCGCCGCGAGAGACGCTGCCCGCCAGCGAGTCCCTGGTGGCGGCACCCGGCGCCGAAGTCCCGGCTACTCTTCCCTCGGGCCCAGCCGCAGAGGCCGCAGCCGGCGGCGAGGAGCGGCGTGGCCGGCGCCGTCGGCGCCGCGGGCGCGGCTCCGAACGCGGTGAGCGCGCAGCCGGCGGCCCGGTCGAGGCGCCGTTGAACGAGGCCGAGTCCGAAGAGGCGGACCGCGAGGCAGCCGAGCCGGCTCAGCGAAGAGAACCGGCGCCGCGCAGGGAACCGGCGCCGCGCAGGGAACCGGCCGCACCGCCGGCGCTGCAAGAGGAGTCGGCTCCTCGGTGGGAGCCGGTGCCGCCGCCGGCGCAGCAAAGCGAGCCGGCGCCGCAGCCGGTCGTGTTGCGCCACGAGTCACCGCTTGAGCGTGCCATCGAACCGGCCCCCATGGCGATGGCCGAATTGCTGCCGATCGTCGAATCGTCGGGGATGAAGCTGGCCCAGACCGATCCGGCCAAGCTGGCCGCTGCGCAGGCTCGCGCTGCTGCACTGCAGCCGGCGCCGGCGCGGATCGGACGCGAGCGGCCGGTACTGGCGCCGGTCGAGGAGGCGCCGCTGACGCAGGTTGAAACGCGCGGCCAGCCTTGACGGACCCGCCGTTGCGGGCGGGCGGTCGCTTCGATTCCCGCACGGCGACCGCCCCCTGACGCGGGCGAAGGGCGCGTACGATCTACGACAGAGCCGAGGCTTGGTCATCGCCGATTGCTTTTAGCCAACCCAACCAGATGTCGGAACGCTTCATCCCCGTGCTGGACGCCCGCGTGCGTCGCGTCGCGGTGCCTGAGCCCGGGCAGATCCGGCCCGCCCTGGGTCATCTGACCGATCGCCTGCAGCGGCCGCTGCGCGATCTGCGCATCTCGGTCACCGACCGCTGCAATTTCCGCTGCACGTATTGCATGCCCAAGGAGGTGTTCAACCGGGAGCACCGTTTCCTGCAGCATTCGGATCTGCTCAGCTTCGAGGAAATCACGCGCCTGGCGCGGGTGTTCGTGGCACACGGCGTCGAGAAGATACGCGTGACGGGCGGCGAGCCCCTGCTTCGCAAGGACCTGACCCGGTTGATCCGCATGCTGGCGGAGCTGACCACGCCGGACGGCGGCAGCGTCGACCTGGCGCTGACCACCAACGCCTCGCTGCTGCGGCGTCACGCGGCGAGCCTCGCGCAGGCCGGCTTGAAGCGCATCACGGTGTCGCTCGATGCGCTCGATGACGTCGTGTTCCGGCGGATGAACGACGTCGACTTTCCGGTGGCGGCGGTGCTGGACGGCATCGAGGCGGCGGCGGACGCCGGCCTGCCGGTCAAGATCAATATGGTGGTGCAGCGCGGCGTCAACGAGCACCAGATATTGCCGATGGCGCGCTGGTTCAAGCAGCGCGGTCATCTGCTGCGGATGATCGAGTTCATGGACGTGGGCACCACCAACGGCTGGCGCCTGGACCAGGTCGTGCCGGCCTCTGAAATCGTGGCCGCCATCAACGCCGAGATGCCGCTCGCCCCGGTCGACCCGAACTATCCCGGCGAAGTGGCCCGTCGCTGGCGGTACCGCGACGGCCACGGCGAGATCGGCGTGGTAGCCAGCGTCACGCAGGCGTTCTGCCGCTCGTGCACGCGGGCCCGCCTGTCGATCGAAGGGCGCCTGTTCCTGTGCCTGTTCGCCTCGCAGGGCTACGACCTGCGAGCCCTGCTGCGGGGCGGCGCCGACGACGAGCAGGTGGCCACCGCGCTCGGCCGCATCTGGAGCGCGCGCACCGATCGCTACTCGGAGCTGCGCGGACAGAACGTGGCCGACGGCGCGGCCCGGGTCGAGATGTCCTACATCGGCGGTTGAAAACCGGCGGCTCGGTGCCCGCAGCACGCACGGCCAGCATCACGGGCCTGATCCTGGCCGGCGGCCAGGGAATGCGGATGGGAGGCCTCGACAAGGGGTGGATCGAATTTCGCGGCCGCCCGCTGGTGCAGCACGTGCTGGAGCGCTTCGCGCCCCAGGTCGACTCGGTGCTGATCAGCGCGAACCGGAACATCGACCGCTATCGCACCCTGGGCGTCGAGGTGCTGACGGACGACACCGACCGCTTCGGCGAGTTTCAGGGCCCGTTGGCGGGGATCGTGCAGGCGATGCGCGCGGCGGCCCCGGGCCTGCTCGCGGTCGTCCCGTGCGATGCGCCGGCGCTGCCGGGCAACCTGGTCGACCGGCTGGCCGACGCTCTCGGGGACGCCTCGGCTGCGGTTGCGTGGTGCGGCGGGCAGGTCCAGCCGGTGTTCTGCCTGCTGAACACCGACCTGCGCGCCCGCCTCGAGGAGGCGCTCAACGACGCCTTGCGCAAGCCGGCCGACTTTCTGCAGTCGGTGGGCGCAGTTGCGGTGCCGTTCGAATCGGAGCGCGAGTTCGCCAATCTGAACACCCACGCGGACCTGGCGGAATTCTGAGGCGGCTAAAGGCCGACTCAGTTCTTCGCGACCGTGCGCTCGTATTCGGCGGCCACCTCTTCCGCGGTCGGGTTCGCCTTACCCATCCCGTTTGAATGGCGAGACCACTGCCCGCGCTGCGATCCGCTGCAGTCACTCGCGGGGCTGCGGGTCCTGGCCGCGCCTGGCAAACCACTCGTCGGATGTTATCCCGTACGTAGCCACATCCTGTTCGTACCAGATCTCGATTCCTCGATACTTCATGCCAAGCCGCTTCATTAACGCAGCCGACGCAGTATTTTCAGGGTCGCACACGGCCAGCAACGGCTCGGCCCTCAGGTTCCGAAATGCGAAATCGGCCATGGCGACGGACGCTTCATACGCCAGGCCTTGATGCCACCGGTCGCGCCGCAGTCTCCAGCCGATTTCCAACGGACATGCCGGGTCCGGTTCCGATCCGCTCTTGCGCAGATGCTGGATGCAGCCTGCCCCGACGATTTCTCCGGTCGCCAGCTCGATGAAACTCCACCAGGAAAACCCCCACTTCGCCCAGCGCGCCTTGACACGCTGCACCGTTGCCATCGTTTGCTCCCGCTTCTCCACTCCGCTGGGGATGTAGCGCATCACCTCCGGGTCGGAGTTCATCGCATTGAGCCCATCGACATGCGCATCATCGAAGGGCTCGAGTCGAAGGCGCGCGGTTGTAAGTTTGGTCACGCCCCAAGCTCACGTCAGGAAAGGATTCTGGATTGTGACGGCGCCCAGCTTTCGGCCGTGTTGCATGTCTTCGCTCAGCAATACACCGCACCCGGCATCCGCGGCAGCGCAAACGATCAGCGCATCGTAGAACGAGAGTGCGTGCTCCCGCGCCAGCTTCACAGCCCCTGCATGAACGGCAACCGTCAACGACCGGGCCGGTCCCAGCAGATTCTCGATAACGTCGAGAGCGGCTTCGATTTCGTTCCAGGCGCCCGATATCCGACGCTACCCCACCCACCGCCTCGCGTTGCGAAACACCCTCATCCAGGGCGAATCCTCGCCCAGCCCGGGCGGCTGCCACGACATCTGGACGGTGCGGCGCACGCGCTCCGGATGCGGCATCAGGATCGTGAAGCGGCCGTCGGGCGTCGTCAGGCCGGTCACGCCGTCCGGCGAGCCGTTCGGATTTTCCGGATACCGCTCGGTCGGGCGGCCGTCGGCGTCGACGAAACGCAGGGTAACAATCGCGCGGCTGCGCGCTTCCTGATCTTCGAACACGGCGCGACCTTCCCCGTGCGCGGTGACGATCGGGATCCTGCTGCCGGACATGCCCTGGAAGAAGATCGACGGCGATTCGATCACCTCGCCCATCGTGAGCCTGGCCTCGAACTGCTCGGACGCATTGGGCAGGAAGCGCGGCCAGTGGCCGGCGCCCGGAATGATCGATCGCAGCTGACTCATCATCTGGCAGCCGTTGCACACGCCCAGCGCGAACGCGTCGGGACGGCCGAAAAAGGCCGCAAACTCGTCGGACAGTCTCGGATGGAACAGGATCGACTTGGCCCAGCCGCCGCCGCCGCCCAGCACGTCGCCGTAGGAAAACCCGCCGCAGGCGGCCAGCCCCTTGAAGCCCGCAAGCGAAATGCGGCCGGCCAGCAGGTCCGACATGTGGACGTCGACCGCGGCAAAACCGGCCCGATGAAAGGCCGACGCCATCTCGTACTGGCCGTTGACGCCCTGCTCGCGCAGAATCGCGATCCGCGGACGGGCGCCGCGCGCGATAAATGGCGCGGCCACGTCGTCGTCCGGCCCGAAGCTCAACGACATCGACAGCGGCCCTCGGCGGCCCAGCCCCTGGTACTCCGAGTCGGCACACCCCGGATCGTCACGCAACGCGGCCATTCGCCAGGACACCTCGCTCCAGGCCTGCAGCAGCGCCTGGCGCGAATGGCGAACGACGGGCTTCGCGTCGTACCAGACCTCGATCGTGTCCTGTCCAGCGGGCGAGCCGATCACGTGGCTGCACGCGCCCAGACCGGCTTCGCGCAGCGCGTCCATCACGAGCGAGCGGTCAGCACGGCGGATCTGGATCAGGCAGCCCGCCTCTTCGCTGAACAGGGCCTTCAGCACGGCGTCGGTGCGGCGGGCCTGCAACTGCTCGGCGCGGATCCGGTAATCGCCGGCGTCCAGTGCGAGCGGGTCGACCGCCAGCACGTCGACGTTCAGCGTCACCCCGCACCCCCCCGCGAAGGCCATCTCGCACGCGCAGGCCCACAGGCCTCCGTCGGATCGGTCGTGATAGGCCAGGATCCGCCCGGCCGCCGCTTGCTGCCGGATCACCGACAGCAGCGCGCGCAGGCGGGCCGGCTCCTCGATGTCGGGGACCTCGCGTCCGAACTGGCCGGCAACCTGCGCCAGGATCGAACCGGCCAGCCTCAGACGCCCAGCCGACAGGTCGACCAGCACGAGGTCGGTCGGTCCCAGGTCGAGCCGCAACTGCGGTGTCAGGCTCCCGCGCACATCGCCGACCGCCGCCGCGGCGCTGACGATCAGCGATACCGGCGCGCGCACCCGCTTGTCCTGAGTGCCGTCGCGCCACTGGGTCGACATCGACAGGGAGTCCTTGCCCACCGGAATTCCGATTCCCAACTCACGGCAGAAGGCGGCGGCCGCCTGCACCGCGTGGTACAGCGCCGCGTCCTGTCCGGGCTGTCCGCAGGCAGCCATCCAGTTGGCCGACAGCTTCACTCGGGCGAAATCGACGTCGGCCGCGGCCAGGTTCAGCAGCGCCTCGGCAATGGCGACGCGACAGGCGGCGGGCGCGCTTTCGATGGCCAGCGGCGCGCGCTCTCCCATCGCCATCGCCTCGCCCGCATAGCCTTCGTAATCGGCCAGCGTCACCGCGCAATCGGCCACCGGCACCTGCCACGGTCCGACCATCTGGTCGCGGCTGCACAGGCCTCCGACCGTGCGGTCGCCGATCGTGATCAGAAACGACTTGCTGGCAACGGTCGGGTGCCGCAGCACGTCGATCGCCGCCTGCGACGGATCGATCGCGCCGGTATCGAGCGGCGCCAGCTGCGCCGGCACCGTTTGCGCGTCACGGTGCGAGAGCGGAACCTTGCCCAGCAGCGTACTCACCGGCAGGTCGACTGCGGCGTGCTCACCGTTGCGCACGACCAGCAGCCGGTCCTGGGCCGTGGCGACCCCGACCACGGCATAAGGACAGCGCTCGCGGTCGCACAGCGCGACGAACTCGTCCAGCCGCGCGGGCTCCAGCGCCAGCACGTAACGCTCCTGCGACTCGTTGCACCAGATCTCCAGCGGACTCATCGAGCTGTCCAGCACCGGGATGGCGGCCAGATCGACGCGGGCTCCCCGGTGGGCGGCGTGCACCAGCTCGGGCAGCGCATTGGACAGGCCCCCGGCCCCGACGTCGTGTATCGACACGATCGGGTTGTCAGGGCCCAGCGCCACGCAGGCGTTGATCACTTCCTGCGCGCGGCGCTGCATTTCCGCATTGCCACGCTGCACCGAATTGAAGTCGAGATCCTCGGCGTTGGCCCCGGCCTGGATGCTCGAGGCCGCCCCTCCCCCCAACCCGATCCGCAGCCCCGGCCCGCCCAGTTGCACCAGCAGCGCGCCGGCGGGCAGCGGCTGCTTTTCGACCAGCTCGGCGCGAATGCTGCCGACGCCTCCGGCAATCATGATCGGCTTGTGATAGCCGATGCGTTCGCCCCCTACGTTCTGCTGGAACGCCCGGAAGTAACCGAGCAGATTGGGACGGCCGAACTCGTTGTTGAAGGACGCTGCGCCGATCGGTCCTTCCAGCATGATCCGCGAGGCCTCGCAGATGCGCGATGGAAAGCCGTAATCGCCCGATTCCGCCTCAACGTGGCGGCCTGACACGTCCTGGTCGCTCTCCCACGGCGCCTGCATCCCGGGCAGCCTCAGGTTCGATACGCTGAAGCCGCACAGCCCCGCTTTCGGTCGGGCGCCGCGACCCGTGGCCGACTCGTCCCGGATCTCGCCGCCGGAGCCGGTGGCCGCGCCTGGGAAGGGCGAAATCGCGGTCGGATGATTGTGGGTCTCGACCTTGAAGACGATGTGATCGAGCTCGTCGGCAACCTGGTACAGGACGCCTGGATCGCGCAGCGAACCGCGCGGGGCCAGTGGCCGCGCCGCACGCCCCTGCAGCACCGCTGCATTGTCGCGATAGGCGACCAGCGTTCCCTCGGGGGCAGCGGCGTGCGTGGAGCGGATCAGGTCGAACAGCGACTCGGACTGGAGCGCGCCGTCGACGGTCCAGGCCGCGTTGAAGATCTTGTGGCGGCAGTGCTCGGAGTTGACCTGCGCGAACATCATCAGCTCCGCGTCGGTCGGATCGCGACCCGCGCGCGCGTACACCTGCACCAGGTAATCGATCTCGTCGGCCGACAGCGCCAGCCCGAATTCCATGTTGGCCCGCTGCAGCGCAGCGCGCGGGTCTGCGCCCAGCGCGATGATGGCGAGCGGCCGGCGCTCGGCCGGCTCGAACAGCCGCTGCGCGGCGCCCTGCAGATCGATCACCGACTCGGTCATCCGGTCGTGCAGCTGCGCGGTGAGCGCCTCGATGCGCCGCCGGTCGGCCGAATCGCCGAGGCGCAGCCGGTACAGCTGCCCGCGCTCGATGCGCTCGACCCATTCGAATCCGCAGTTGCGAGCGATATCGGTGGCTTTGCTCGACCAGGGCGACACCGTTCCGGGCCGCGGAACGACCAGCGCCTCGAGGGCGCCGTCCCGGTCGGCGGCGTCGAACGCTTCGCCGTACTGGAGCAGGCCGGCCAGGCGTGCCACCTCGGCTGCGTCAGGCGCGCGACGGGATCGAACGAAGTGCCGGTAGCGTGACTCGATCGCGACCAGTGTCGGGTCGATCGACCGCAGCCTCGCCAGCAACCGCTCGCCGCGCGAACGGGTCAGCGCGGCCGGGCCGTCGAGGAAGAAACAGAGGGGTTGGCTGGACATGGGCCCGAGCTACGCGCACATTATAGTGCGCGCATCGGGCCCGACTTGCTCAGAGGTCGCCGTCGAGCAGCTCGGCCGAGCTCATCGACTTCAGCAGCGCCTCGTTGCAGCGGCCGGTCGGAAGGGCCAGCAGGTCGGACTGCTTGCGGATCACGATCGGGTCGCTGCGCTCGATGGCTTCGATCAGCGTCAGGTAGGGCGCATACGGCCCATTGCGCCGCACGATCGCATCGACGATGGTCTCCGACAGCGAGATCAGCTCGAACAGGTGCTCGAACGGGGCCCCGGTGATCCGATCCAGCAGCGAGAACGCGCCGGTGATGAACAGCTCGTCGCGCACCTCGGTCTGCTGCTCTTCGGCGCCGATGGTTTCGAGGAACATCCCGCGCCGGATCGAAGCGTGCATCAGCGGGAATGTGTTGGTGTCCTTCGATGCGGTCGCCAGCAGCAGCGACAGCCAGCGCATCAGCTTCTTGTAGCCGAGCATCATCACGGCATGCTGGAACGAGGTGATCTGCACCGGCAGGCCGAATGCGGCCGAATTGACCAGTCGAAGCAGCTTGAACGCGAGCGCGGGGTCGCGCTTCAAGGTCGCGTCGATCTTGCCGATGTCGGCGTCGTCGCGCACCAGGCGCAGCAGTTCCAGCACAACGGCCTGTCCGGGCTGCAGCGGCCGCGCCGATTTCTGGGTGACGTCGTCAAGCGGCCAGCCCACGCTGGCGGCGGCACCGCGCTCGTAGGCCCCGTCCACATCGGCCACGGTCTGCACGCCGGTGATGATGAACGGGATGCGTCGCGTGACACCGCTGGGCGGACCCCCGTCCGGACCCCGGCGGCGATCGTCGCTCAGATGGATCAGCGCGTATTCGAAGCAGGCGAGCAACGCCGGCGGCAGCGCCACTTCCGGGCGATTGCGCAGCGCGAGCCGCTTGCCGTCCCGGAACAGCGACTGGGCCACCGCCTGCGTGCGCGGGTCCAGCAGGGCCGAGCTCGGCAGCTCCAGGATCGCGTTGCCCGGAGCATCCCAGTCCAGTGCCGACTCGTCGAAACTCGCGTCCAGCGGTGCAACCAGCACCGGCGCGCCCGATTCGGGCCAGACCGTATTCAGAGCCTCCAGCACCTGCCCGATCGGTGGGCGGTCCTGGGGATTGGCGGCCAGCATCGTCAGGCGCGTGCCGATCGCCTTGCGCTTCTTGTCGATCAAGGGCGCATAGCAGATCGACATCGTTCCGAGCACGCCGAGGGCGGTGTTCGCAATCCGGTCTGGCGCGTTCATGGGTTCTGCTGACGAAGGAGGCTGACGCAGATTAGCGACAACGGGGCGCCTGCCAGTCGGAGGATATGCCGCTGGCCACGGGTGGAATTCCATGCTTAGGGTATCGTTTACGTGAATCCGGAGAGAGTGGATTGGAGCGTGTCGATTGCGTCGTAGTGGGGGCCGGGGTGATCGGGCTCGCCTGTGCCAGGGCGCTCGCGATGGCCGGCTTGCAGACGATCGTGCTGGAGGCGGAGCCGCGCATCGGCTCGGGCGTCAGTTCGCGCAGCAGCGAGGTGATTCACGCGGGCTTGTACTACGCCACGGGCAGCTTGAAGGCGCGGCTGTGCGTGCAGGGACGCCGGTTGCTGTATCGCTACCTGACCGAGCGGGCGCTGCCGCACCGCCGGCTCGGCAAGCTGATCGTCGCCACCGCCGACTCGCAGCTGGAATCGCTCGCCGAGCTTCAGCGGCGCGGTGCCGCCAACGAGGTCGAGCACCTCGAATGGCTGGATGCGGACCGGGTCGCATCGGTGGAGCCTGGCCTGCGGTGTCGGGCTGCCCTGCACTCGCCCGAGACCGGGATCGTCGACTCTCACGCACTGATGCTGGCTCTGTCCGGTGATCTGCAGTCCCACGGGGGATTGATCGCGTTGCGCTCGCCCATGCGGCGGGCCGAGCGGCACGGCGGCGCCTGGCGCCTGACCACCGCGGGCGACGAGCCGTACCAGATCGATTGCGGCGTGCTGGTCAATGCGGCGGGGCTGTCGGCACAGGCCGTCGCTTCGACCATCGAGGGTTATCCGCCCGAGCGGATTCCGGCGCTGCGGCTGGCGCGTGGCTGCTATTTCTCGCTGGCGCACAAGGCGCCGTTCGGACGCCTGATCTATCCCATGCCCGGCGATGGCGGACTGGGCGTGCACCTGACGCTGGATCTGGGCGGAGCGGCCCGCTTCGGACCGGACGTCGAGTGGATCGACCGGATCGATTTCGACGTCGATCCAGGCCGCGCCGCACTGTTTTATCCGAGCATTCGAACCTACTGGCCGCAGCTTCCGGACGGCGCCCTGCAGCCCGCGTACGCGGGAATCCGGCCCAAGCTGTCGGGGCCCGGAGAGGCGGCGCGCGATTTCGTGATCGATGAGCCCGCCGCGCACGGGCTGCCCGGCCTGATCCAGCTCTTCGGCTTCGAATCGCCGGGGCTGACCAGCGCGCTCGCGGTCGGCCAGTGGGTCACGCGCCCGGCCGTGCAGGGCCGAGCGTAGGGCGCGGCCCGCGGATCGACGATCGATGGGAGCCCTGTACCGGACCGAGGAGCTGCGGCGCATCGAGCGCGAGCAGGAGCGCCAACTGCCGCCCGGCACGCTGATGGACCGCGCCGGTCGGGCCGCGGCCAGCTGGCTCGATCAACGCGCGCCGCTGCGCCCTGCGTCCTTCCTGGTGCTGTGCGGACCGGGCAACAACGGAGGCGACGGGTATGTGTGCGCGCGCGCGCTGCGCCAGCTGGGCCACACCTGCATCTGCTGGGCGCCGCTGCCACCGGCCACCAGAGACGCGCACGGCGCGTATGCGGCCTTTACCGCGGCCGGCGGCCAATCGATTCCGACCCTGCCGGACCAGATGCGATTCGACGTGCTCGTCGATGCGATGTTCGGAATCGGGCTCAGCCGCCGTCTGTCCGGCCCGTACCTGCAGGCGTCCCAACGGATCAACGAAAGCCGCACCGAGGTCGTCTCGATCGACATTCCCAGCGGGCTCGAAGCGGACTCGGGCACCTGGGTCGGCGATGTGGCCGGCGTGCACGCGAGGGCGACGCTGACGTTTCTGGGCGACAAGCCCGGTTTGCATATGAGCGATGGCTGCGACGCCGCCGGCGCCGTTCACGTCGAGACGCTGGGAATCGAACCGGGACCGTCGAGCGGCCGCTTGAACGGGCCGGAACAGTTCGCCGCCATCGCCAAACCGCGGCAGCGCAATTCGCACAAGGGCCAGTACGGCAGCGTGGCCGTGATCGGCGGCGAGACCGGGATGATCGGCGCCGCCCTGCTGGCGGGCCGGGCGGCGCTGCGGCTGGGCGCCGGTCGGGTCTATGTTTGCTGCCTGGGCGATCCGGATCTCCGGGTCGATCCGCTCTGCCCGGAGCTGATGATCCGCTCGCTGGAGCGGCTGCCGCCGGTTCAAGTGGCGGTGGTCGGCCCCGGAATGGGAACCTCGGAGGCCGCGCGCCGGGCGCTGCGGCAGTCGCTGGCACTGGAAATCCCGCTGGTGCTGGACGCCGACGCGCTCAACCTGATCGCCGTCGACGATCGCCTGCGACAGGCGCTGCTCGCCCGCGGCGCCCCCAGCGTGTTGACGCCCCACCCGGTGGAGGCGGCGCGGCTGCTGGCGGGTGTGCCGGCGATCCATGTGAACGCGGACCGCATCGCGGCGGCCACGCTGCTCGCCCAGCAGACGCATTCGGCCATCGTGCTGAAGGGGGCCGGCAGCGTGATCGTCGATCGACCGGGAGAGCGCGAAGCCTACTGGATCAATCCGAGCGGCGGCCCGGCGCTCGCCTCGGCCGGCACCGGAGACGTGCTGGCCGGAATGATCGGGGCCCTGATCGCACAGGGCTTCGGGGTTCTGACCGGCACGCTGGGCGCGGTCTGGTTGCACGGCCGGGCGGCCCAGGCGCACGGCGCCGATGCCGGCTTGCTTGCCTCGGAAGTGCCGCAACTGGCCGCGCGCGAGCTGGCGCGGCTCAGAGGTGGGCAGCCAGACCGCTAGCCGGCTCGGCCACGATGCGCCCGGCGTGCAGTTCCACGCGGCGCGCACAGCGCAACGCGACATCCGGGTCGTGCGTGACCACGATCAACGTGGATCCGGATTCGCGATTCAATTCGAACATCAGGTCGATCACGGTGGTGCCCGTGGCCGAGTCCAGGCTGCCGGTCGGCTCATCGGCAAACAGGACGGCCGGTTGCGTGACAAAGGCGCGCGCCAGCGCGACGCGCTGCTGTTCGCCCCCCGACAGGGTGCGGGCCTCGTGGCCGCTCCGTCCGGCCAGTCCCACCCGGTCGAGCAGATGCAGCGCTCTGGCGCGTCCCTGGGACCCTGCCGGGGTTGCGGCGATTTCCAGCGGCAGCATCACGTTTTCCAGCGCGGTCAGGTGATCGAGCAGCTGGAACGACTGGAACACGAAACCGACCCGGCTCGCGCGCAGCTGAGCCCGGCCGTCCTCGTCCAGCACCGTCAGATCCAGTCCGAACAGGCGCACGGTGCCGCTGGTGGGCACGTCCAGCCCCGCCAGCAGACCGAGCAGCGTTGATTTGCCCGAACCTGATGCGCCGCGAATCGCCAGCGTCTGGCCGGCGGCAACGGTCAGGTTGATATGATCCAGAATCGTCAAGCTGCCCGTCGGATCCGGGACGATCTTGGACAGATCCGACGCCTCCACGGCGAAGGCAGACGGAAACTGCGCTTGTTTGCCGCTCTCCGATCGCGGATTCACCTGTGCCTGTGCGCGCTGTCTGTGCTCATTGCGGTGGGCTCGGCAGCCGGACAGGCGGCCTCACCGACCCGCACCGTCCTCGTGGTCGGCGACAGCCTGTCGGCCGAATTCGGGCTGCCTCGCGATACCGGCTGGGTCAGCCGCCTGTCGGAGCGTCTCGCGAGGCAGGAGCGGCAGTATAGCGTCGTCAACGCGAGTATCAGCGGCGACACCACCAGCGGCGGACGGGCCCGGCTGCCCCGGCTGCTGCAGACGGTCGAGCCCGACATCGTCGTGATCGAGCTGGGGGGCAACGACGGTCTGCGCGGACTGGACCTGGAGCAGATGCGGGACAATCTGCAGGCGATGATCGAGGCCTGTCGCGCGGCGCACGCGCGGGTGCTGCTGGTCGGAGTGCGCATTCCACCCAATTACGGGCGCGATTACTCGGAGCGCTTCTTCCAGACATTCGCTTCGCTGGCCGCTCGCAACCGGGTCGAGCTCGTCCCGTTCCTGATGGACGGATTCGCCGACCGCCTGGAACTGTTCCAGGCCGACCGGATTCACCCCAACCAGCAGGCCCAGGAACGGATGCTGGACAACGTCTTGACCCGGTTGCTGCCGATGCTGCGACGGCCGGCCGCGTAAAGCGTGCACCTGAAGACGATCGCCTGTGATGCGGCGCTGGCGCAGCTGGCGCGGTTCGATACGATCGTCGACGTGCGCAGCGAGTCGGAGTTCGCGATCGATCACCTTCCGGGCGCCGTCAATTGTCCGGTGCTGAGCGACGCCGAGCGCTCCGAGATCGGAACGATCTACCAGCATGTCTCGCCGTTCGATGCGCGCCGCGCGGGCGCCGCGCTGGCAGCCGCCAACATCGCCCGCCACCTGCGCGGCTGCTTTCCCGACCGGCCGCGCACCTGGTCGCCGCTGGTGTACTGCTGGCGGGGCGGCGAGCGCAGCGCGTCGTTCGCGCACGTGATGGCGCGCGTCGGCTGGCAGGTCCAGCAACTGCAGGGCGGCTATCGCGCGTTCCGTCGCATCGTGGTCGAGGCGCTCGAGACGCTGCCGCCGCGGTTCAGCTACCGCGTGCTGTGCGGCGCCACCGGAAGCGGCAAGAGCCGCCTGCTGGGCCACCTGGACCGGGCGGGAGCGCAGGTGCTCGACCTCGAATCGCTGGCTGACCATCGCGGTTCCGTGCTCGGCGGTCTGCCCGACTGCTGCCAGCCGAGTCAGAAGCAGTTCGAGACGCGCCTGTGGTGGGCGCTCAGGCGCCTCGATGCGGCGCGCGCCGTGTTCGTCGAGTCGGAAAGTCGCCGCATCGGAGCCTGCCAGCTGCCCACTGCGCTGCTCGATGCGATGCGACGGTCCGACTGCGTCCACCTGGATCTGCCGGTGCCGCAGCGCATCCGCCTGCTGCGCGACGAGTACCGCCACTACGAGGGCAGTCCGCAGCAATTGTGCCGCCATCTCGACGGCCTGACGCCTGTGCATGGGCAAGCCACCGTACAGCGCTGGAAGGCGCTGGTCGCCGACGGTCAGTGGGATGCCCTGGTGGCCTGTCTGCTGCAGGAGCACTACGACCCCGTGTACCTGCGTTCGATCCAGAGCAACTATCGGCAGGCCGGCCAGGCTCAGCGCGTCGTTCTCGACAGCGCCGACCGCGCCGATTTCGAGCGGGCAGCGCGCGAACTGGCGCACAGCGCCGTTTGAGTTACTGCTGTTCTTCCTTCGGGGGCGCCACCGGTTCGCTGCGGACCACCTTGGCGCCCAGGCGCTGTCGCACACCCTGCACGAAGCTTTGCTCGTCGGCCGCGGACAGCTGCCGCAACCACTGTTGCGAGGCACCCGCGATCGCATCGGGCGCGGGCGCCTCGGCCGCCCGGGTCGACAGCACGTGCATCACCAGGTAGCCCCCGTCGGGCGCCTCGACGCCCACATAGGCGGGCAGGTGAGCCGGCGCCGCCTGCATGATCGAGTTGAGGGCTACCGCGGGCATTTGCTGGGGATCGTCGCGACCGACCCAGCGTGGCGGGTCGAACCCCTCGTCGCCGGGCGCCTTGAGCAGCTCAGCCAGCCGGGCCTGCCCGGCCTTGCGCGCCATCTCGGCGGCCGCGGTTCGTTGCAGCGCGCTCTTGATCTGCCCCTGCACCACCTCCAGCGGAATCGCCGCTGCCGCGTGGTGGTCCAGCACGCGCGCCGACGCGAGCGTATTGGCGCCGATCTCGATCGCCTTGGTGTTGCGCTTCTTCTGCAGCGAGTCGGGAGCAAAAACGGCCTCGATCAGCGCGGGGGTGAACACGCCCGAGGCGTCGGCCTGCTGCTGCGGCGCGCCTTTGCGCGTCAACCCGTCGACCTGGTGCAACTCCAGCTTGAACTTCTCGGCGGCAGCCTTCAGTCCATCGGCCTGCTCGTAGACGAAATTGCTGAACTGTTCGGCGACCTCGGAAAACCGCTTCTCGGCCGCCTGCTGCCGCAGCTCCGACTCGATCTGGTCCTTCACGTCCTCAAAGGGCTTGGTGCGGGCCGGCTCGATCCCGGTGACCCGGATGATGTGAAAGCCGAAGTCCGACTCCACCAGAGCGCTGGTCTCGCCCTCCTTCATCGTGAAGACCGCATCCTCGAAGGGCTTGACCATCATGCCGCGCCCGAACCATCCCAGGTCGCCGCCCTTCTGCGCCGATCCGGGATCTTTCGAGTATTCCTTGGCGAGGCCCGCGAAACCAGCCGGGTTCGAACGCTCCTTGGCGAGCACCGTTTCGGCCAGCTTCTTCGCCTGGGCCTTGTCCGGCGCCGAACCGCCCGGTCCGGCCGTGATCAGGATGTGACTGGCGCGCCGGCGCTCGACCGCGCCCCACCGCTTCAAGTTGTTGTCGTAGAAGGCGCGCACATCCTGCTGCGAGACCGTCATCTGGGCCGCCAGGTCCGAGGCGCGCAAGACGACATATTCGGCGCGCACCGTCTCGGGCGTCATGTAGCGCGCCTTGTTCCTGTCGTAATCGGCTTTGATCGCGGCCTCGGCGATCTCGGTCCTGGCCAGGTAGTCCTCGGGCTTGAATGCCTGCTGGCGCACCTCGCGCTTTTCGTGCTGAAGCTGCCACAGCCGATCGGATACCGATTTCGGCAGCACGGCCGAATCGGACACCGCCTCGGCCATTGCGCGCTCGACCAGGTCTTGGCGCATTTCGGCTTCGAACGAGAGCTCGGTTTTTCCGTTCGCCGCCAGCAGCGCCTTGTACGTGTTGTAGTCGAAACGGCCGCCCTGCTGGAAGGCGGGCGTGGCTTCGATCACCTGCTGCAGCTTGCGGTTGCTGACCTGCACGTGCGCGCGATGCGCCTCGACCTTCAGGGCGCGCTCCGACAGCAGCGAATCGAGCGTGGCCGCCCGCGCCTGGGGCGTGTCGAACAGCCGCGCGTCGAAGTTGGCCCCGAGCATGCGGGCCATCCGCTCCAGCCGCTCCCGGAACGCCAGTTCCACGTCCTGCTGGCTGATGCGCTCGGAACCGACCCTGGCGACCGAGGTGTCGCTGGAGAAGAACTGGTTGTAGCTGTACACGCCCGTGAAGATGAACGGAACCCCGAACAGCAGCGTGATGGCGATGGCGAAGATGCGGTGCCGGGATCTGATCGAGTCGAACATTGGTCTGGGCGCGGAAGCTATCGAAGAGGATCGGTCGAGGAAGAAAAAAGGCGAACTGCGGTTCGCCTTCGCATCGTTTGTGTTTGGCGGAGTGGACGGGACTCGAACCCGCGACCCCCGGCGTGACAGGCCGGTATTCTAACCAACTGAACTACCACTCCGCGCCGGCAGCCTGTTGAAAAGCTACAGCCTTTTACCGCCGTTGAACGTGGTGGGTGCTGAGAGGTTCGAACTCCCGACCTACGCCTTGTAAGGGCGCCGCTCTACCAGCTGAGCTAAGCACCCCCGCGCGCCTGCATGCAAGGGCACCGCAGCGCATCAGTTTACTGCATCCTTCAGCGCTTTTCCAGCCCGGAACTTCGGAACCCTCGCAGCTTTGATCTTGATCGGCTGATTGGTGCGCGGATTGCGGCCCAGGCGCGCGGCGCGCTTTCCGACCATGAAGGTTCCGAAACCAACCAGCGTGACAGAGTTGCCCTTTTTCAAGGACGTACGAATGCCGCCGACGATCGCTTCGAGCGCGCGCCCGGCCGCTGCTTTCGAGATATCGGCCTGCCGGGCGATATGCTCGATCAGTTCGGTCTTGTTCACTGCCACCCCCTCCCTGTCCGCCTCGACGGCCTTTTCGTTTGAACTTCGCGGCTATTCAACCGCGCCGCTTACGCAGTGTCAAGCGGGCATTGAACACGCCGGATCGCGACGAGCGCGCGCTGCGCGGCGCATCAGCGCCGGCGCAGTGCGCAGGACATCGATATCAATGCTTGACGAACTCGCCCGGCCCGGCTTCCGGCTTGACCGCTTCGGCCGGCGCGGGCTTGGGGGTGGCGGTCGTGACCGCCTCTTCGTCTGAAAGCGGGATCGGCTGGCGCGTCAGTGCCACTTCCAGCACCTGGTCGATCCACTTCACCGGGACGATTTCGATGCGGTTCTTCACGTTATCGGGGATCTCGGCCAGGTCCTTGACGTTCTCCTCGGGAATCAGAACCGTCTTGA
>DASZFP010000140.1:0-56317 GCA_035939615.1 Burkholderiaceae bacterium | reverse complement strand
CGCCGCGTTGGGTTCGGCGCCCTGCACCAGGGACCGGCGCCACTCGTACCAGCCCCATACGAGGGCCGGGTCGCGCTCGAACGCCTCGGCCGTTGCCAGCGCCTGCGCGTCGAAGTGGCGCCACAGCCCGGTTTGCCGGTCGCGGAACGTCGGTATCCCGCTTTCGGCCGACACGCCGGCGCCGGTGAAGACTACGAGGCGCCGGGCGCGCCCGAGACGCGAGATGAGGTCGGGGGCAAGCTGCACATCAGCCGGAGCGGGCCTTGTCCTTCAGCCGCTCGTTGAAGCGCTTCATGTCGATCAGCATGCGCTGATGCGTGCCGGCGCCGATCTGCTCGCTGCCGTCGTAGGCCTGAACGTTGAAGTCGATCCGGCGCCCTTCGACCGCGGTGACTTCGGCCTGGCCCATGACCCTGCGCCCGATCGGGGTTGCGGCCAGGTGGGCCACGTCGATCCGCGAGCCCACGGCGCTCTGACCTGGATCCAGGTACGGCTTGATCGCGTTCAGCGCGGCGTTTTCCATCGCCATGATCATCACCGGCGTGGCCAGCACCGCGGGCAGCGTGGCATCCTTGAACCGGTTGGCCAGATGATCGGCGCCGACCACCAGTTCGAACGTACCGCGGGCCCCGATCGGTATCCGGCTCATCGATCATCCTGACTCAGGTTGCCGCTAGCTTAACGCGGCGATCACCTGCGGCGGAGCCTGGACCAGCTCGATCAGCACGCCCTCGCCGCCGAGCGGGGCATCCGGGCTCGCCTTCGGATGAATGAAGGCGACATCGTGGCCGGCTGCGCCGCGCCGCACGCCGCCCGGGGCGAAGCGAACCCCCTGCGCGGTGAGCCACTCGACCGCCGACGCCAGGTCGTCGACCCACAAGCCGACGTGATTCAGCGGCGGCTCGTGCACCGCCGGTCGCGCGTCCGCGTCGAGCGGCTGCATCAGGTCGATCTCGCAGCGGGCCGGCCCGTGTCCGACCACCGCGATGTCCTCGTCGACGTTCTCGCGCTCGCTGCGATAGCTGCCTTCCAGGGTGAGTCCCAGCAGGTCGATCCACAGCCGCCGCAGCCGCGCCTTGTCCGTGCTGCCCAGCGCGATCTGCTGAACGCCGAGAACCCGGAACGGTCGTTTCGAAGCAAACGGCGCGGCACGGATCGTCATGGCATGTCTTGATGGCGGCTCTGGCCGGCCATGGTAGCAAGGCGGGCCACTCACTCCTCGTGCTGATGGTTGACCAGCGTCGCTTCACGAAGATCGAGCTCCCGCTCGATCCGGCGCCGCGCCTCGTCTTTCAGCTCACCTTGCCGATACAGCTCGTTGACCCGCTCCCGCTCGGCGGCGATCACCGCCAGCTCGATCTCGTCGCCCAGCTGGCCATGTTCCTGCTGTCCGTCGGGCCCGTCGTTGCCCGGGCCGAAATGCTTGAGCCGATTGCGAAGATGGACGCGCAGCGTATGGACCAGCTCCTGCGGCAGTCGCCGCTCCGTGGCCAGCTGGTCCAGGCGCTCCAGGGCCGACTCGATGGCGCGTTGCCGGGCACCGACCTCCTCGGCGCGGTCGGCGCGCTGCTCCCGCCGGCCCGCATGGGCCAGGCCCAGCGCACGGATCACCGCCGGCAGCATCAGGCCCTGCCCGACCAGCGTGACCAGGATCACCGAAAAGGTCAGGAACAGGATCAGGTCGCGATCGGGGAACGGCTGGCCCAGGTCCGTTTCAAGCGGGATCGCCAGCGCCGCCGCCAGCGAGACGATGCCCCGCACGCCGGTGAACGACAGCGCAAACGGCCACTGCCAGGGCGGCGCCGGGTCCGTTCGCGCAATCGACGCAAACAGCTGGCGCGGCAGGTACGTGGCGGGGAAGGTCCATACGAAGCGGGCCAGGATGACCACGCCACTGACGACTGCCGCACCGATGCCCAGCTCGGACAGGGAATGGCCGGCCATTTGCGCCATCAGGGAGCGCGCCTGAAGTCCGGTGATCAGGAACACCATGCCGTCGATCAGGTAGATCAGCACGTCCCAGAAGAAGATGCCCTGCAGGCGGGTGGCCGCGCTGATGATGTTCAGGCCGTTCCAGCTGACGTACAGGCCCGCCGCCACCGTGGCGAGGACTCCCGACCCGCCCAGGTGCTGCGGCGGCCAGAAGGCCACGAACGGCGTCAGGATCGAAAACAGGATCTCGATCTGAGGATCGCGGACCCAGCGCCGCAGGCGCAGCATCAACCAGCCCACGCCGATCCCCCACACGATCTCTCCGGCGACGATGGCCGCGAACAGGATCGCCGCCTTGCTGAAGGAGAACGCCGCGGCGCTCACGGCAGCGACCGCAAAGCGGTAAAGAATCAGCGCGGTCGCGTCATTGGCCAGGCCCTCGCCTTCCAGGACCACTAGGATCCGCCGCGGCAGTTGCAGCCGGCGGGCGATCGCCAGCGGGGCCACTGCGTCCGGAGGCGAGACGATTGCACCCAGGACGAACCCCGCCGGCCAGGGCAGGCCGAGCACCCAGTGGGCCGCGCAGGCGGCCGCCGACGTCGTGAACACGACGGCCCCGACCGCCAGCAGCGAGATGGCGCGAAGATTGAAGCGAAACTCGCGCCAGCTCATCGCAACCGCCGACGAGTAAACGACCGGCGGCAGCACCAGCAGCAGCACCAGCTCAGGGGCAAGCCTGACCGTGGGCAATCCGGGAATCAGCGCCAGCGCCACGCCGGTGACGACCAGCAGGATCGAGGGAGGAAGCTTCAGCCGCTTGGCGACGACCCCGACTGCCGCGATCACGCTCAGCAGCAGGATCAGGGTTTGGATGGCAACCGTCATGGCAGGCTGCATTAGACCTGAAGCCGTCGCCGCCAGATAGCCGGCCGGCGGCTCACGGGCGAGCCGCGTTTTTTGTGGTTTTTTTGCGCTGGCCCGGGATTTTTTTCGAACCATCCCGCGCGATTTTCTCTAGCATCACCGTGTCAAAGTACCTGCATGGAGTTGCTCGTGGACCGCGTCAACACTCCACCGGCAGTCCAAAGCATCGGCGATCTCCTTCCGCTGGAGGACATCCTCGTCGATCTCGATGTCTCGGGCAAAAGCGAGCTCATCGACGAGATCGGCCGGCATATGGAGCGCACGCATGCGCTGCCGCACCAGTCCGTGGCGCTCGGCCTGAAGCACCGGGAACAGATCGGATCGACCGGCCTGGGTCAGGGCGTCGCCATTCCCCATTGCCGGGTGAAGGACCTCGGCCAGATCCACGTTGCCTATGTCCGCCCGAAATCGCCGATTCCGTTCGATTCCCCGGACGGCAAGCCCGTGTCCGACGTGCTCGTCCTGCTGGTGCCCAAGCAGGCCGCCGAGGAGCACCTGATCATCCTGGCCGAGGCCACGCGGCTGCTGTCGGACCGGCGCTTTCGCGAAAAGCTGCGTCTGTGCGGCTCGCCCGGCGACGTCAAGCGGCTGTTCCAGGCCGGCGTCGATTCGACCGTGTGATGTGCAGCGCAGCGTCGGGAACTCGACGCTTCGATCCGGGGTCGAAGGTCCGGTAGCAACGCCATCGGTTCCCTCAGGGTGGCGCACGCTGAAAACGAGGTGTCATCATGACCAGGAAGCTCTCGCTGTGGACCGCGGCCATCCGGCATCGTGCCGAGCTTCTCGCCAACGCAGTGCGGCGCGGCGGGCGCGGATGGACTCACGGGCATCTGAGCGCGGACGAACAGGTGATGCGCAGCCGCTATTTCGGGCTGCTCGTCCACGTGGACCGGGCCGATCGCTGATCGGGCACGGCCAGCCGCAACGGCCCGGCTTGCCAGCGCCGCTTAAAGGCCCAGATCGCTCAGCGAGGGGTGATCGTCCGGGCGGCGGCCGAGTGGCCAGCGGTATTTGCGATCCGCTTCCCTGATCGGGACATCGTTGATGCTGGCGATGCGCACGCGCATCAGGCCTTCCTGGTCGAACTCCCAGTTTTCGTTGCCATAGCTGCGGTACCAGGTGCCGCTGTCGTCGTGCCACTCGTAGGCGAAGCGCACGGCGATCCGGTTGTCCCGGAAGGCCCACACTTCCTTGATCAGCCGGTAATCCAGTTCGCGCGCCCATTTGCGCGTCAGAAACGCTTCGATGGCTTCGCGACCCTGAACAAACTCGGCCCGATTGCGCCAGCGGCTGTCGACCGTGTAGGCCAGCGCAACCCGGGCCGGGTCGCGCGTATTCCAGGCGTCTTCGGCCATGCGGGCTTTCTGCGCAGCCGTCTCTGCGGTGAACGGGGGAAACGGTGGGCGACTCATGTGCAGCTCCTCGATCCAGGGTTCGGACAAGGCGGGTCGGCGATGCCCTATGGCGTGCGGTGCTGACCGAATCCGAGCGCGCGCGCCACCAAGGTATCAAGGCTCACTCGCCCCGGCCCGGCCATCATCAGCCAGAAGAGAACTAGGATGTACAGCACCTCGTTAAGTTCAACGAAGTCGTCCAGGTCCGTCACCGGTTTGATCGCGACTACCGCAATTGCGACGATCATGTTCACAATCATCGGGATCGTGACCAGGCGGGTGAAAAGGCCCACCATCAGCAGCGTGCCGCCCACGCAATCCGTGGCCGCCGACAGAGCAGCGCTCAGATGCGGAAACGGGATGCCCCAGCCGGCGAAGCGCTCGGTGAAGCCCGCCAGGTTGTGCAACTTGCCCAGTCCGGTTTCCAGCCAGAAGTAACCGAAGACCAGGCGCATCGCGAGCGGCGCCAGCCAGTCCAGGGAGTCGGCGCGCCGCAACAACGCCCGGGCCGTGGTCACCAAGTAATTGCGCATCGCCCCTCCCGCTGCATGACCTTGCCGTCGGCACCGTTTTTTTGTGCCCTTGCTGCAAGTATGCCGCGATTCCGCAGTGCCCCGGCAGGCGGTAACGGACCTGGTTTACATTGCGCTCTCGCAAGCCGAGTGCAGCCGCAGGTCGGTTGAGTCGCAGGAGAGCTGGAAATGGTCAAGATGGCATTGTTTGCTCGATTGGAAGTCAAGCCCGGCAAAGAGTCGGCCGTCGAGGAATTTCTGCGCGGCGGACTGGCTGTGGTCCAGCAGGAGCCGGCGACGACCACCTGGTACGCGCTGAAACTGGGCCCGTCGACGTACGGGATCTTCGACACGTTTGCCGACGAAGCCGGCCGCCAGGCGCATCTGACCGGCCGCGTCGCCGCAGCCCTGATGGCGAAGGCGCCCGAGCTGTTCAGCAAACCGCCGGCGATCGAGCGGATCGACATCCTGGCCGCCAAACTTCCGCAATAGTTGTTGGAGCGATGGTGCGCGCTGATCGATGAGTCCGGCCGTTGGCCTCCGACTGACCCGTTAACTGGAGGAGAACAAGATGGCTTCACTGAATCCACTTCGCAGCGCCATGCAACATGCCATCAACGAAGCGCTGAGCACCCACTGGCGGCTTCTGCTGTTCCAGGGCGTGATCATGCTGCTGCTGGGCATCCTCGCCTTCCTGGCACCGGTGGCCGCCACCATCGCGGCCGACATCTTCATCGGCTGGCTCTTTCTGATCAGCGGCGTGGTGGGCCTGGTGGCGGTGTTCTCGGCCAAGGACATCCCGGCCTTCCTCTGGAGCCTGATCACGGCCGCCTTGTCGGTCACAGCCGGAGTGCTGCTGATCTGGAAGCCCGTCGAAGGCGCGCTCACGCTGACACTGTTGTTGACGGCCCTGTTCATCACGGAGGGGATTTTTCAGATCGCGGCATCGATCGCTTATCGCCACGTGCCGGGCCGCTCGGCCGGCTGGATGCTGGTGAGCGGGCTCGCCGACCTGGCGCTGGTCGCCGTGATCATCGCGGGCTGGCCGGTGACGGCGGTCTGGACGCTGGGTATTCTGGTCGCGGTCAACCTGATCACGTCGGGTTGGGCGATCGTGATGGCCGCGTTCGCCGGACGCAGCCTGGCCCACGCGGCCGGCGGGGCTCCCGCCACCGCGGCGGGGCACTGATCCGCCCGCAGCGAGCGGCAGCCCGCCACCCTCGTCGTGGCGGCGGGTAGCGACGCGCGCGAAGGCCTGCGCGTTTCAGTCGCAACCCGGGCCGGGCCGATCGAAACGGCTCCGACATGGGACCAGCCCATCCTTGCGGTGACGACTGCATCGGGCTGCAGTCATCCACTCAAAGGTGAGCACATTGGAAACCATTGAAATCGGAACATCCGGGATTGTCGCCTCGCGCATCGCGCTGGGGACCTGGGCCATCGGCGGCTGGATGTGGGGTGGCGACACCGACATCGGCGAGTCGATCACCACCATCCGTTCAGCCATCGAGCGCGGAATCACATTGATCGATACGGCACCGGTCTACGGATTCGGGCGCTCGGAGGCGATCGTGGGCCTGTCGCTGGCCGGCGGTCTGCGCCAGCGCGCCGTCATCGCCACCAAGTGCGGCCTGGACTGGCGCGACGGCAAGGTTTGGCGCGACAGCTCGCCGGCGCGCATTCGAAAAGAGGTCGAGGAATCGTTGCGGCGCCTGAGCACCGACTACATCGATCTGTACCAGGTGCATTGGCCCGACCCGCTGGTGCCGATCCAGGACACGGCCGCCGAGCTGGCGCGCCTGCTGAAGGAAGGCAAGATCCGCGCGATCGGCGTATCCAATTTTTCCGCCTCGCAGATGGCGAAGTTCCGGATGGCCGCTCCCATCCATTCGGTGCAGCCTCCGTACAACCTGTTCGAGCGCGACGCCGAGCTCGACGTGCTTCCGTACGCAGCACAAAACGAGATCGCAGTGCTGTGCTACGGCGCTTTGTGTCGCGGCCTGCTCGCCGGCACGATCACGAACGCGACCGAGTTCAAGGGCGATGATCTGCGGCAAAAGGACCCCAAGTTCCGGGAGCCCCGGTTTTCCCAGTACCTGGCCGCGGTGGCGGCGCTGAACCGTTATGCGCAGGAGCGCTACGGCCGCTCGGTACTCGCGCTCGCGGTCCGATGGGTACTCGACCAGGGCGACACCGTCGCCTTGTGGGGAGCGCGTCGCCCGGGGCAGCTCGATCCGGTCAAGGATCTGAGCGGGTGGAAGCTCGACGACGAGGCCAAGGCGCGCATCGAGCAGATTCTGCGCCAGACCGTGAAGGATCCGGTCGGACCGGAATTCATGGCTCCGCCGGCCCGGGGTGAGGCGGCGCCGACCGCCTCGCTGGCGGCGTAGCCCCCGCTCCCTGTCCGGCCAGAGGGGCCGAGCCGTTCTGCTCCGGCGGCAGGGTCACGGCGAGCTGGTCGAACAGGAACGCTTCGGCATCGGCCATCTGGTTGGCGCGGATCGACAGCGAGCTGTCGACCCCGTGCCCGGCGTTGGCGTTGATGCACAGCAAAACCGGCCGCCCCGACACGGTGGCCGCCTGCAGGCGCGCGACCATCTTGCGCGACTGCATCGGATTCACGCGTCCGTCGTTTTCGCCGGTCATCATCAGCACGGCCGGATACTTGACGTCGTCGGTCACCTGGTGGTACGGCGAGTACGCATACAGAGCGCGGAACTGCCGCTCGTTGTTGACGGTGCCGAACTCGGTCGTGTTGAACAGGCCGTTCGGATCCAGCTCCACCCGCACCATGTCGTAGATGCCCACGCGCGACACCACGGCCCGGAACAGCTCCGGGTGCTGCGTCAGCGACGCGCCCACCAGCAGCCCGCCGTTGCTGCCGCCCACCGCCGCCAGATGGCCTTCCGACGTGTATTTCTGCGCGATCAAATAGCGGGCGGCTGCCGCGAAGTCATCGAACACGTTCTGCTTCAGGGTCAGCGATCCCTGCCGGTGCCACACCTCGCCGTACTCGCCGCCGCCACGCAGATTGGCAATGACGTACACGCCCCCGGCATCCAGCCACAGTCGCACGTCGGGGCCCAGAAAGCGCGGCGTCAGGCTGATGCCGTAGCCACCGTAGCCGGTCAGGATCGCCGGGTGGGTCCCGTCAAGCACGACGTCCTTGCGATGCACGATGTTCAACGGCACCTTGGTCCCGTCCTTCGAGGTGGCAAACTCGCGCACCACGACCGCATCCGGGTAGGACACCGGGCTGGTTTGCGCCAGCAACGTATCGGCCGCCGTGCCGCTCGCCTCGTCGTACCTCGAGAAGTACGGCGGCCGCAGGTAGGTGCTGATCGAGTACAGCACGGTGCCGTCGCTCAACGGCTCGACCTGGTCGACCGTGGCCAGGCCCGGAAGCGGCAGCACGCCCTGCGGAATGCCTTCGTGATCGAACACCGCCACCCGCGACGGGCCGCCGTCCAGCTCGCGCACGTACAGCATTTTGGCCGTGACGGTGATCGGCTCGCCGCCGTTGTGGCCGCCGCTCTGCATCACGAGCTCGGACTCCGGAACGATCAGCCGCGCGTGGTCCAGCGTCGGCTCACCCAAGTCCAGTTTCAGCAGCTTGCCGCGAGGCGCATCCTTGCGCGACACCAGGTACAGGGCGTTGTCCGGTCCGATCACGGCGGCGGCGATCTGGTCCTCGAAGCGCGCGACGTGGTGCAGGCGACCGTCCGGCGCGATCACGTAATGCTCGTATTCGCCGCCGTCGCCGTTGGCGACCGTGACCAGCAGGAATTTCGAATTGAAGCGGTTGTCCAGGGAGATCTCGGCGACCTTCGGGAACTCGCGGCCCAGCACATAGGCGTCCTTGGCCGGCCGGTCCCCGATCCGGTGAAAATAGAGCTTCTGGAAGAAGCGCTGCTCGGCGGCCGGTCGGTCCGGCCCGGGATAACGCGTGTACCAGAAGCCCCGCGAGTCGGCGCGCCACGCGAGGCTGCCGCCGGCGGTCGGGTGCTGCACCCCGGGGATCACTTCGCCCACCTGAAGGCGGCTTGCCACGTCGAAGATGTGCAGCGTGCCATTTTCGCTGCCGCTGTCCGACAACGACACCGCCACCAGCCGGCCGTCCGGCGATGGTACGAACCAGTCGATCGCGGTCGTGCCCCGCGAGTTGATCGCGTTGGGGTCGACAATCACGCGCGCTCTGGCGGGGTCGGCCTCGCGCGTGAGCACCGCGATCATCCGTTGCTGCTTGGGCGGCTGGCTGTACAGCGCGAAGATCCGGTCGCCCACACAGCGCAGCGACGAAAACGCAGCGGAAGTCTTAGAAATCCGGCGCCACAGCCGATCGAAGATCGGGTTGCGGATCGCCAGGCCGTCCAGGTACTTGCGGGAGCGCGCATCCTGTGCCGCGGCCCAGCGCTTCACCGACGGGTCATCGGCGTTTTCCAGCCAGCGGTACGGATCGTCGACCCGCACGTCGAAGTAGGTGTCCAGCACATCGTGCGCCGGCGTGGGCGGGGCGCCTTTGTCGACCGCATGCGCACCGCTGCACGACAGGACCAGGCCGCCGATGAAGACCGACAGAATCGTTTCGGTCATCGAGGTCTTTTGTGTCATTCTTGTCTCCGAAATCGGTCACTGACCCGACTTTCTCCACTTTCGCATTGTGATGCAGCCGCGTCCTCCGCGCGCACAAGCCCGCACCGCCGGCGGTACGATTTGATCGGCCGCGTTGGAAGGGATTCGCATGTTCGCGATGCAGCTCTCGCGCCCTGGACAACCGCTGCGGCCGTCGCAGCGTCCCGATCCGGTGCCAGGTCCCGGTCAGGTCCTGATCAAGGTGTCCTGCTGCGGCGTGTGCCGCACCGACCTTCACATCGTCGATGGCGATTTGCCGGCGCTCGATCGCCCGGTGGTGCCCGGCCACGAGATCGTCGGCCGGGTAGTGGCGTGCGGCGACCGGGTCGACCATCCGGCAGTGGGCGAGCGGGTCGGCGTGCCCTGGCTCGGCTGGACCTGCGGCCAGTGCGAAGCCTGCCGGGCGGGTCGGGAAAACCTGTGCCCCAATGCGCAATTCACCGGCTATCACCTGGACGGCGGTTACGCGGACCTCGCGCTGGCCGATGCCCGCTACGTGTTCGGCCTGCCGGACCGCTATTCGGACCAGCAGGCGGCGCCGCTTCTGTGCGCCGGACTGATCGGATACCGCGCGCTGCGTTTTGCCGGCCAGGCCCAGCGGCTGGGCATCTACGGATTCGGCGCGGCCGCCCACATCATTGTCCAGGTCGCCCGCGCCCAGGGGCGCGAGATCTACGCGTTCACCCGGCCCGGGGACCGGTCGACCCAGGCGTTCGCACTCGAACTGGGTGCAGTGTGGGCCGGCGGGTCGGATCAGGCGGCGCCCCGCCCACTGCAGGCCGCGCTGATCTTCGCGCCTGTCGGCGCGCTGGTCCCGACTGCCCTTAAGGCGCTGGCGCCGGCAGGCACGGTCGTGTGCGCCGGCATCCACATGTCGGACATCCCCGCGTTCCCGTACTCGGACCTGTGGCAGGAGCGGCGCATCGTTTCGGTGGCCAACCTGACCCGCAAGGACGGTGAAGAGTTCCTGGCGCTGGCGGGCGATACGCCGATCCAGACCCATACCGAGGCGTGGCCGCTGAGCAACGCCAACGAAGCGCTGGCGCGACTGCGCGAGGGCCGGCTACGGGGCGCGGCCGTGCTTCGTCCCGATGGCGGCTAACCGGATACGCCCAGTTCGCGCGTCAGCTTCTCGAAGCGAGTGCGCAATTGCGCCAGTTCGTCCTCGAGGCGGCCGACGTGCGCCTTCAGCGCTGCGATTTCCGACACGCTCAGATCGGCCGCGCCCAGCGCGTGAGCCTCGACGGGTGCGGCATCGTCAGTCGGTGCGCCTGACAGGCAATGCATCCAGCGGGCTTCGCGCTCGCCGGGCCGGCGCGACAGCCGCTTCACGAGCGCCCCGCCCTGATCCTCGGGGCGCGATCCCAGCTCATCCAGGAACCCCTCCACCGCGGAGATGTCGGCGAAGCGGTGCAGCCGCTCGGTGCCGGTGCGCAGCTCGGCGCTGGTCTGGGCGCCGCGCAGCATCAGTGCCGCCAGCAGCGCCACCGCCTGGTCGGGCACCCGGAGCACGCGCCCGACGTTGTGCGAGTAGCGCGCCACCCGCATGCCGCTCGATTCGATCACCAGCGTTCTCGCCTTCAACACATCCACCGCGGCCTGCACTTCGGCTTCGGTCGCCTCGATCACGGGGTCCCGATTGCTTTTCTGATTGCAGCCGGACAGCAGCGCGTTCAGCGACAGCGGATAGGTATCGACGACGGTGCGTTCCTTCTCGACCAGAACGCCGAGCACCCGTGTCTCGAGCAGCGAAAGCAGTGGCAGCGTCAATTTCAATCTAACCTCCGATGAAACGACCCGGCCGGCGCGCGCGGAACGCGGCCACGCCCTCGCGGTAATCCAGGCTGCCCCCCAGCTCGCGCAGAAACGCGCCTTCCAGCTCCAGGCTGGCCTCCAGCGTCTGCGCGGCCGACGCCTGAATCGCCTGCTTGGTGCGGGCGAAGGCGAGCGTGGGTCCCTCGGCCAGGCGCTGCGCCAGCTCGCGCGCGCGCGCGGCCAGCTCGTCGTCCGGAACGCATTCCCAGATCAGTCCCCAGGCCTGGGCCTCGACCGCCGAAAGGGGCTCTCCGAGCAGCGCCAGGCCCATCGCACGGGCGGGCCCGACCAGGCGCGGCAGGGTCCAGGTGCCTCCCGCGCCTGGCAGCAGCCCGAGGCGGCAGAACGGCTGAACGAAGCTCGCCGAATGCGCTGCGATCACCAGGTCACAGGCGAGCGCGATGTTGGCGCCGGCGCCGGCGGCTACTCCGTTGATCGCCGCCACGACCGGCACCGGAAGGTCGCGAATCCCCACGACAATCGGCCGGTACCCGTGCTCGATCACCGCGCCCAGATCGACCGGGCCGAGCGCCGGGTCGACCGATTCGTCGTCCAGATCCTGACCGGAGCAGAACGCGCGGCCGGCGCCGGTCAGCAACAGGCAGCGCACCGTCGCGTCCAGCCGCACCATCGCCAGCGCGTTGCTCAACTCGGTCAGCATCGAGCGCGACAGGCTGTTCAGGCGATCGGGCCGATGCAACGTCAGCGTTGCAACGCCCAGTGCGATCTGAAGCTGGATGGTTTCGAACGGCGGCGACATGGGAAAGGTGGCTTCATACCAGTTTATCGGGAATTCGTCGCATTGACGCGGTAAGCGGGCGATCCGCGTTGATAGAATCCGCGATCGCAACTGCGCAAGCCCGGTGCGACCGAGATGAACCTGGAACAAGCCCGCTTGAACATGATCGAGCAGCAGATCCGGCCGTGGGACGTGCTCGACCAGTCCGTGCTGGACCTGCTGTACACGGTCCGGCGCGAAGAGTTCGTTCCGCCGCAGCTGCGGGCGCTGGCGTTCGCCGACGTCGAGCTGCCGCTGAAGATCGATGGGGTCGACACGGGCGAGGTGATGATGACCCCGAAGGTGGAAGCGCGGCTGCTGCAGGAACTGGGGATCCAGACGCACGAAACGGTGCTGGAGGTCGGCACCGGATCGGGCTACATGGCGGCTCTGGCCGCCCACCGCGCCCATTCGGTACTGTCGGTCGAGATCGATCGGCGGCTGTACGGGTTCGGGCTGGCCAACCTGAATCGCGCCGGCATCCGCAACGTGCGCGTGGAGTCCGGCGACGGCGCTCCGGGATGGAGCGAGCGCGGTCCATACGACGTCATCATCCTGTCGGGATCGCTGCCGGTGCTGCCCGATGTGCTGCTGGCGCAGTTGAAGGTCAACGGGCGCCTGGCGGCCATCGTCGGCGATGCGCCGGCCATGACCGCGCAAATCGTCACGCGCGTGTCCGACAGCAGCTATGACACGCTGGCGCTGTTCGAGACGTGCCTGAAGCCGCTGCGCAACGCCTGGCGGCCCGATCCGTTCCGCTTCTGAGCGGACCACGACGAGGACGGATGCCACGGGAATGAGGCAGTTGTCGGTGGCGGAGCTGGCGCAGTGGCTGACCGATTCGCAGCGCCCGCCGCCGCTGCTGCTCGATGTGCGCGAGCCGTGGGAGTTCGCGCTGTGCCGGATCGAGGGTTCGGAGCCGGCGCCGCTGGGCGCATTGGCGCAACGGTTGCCGTCGATCGACCCCGAGCGGGCCATCGTCTGCGTCTGTCACCACGGCACCCGCAGCTTCCACGCGGGCCTTGCGCTGGAGCGCCATGGCTGCCGCGAGGTCTACAACCTGGTGGGCGGGGTCGACGCCTGGGCACGCCAGATCGACCCGTCGGTCGCCATATACTGACTTTGGAGGAGCCGGCGCAGCCGGCCGGGAGGGAGAGGCGATGGTTTCACAACGCGCGAGGCGCTCGTGCCTGATTGCGCTGGCCCTGACGGGCCCATGTTCAGCGGTGTCCGCGGCTTCCAGTGACCTGGCCTCGCTTCTGAACGAGGCGCTCGCCAACGATCCGGTGTTCGGTTCAGCGCGCTTTGCCGAGCAGGCCGGCACCGAGGCCGAGCCGCAGGCGCGCGCCGCCCTGCTGCCCAATGTGTCGCTGCAGGGCTCCGCCAACGAGACTCACTCCCGGGTCTTATCCGACAACTTTCAGCTCCAACCGAATTTCACTCAAACCTTCACGACCTGGGGGCCGACGCTGCAAGTCGCTCTGCCGCTGTACCGCGCCCAGCTGTGGGACGCGCTGTCGCAGTCCAAGCTTTCGGTGCGGCAGAGCGAAATGCAGTTCTCGCAGGCGCGCGAGGACCTGATCGTGCGGGTGACGCAGGCCTACTTCGACGTGCTGGCCTCGCACGATGCGCTGGTGGCGATTCAGACCAACAAGCAGGCGATTTCGGAGCAGCTGGCACAGGCTCAGCGCGAATTCGAGGTCGGCACCAAGACGATCGTCGATACCCACGAGGCCAAGTCGCGCTACGACCAGGCAGTGGCGCAGGAGCAGGTCGCGCTGGGCGATGTGATCGTCAAGAAAAGTGCGCTACGCGCGATCATCGGGCGCGACCCCGGCGAGCTGGCGACGCTGCGCGAAGCGCCGGACCTGGTATCGCCACAGCCGGCCGACGTCGAAGCGTGGGCCCACAACGCCGAAGACAACAACTTCTCGGTGCTGGCCGCGCGCGCGGCGTCCGAGATCGCGCACCGCGAGACGCGGCGCGCGCGCGACGCCTACCAGCCGACGCTCGATTTGAGTGGCAGCGTACAGTGGCAGCGCGCCACCAACATCGGCCTGTCGGTGACCCGGTCCGGGACCCTCAACACGACGCCATTTGCCACCAGCACGACCTCCGGCGCGGTCGGCGTGATCGCCACCGTGCCGCTGTACACGGGCGACCTGCTGCAAAGCAAGATCCGGGAGGCGCGCGCCAACGAGAGCCGCGCCGAGCAGGATCTGGAGGCGGCGAAGCGCAACGCGGCGCAGCTGGCCCGCCAGGCCTACACGGGCACCGACTACGGGCTGTCGCAGGTGCGGGCGCTGGAATCGGCCGAGGTGTCGGCCAAAACCCAGCTGGAATCGACGCGGGTCGGCTACGAGGTGGGGGTGCGGATCAACCTGGACGTGCTCAACGCGAACACGCAGCTGTTCAACACCCAGCGCGACCTGAAAAAAGCCCGGTACGACTTCCTGGTCAACGGGCTGCGCCTGAAGGCCGCCTCCGGCGCGCTGCAGGACCGCGACGTGCAGGCGGTCAACGCGCTGCTGCAGCGCTGAGCCCTCACCCCCTCCCCTCTCCCGCTGCGCGGGCGAGGGGCGATACGGCGTGCCTGCGTGAAGCATCTGGCCATGCGGCGTTCGGTCGCCCCTCGCCCGCGCCCTTCTACATTGGCTGGGGGAGCACGAGGGGGCCAGCCCAGCCCCCTCGTTCCCTTCCTCTTCCCCTTTTCGGCCGAAGGCCGTAAAAGGGGAGGGGGTGAGGGCGGGGTCATTTGAGCAGCTGATCGATCAGCTCGACCGTGCGGTCGGTGGCGCCGCGGTGGGCCTGGGCAAAGGCCAGCGCCGCCTGCCGCATGCGGTCGCGTCGCGACGGGTCCGCCTGCAGCTCGAACATCACCCGGACGGCCTCGGCCGCGTCGCGCACCTGCAGCGCGGCCCCGCAGGCCAGCGCGTCGGCCGCGGCCTGCGAGAAATTGAACATGTGCGGGCCGAACAGGATCGGGCAGCCGCAGGCGCACGCCTCGATCAGGTTCTGTCCGCCCAGCGGTACCAGGCTTGCGCCGATCAGCGCGATGTCGCTCATCGCGTAGTACATCGGCATCTCTCCCATCGAATCGCCCAGCAGCACGCGGGACTCGGCCGGCATCGACCCGAAGCCGGCCCGCCGCACGACCGGGCTGGCGAGCCCCGACAGGAGCCGGGCCACTTCGTCGAAGCGCTGCGGGTGGCGCGGCACGAACAGCAGCGCCGGCGGCGCCGCTCCGGCGCCGGCCTGCGAAGCCCGCAGGGCGAAGGAGGCCAGCGCTTCGATGATCGCGCGCTCCTCGCCTTCGCGGGTGCTGGCAAACATCCAGACCGGGCCGCCGCCCAGTTGCCGGCGCCAGAGGCGGCCGCACTCCAGCAGCGTCCCGGATGGGGCCGCGTCGAACTTCAGGTTGCCGGTGATACGGATCGGTCCGCGGTACAGCCCGGCCCAGCGCTGCGCATCGGCGGCGGTCTGCGCCGCGATCGCGTTCAAGTGCGCGGCAGCGGGAACCATCAGCGCAGGCCAGCGCAGCGCGCGCGCCAGCGAGCGCTCAGACAAACGCGCGTTGACCAGCACGACCGGCACGCCGGCGCGCCGGGCCTCGAACTGAAGGTTCGGCCAGATCTCGGTTTCCAGCAGCACCAGGATCGCCGGGCGCACCTGCCTCAGGAAGCGGCGCACGGCGCCGGGCAGGTCGTAGGGCAGATAACGCTGGGTGAGGCGCCCCGGCAGCGCCTGCAGCACCGGCTGCGCCGCCTGCCGTCCGGTCGGCGTCATGTGCGTCAGCACGAACTGAGCGCGCGGATAGCGTTCGGCCAGGCGCTCGATCAGCGGCTGCGCGGCGCGCGTCTCGCCGACCGAGACGGCGTGCAGCCAGATCACCGGCTCGCCCGCCGGTGCGGCGGTCGCAGCAGACCCACCGAAAAACCGCTCGCGCCAGTGTTGCCGGTATTGCGGCTGCCGAGCGCTGCGCAGCAGCAGGTAAAGGGCCACTGCGGGCAACGCGGCGTACCAGCCCAGCGTGTACAGCCGGCGCGCAACGGCCGCGGATATGGGCGCGGTCATCCGCGCATTCAGCCGGCCGACGCAGCCACCGCTGCCAGCACGTGCCGGGCTGCGTCGATCACGTCCTCCGAGCTTGGCGAATCGGCCACCCCACCCAGATTGACGCGGCGCTCATCGGCCTTCAGGCCGACCTGCGCCGGATCGTAATCGCAGAAAATGCCCACGGTCGGCGCGCCGACCGCGGCGGCCCAGTGCGTCAGCCCCGTGTCCAGCCCGATCACCAGTGCCGCCCGGGCGCAGACGGCCGCCAGCGTCTCCAGCCCGGCCGGCGGAGCCACGCGCGCCGCGTGCATCCGGGCCGCGCGGCGCACCGTTGCGGCTCTTTCGCGTTCGCTTCCCCACACCAGCACGCTGGCCAGGCCCTGTTCGGCCAGCCAGGCCTCGATGGCGAGCCAGTTCTCGTCGGGCCACAGCTTGCTCGCGCGGCTGGCGTTGGTCAGCAGCAGCGCGAAGCGCTGCTCGCCGATCCACGGGCGCAGCACCGTGGCCGCCAGCCGGGGCACGCGGATGCCAAAATCGACCGACGCATCGATCGCGTACCCGAACGCGCCGGCCGCCAGCAGCCGATTGCGATCGATCGCGTGCAGGCTCGGATCGACGCTGATCCTGCGGTCGTAGAACCACGAGGCGGCGCGCTCGCGGGCGCTGCGACCGCACGGACCGGCGACCGGGCCGTGTGCCCAGCGCGCCACAAAGGCGCTTTTCAGCAGTCCCTGCAGGTCCAGGATCCTTTCGTACCGGAACTCGCCCAGCATCCGGCGGGCCGCCCGGATCTGATTCCAGGTCGAAGGCAGGTGAAGCTGGCTGCGCCAGCGCCGCAGCGCAATCGGAATCACCCGCGCGACCTGACCGTGCAGCCTCGGAATCTCGGCAAACTGTTCCTCGACGACCCAGTCGATTGCGAGGCCGGCAATGCGTCTGGCCAGGTCCGAGGCGGCGGGCAGCGCGTGCACCACGTCGCCCATCGACGAGGTCTTGACGATCAGCACGCGCACGCGTCGATGTCCGCTAAAAGGGCAGCTGGGCGCCCGGCTTTACCTCCAGGATCGCGCGGCGAAAGTCGGCTTGTATCCGGGCCAGCGCCTGCCGGTCGTCGGCCTCGAACCGCAGCACCACCACCGGCGTCGTATTGGACGGTCGCGCCAGTCCGAAGCCGTCCGGGTATTCGACCCGGACGCCGTCGATCGTGATCACCTCACGGGCACCGTCGAAGCGCGCGCGCGAGCGCAGCTGCTCGACCAGCTCGAAATTCTCGGCCTCCGCAGTTTTCAGATGCAGCTCGGGTGTGCAGACCGCGTCGGGCAAGGCGTTCAGGATCGCCGACGGGTCGGCTTGGCGGGCCACGATCTCGAGCAGGCGGGCACCCGCGTACAAGCCGTCGTCGAAGCCGTACCAGCGGTCGTTGAAGAACAGGTGCCCGCTCATTTCGCCCGCGAACGGTGCCCCGGTTTCCCTCAGCTTGGCCTTGATCAGCGAATGTCCCGTGCACCACATGGTGGGCCGGCCTCCGTGACGGCGAATCCACGGAGCCAGGTGACGCGAGCACTTGACGTCGAAGATGATCTCGCCGCCCGGGTGGCCTTGCAGCACGTCGCGGGCGAACAGCATGATCAGCCGGTCCGGGTAGATGATCCGGCCATCCTTGGTCACCACGCCGAGCCGGTCACCGTCGCCGTCGAAGGCGAGCCCCAGCTCGGCATCGGTGTCGCGCAGGCAGGCGATCAGGTCCTGCAGGTTCTCCGGGTGGGCCGGGTCCGGATGGTGGTTGGGGAAGGTGCCATCGACCTCGCAGAAGAGCTCCGTCACGCGGCAGCCCAGCGCCCGGTACAGTTGCGGCGCAATCGCCCCGGCCACCCCGTTGCCGCAGTCGATCGCAATCTTCATCGGGCGCGCCAGCTTCACGTCGCCGCTGATGCGCGCCAGGTACGCGTCCGTGATGTCGGCCGCGCGCAGCGGGCCCGGCGAGCTGGCGCGCGAAAGGCGGCCCTGCTCGATGCGCGCTCGCAGCGCCTGCAGGCCCTCGCCGTACAGCGCCTGGCCGGCCAGCATCAGCTTCAATCCGTTGTATTCGGGAGGGTTGTGGCTGCCCGTGATCGACACGCCGGAGCCGGTTCCCAGGTGGTGGGTGGCGAAATACACCATCGGGGTGGCCACCATACCGATGTCCACCACCGCGCAGCCGGTCGACCGTATTCCCTCGATCAGCGCATCGCGCAGCGCAGGCCCCGACAGCCGGCCATCGCGGCCGACCGCGATCTCGCGCACCGCCAGCGTGCACGCCTGGGACCCCAGCGCCGCACCGATGGCGCGCACGGCATCACGCGTCAGCGAGCGGTCCACCACGCCGCGCACGTCGTATGCCTTGAAGATCGACGGATCGATCGGTAGGCTCATAAAATCCAGTCTAACAAAGCCCCCGTTCGGGGCACGGTCCCCGCTTTGATGAATCCGACCAACCTGCCCGAGTGGCACGCGCTCGAACAGCGGCATCGCGCGCTGCAGTCGATCCGCATCGCGGAGCTGTTCGACGACGACCCGCAGCGAGCGCAGCGGTTCTCGTTCGAAGCGGCGTCGCTTCGGGTCGACCTGTCGCGCAACCGCCTCGACAGCGGCACGCTGCGGGCGCTGGTGGCGCTGGCGCGCGCCGCCGGCGTCGAAAAGCAGCGCAACGATCTGCTGGCCGGCACCGCGGTCAACGTGACGGAGGTGCGGCCGGCCTGGCACACCGCGTTGCGAACGGCGCCGCACGATGCGGCCTGGGCCGCCCGGCTGAAGTCCGAACGCGAACGCTTCCTCGATTTTGCCGAGCAAGTGCGCGCCGGCCACGTGACCGGGGCGGCCGGCCTGCCGCTGCAGACGGTGGTGTGTATCGGCATCGGCGGCTCGGACCTGGGGCCGCGCCTGGTGACCGAGGCGCTCGGGCCGGCCAGCCGGCCGCGGGTTCGGTTCGCGGCCAATCTGGATCCGGCAGAGCTCGCCGAGGCGCTGGCGGGCGCCAACCCGCACACGACGCTGCTGCTGGCCATCTCGAAGAGTTTCGCAACGCTCGAGACGGTCGAGAACCTGCAGGCCGCGCTGCGCTGGTTCAAGCAGCAGGCCCCCGGGCTGGATCCGGCCGCTCACCTGGCGGCCGTCAGCAGCTATCCGGACCGCGCCCGCGCATTGGGTGTGGACCCGGCGCGCGTTTTCACATTTCCCGATTGGGTCGGCGGCCGCTATTCGCTGTGGTCCGCGTGCGGGCTGCCGATCGCGATCGCTCACGGACGATCCGCGTTCGAGGAGCTGCTGCTGGGCGCAGCCCGACTGGATGCGCATTTCGCCGAGGCGCCGCTGGAGGCGAACCTGCCCGTGCTGCTGGGCATGCTGGGCGTGTGGTACGTGAACTTCTGGCGCGTGACCACGCGGGCCGTCGTTCCGTACGCGCACCGGTTGCGGCATCTGCCGGCCTACCTGCAGCAACTGGAAATGGAGAGCCTGGGCAAGCGGGTCGATCGCGCGGGCGCTGCGCTGTCGATCGATACGGCGCCGGTCGTATGGGGCGAGGTCGGCACCAACGCGCAGCACAGCGTGTTCCAGTTCCTGCACCAGGGCACGGGCTGGGTCCCGCTGGACATCGTGCTGATCGACGATCACGAGGACAGCGAAGAGCGGCGCCTGCGCCTGGTGAACCAGTTCGCGCTGGCGCAGGCCGATGCGCTCGCCTGGGGCGATGCGCTGCTGGGCGACGAGCCGCTGCCGCCGCACCGCGCGACGCCGGGCAACCGGCCCAGTACGCTGATCCGGCTGCCGCACCTGGACCCGCGGTCGCTTGGCGCGCTGCTGGCACTGCACGAGCACCGCGCGTTCGTGCAGGCCGTGGTGTGGAACATCAACGCGTTCGACCAGTGGGGCGTTGAAATCGGCAAGCAGCTGATGGCGCGCCGGATTGGAGGCGAGAAATGACGCCCAATTTCGAGGAAGGACGATAAAGCGATGCAAACCAGGAAAGTGCGCAAGGCGGTGTTTCCGGTGGCGGGAATGGGTACGCGCTTTTTGCCCGCGACCAAGGCGATGCCCAAGGAGATGCTGCCGGTGGTGGACAAGCCCTTGATCCAGTACGCGGTCGAGGAGGCGGCCGCGGCCGGCGTTGAGCAGATGATTTTCGTCACCGGCCGCAACAAGCGGGCCATCGAAGACCACTTCGACCGGATTCCCGAGCTGGAGCAGGCGCTGGAGCGCAGCGGCAAGCTCCAGTTGCTCGAGGCGTTGATGTCGGCCACTCCGCGCGGGGTGACATTCGTCTATGTAAGGCAGCCCGAGCCGCTCGGGCTGGGGCACGCGGTGCTGTGCGCGCAGCCCGTGGTGGGGGATGAGCCGTTCGCGGTGATCCTGGCCGACGACCTGATCGACGCCACCCCCGGAGTCACCACGCAGCTGGTCGAGAGTTACCTGCGGCACGGCGCATCCGTGCTCGCGGTGCAGGACGTTCCGCGCCAGGACACCTCGAAGTACGGCATCGTGGCCACCGAGCCGATGGACGCCCTGGAGGAGCGCGTGGTGGGCATCGTCGAGAAGCCCCGTCCCGAGCAGGCGCCTTCGACGCTGGCGGTGGTCGGACGCTACGTGCTGCGGCCGGAGATCTTCGTGGAACTGGCCACCACCTCTCGCGGCAGCGGCGGCGAGATCCAGCTCACCGATGCGATCGCCCGCCGCCTGCCGCAGCGCGAAGTGATCGTGCGGCGGTTTTCCGGGACGCGCTTCGACTGCGGCTCCAAGTCCGGCTTCCTGGCGGCCAACATCGCTCTGGGCAGGCGGCAAGGGCTGATCGATTGACCGGGCTGTTGCAGACGCGCGGCGGGCGAATTTGCGCGCTCGTCTACCTGCTGTTTCTGCTGGCGTTCGGCATCGGCTACATCGCGATTACGCCGCCCTTCGAGGGCTTCGACGAGACGGCGCACTACTCGAGTCTGCGACAGATAGCGGATACAGGGACCATCCCCGTTTACGGCAAGAGCTATCTCGATCAAAGCGTCGTCGATTACCAGGGTCCGATTCACTACGACACGGGCAGCCCGCCCTTCGACCGCCACCTGGTCTATCCGAAATTCTTCGCGCAGCCGGAACGGGTCGCGAACTACCTGGAGCATTACCGCAAGCCCGCCCCGCATGTAGGGTTCCGGCCCAGCAGCGAACTGAACTGGCAGGCGCAGCACCCTCCCCTGTATTACCTGCTGCTGGCGCCGGTGCTGCGCGGGCTGAACGGCTGGTCCTTCACCGCCCAGTTTTTCGTCCTGCGCCTGATCTCGTTCGTCCTGGCGCTGTGCGGGGTGGCGCTCGGCCTGCTGGCGGCCGGTCGGGAGGATGGGCGCGAACGCAGCGCGGCCATGATCGGATTCGCCGCGTATCCGATCCTGCTGCCGATGTTCTTTCCGGAGTTCGCCCGGATCGGCAACGACTCCCTGTGCCTGTTCCTGGTGGGCCTTGCCGCGTATCTTCTTGCGTCATGGCTGAAGGACGAGCGCGCGCCGGCCGCGTCGATCGGTCTGGGCGTCGCACTCGGGCTGGGGCTGCTGACCAAGGCGTTCTTCCTGCCGATCTCACTGGCGCTGGCGATCTTCCTGGGCACCCGGCTGCTGTTCGACCGGGGCCACCCGATCGGCCGGCGCGAGCGGCTCAGGAACACCGCAGTAGTCTTCCTGACGGCGCTTCTGATGGGCGGCGGGTGGTACGTCTACAAGCTGGCGGCATATGGCGACCTCACCGGAGCCGACTATGCGATCAGGCTGGAGCGCCAGGGTGGAATGCTGGCGGGCTTCGAAAGCCACTTTTCAATGCCCCAGCTGATTCGGGGCGCCCTGATGCCCTTGATCTCCTATCAATGGGTCGGAACCTGGTCGGTCGCGCGGGTGCCGGAGGTGTTCCAGGCGCCGATGGCTCTGCTGGCGGCCTGGATCGCGGTCGCCTATCTGCGCCAGCTCAAAGGGCGCCCGCTGGCCGACCCGGCCTGGCTGCCGGTCTGGGTGTTCGGCCTGTTCCTGGTCGGCCTGTACTGGCATGTGCTGATCGGCATTGCGCTGTACAGCCTCGGTGCCGCCGGCGGCTGGTATCTGCACATCCTGATGCCGTGGGCCGCGCCGGCCCTGGGCCTGGGCATCGTTGCGATCGCAGCGCACCGGCGGTTGCGACCGCTGCTGGCGGTGCTGCTGGTGTACGCGTTCGGCTTCCACCTGTTCGCGTTGTGGGCACAGATGGCGTTGTTCGCCGGCTGCGCCACCAAGGGCGACGACAAGTACTACGTCTTCTCCGGAAAAGCGCTGTGCCTGGATCAGGCCCCGCTGATCATCGACAGGCTGGCGGTGCTGGGATACCCGGCGCTCGCCATATCCGCCTTTGCGCTGGGACTGGCGTGCCTGGGTTGGCTGCTCGTGCAGGTGCGAAGAGACCTGGCGGATGCCAGCCCGGCAGCCACCTAAAGCCGGAAATTCGCCGCCACCGCGTCGCCGCGGAACATCTTGACGGTGTCGAGCGAGTACTCGTCCAGATCCTTCCCGATCAGCTCCAGCTTCTTCAGGATGTCGTTCGTGACGGTGATCACGTGGCATCCGATCTGGTCGGCGTGGAAGATATTCAGCAGTTCGCGCGGCGAGGCCCAGATCAGCTCGGCCCTGGGCCTCAGGCCCAGCAGCTGCACCGCGGCCGACATCAATGGCATCGGGTCCCGTCCGGTGTCTGCGATCCGGCCGGCGAACACCGATACGTAGGCGGGGGTGTCCGCGTCCAGCGCGTCCACGACATCGCGCACCTGCGCCAGCGTCATCAGCGCCGTGACGTTCAGCTGGACGCGCCGCGCGGCCAGCCGGCGAATCAGTTCGGCGCTGCTCTGGGCCCGGGTGTTCGTCACCGGGATCTTCACGTAGACGTTGCGGCCCCAGGAAGCGATCTCCATCGCCTGCCGCTCCATCTCCCCGAACTCGTCCGAGAACACCTCGAAGGAGATCGGCTTGTCGCGGACCAGTTCCAGGATCTCGCGCGCGAAGGCCCGATAATCCGGAATGCCGGCCTTACGCATCAGCGTGGGATTGGTCGTCAGGCCTTTGATATGGGGCTTGGCGTACATTTCCAGCATCCCGGCCTTGTCCGCACCGTCGGCGAAGATCTTCACGCGCAGCTGTTCGAGCGCTTTCATCCGTTTTTCCGCTCCCTCGACAGGATGTAGTCGAACGCGCCGGCGGCCGTTCCGCTGACGTGAGACGGCGCGGGCCCCCGGTAGGACTCGTCATAACCATAGTCCACGAACACCGTGGTGCAGCCGGCCGCCGTGCCGCAGGCGATGTCCTTCCAGCGGTCGCCCACCATGTAGGACCCTCCCAGATCGATCCCCAGTCGTGCCGCAGCCTGCAGCAGCAGGCCCGGCCGGGGCTTGCGACAGTCGCACTGGTCGCCATCGTCGTGGCAGCACACCAGCAGCTCGTCGAGCTGCATCTGCGCGCGCACGCGCTCGTTGATCGCGTCGACCGCTGCCTGCGTCGCGGTCCCTCGGGCGACGTCCGGCTGGTTGGTCACGCAAACGACGAGGAAACCGAGCCCCTTCAATTCCGCTATGCGTTCGCGCACCCCCGGCAGCAGCTCCAGTTCCGCCGCCGATGGGGGCGGATGCGGCCGCCCGTTCTCGACGACGGCCGCGTTCAACACGCCATCGCGATCGACGAACACCGCCGGCCTCATCGGACGGCCGACTCCCACTTGGTCGGGTGCGCCTTCAGCGCCGGGTGCGACACCAGCAGATGCCAAACGACCGCCTGGAAGGCCTCGGTGTGCGGCGTGATCGTTTCGGGATTGACGGTCGGCACGATCACGGCGGCGTCGGCCACCGTAGCCGTATAACCGCCGTCGCGCCCGACGATCCCCAGCACCCGCGCGCCCACGGCTCGGGCGTGCTTCACCGCGCTCACCAGGTTCGGGCTGATGTTCTTTTCCAGGTTGCCGCCTCCGACCGACATCACGAACACCGCATCGCGCGGCGCCAATCGGCTCACCTTCAACCACTCCGAGAAGACGGTGTCCCAGCCCTCGTCGTTGGTGCGCGCTGTAAGCTCCGAGACATTGTCGGTCGGCGCGTACGATTCGATGCCGGCGATCTTGCGGAAGTCGTTGACCGCGTGCGAGCAGTTGCCGGCGCTGCCGCCGACCCCGAGGAAGAAGACGCGGCCGCCCCCGTTGCGCACGTCGGCCAGAGCCCGGGCGAGGCGCTCGATTGCCTCGACATCGATGCGACGGATGATCTCGACCGCTTCGTCCAGGTGCTTGCGGGCGTAGGTCATTGCGGAGCGGCCTTCTTCAGATAATCCTCGAATTGCACCAGGCCGCCGAAGGAGCCGACCTCGTAGAAGCGCTCCGACACCTCGAACGCGGCCAGATCGCCCGAGGCGGCCAGGCGCTCGTACAGGGCGGCCAGATCGGCCGGCCCATCGGCCGGCAGCGCGTCCAGCACGCCGGCTGACAGGACCCCGAGACCATAGTCGATATGGCGCATGCGCTCGGTCCGGTGCGCCTTCGAGTACTCGATTATGCGCCCGTCGGCGAATTCGACGTTGCTGGTGTCCCACCGCCCATCGTTGCGAAAAACCGCCATCAGCGCCGCCTTGCCGGCCTGCCGATAGGCGCGCTCGACCACCAGGTAGTCGCAGTCGAGGAACGAATCGCCATACAGCACGAAGAAGTCCGGTCCCAGCAGCGGGCGGGCGATCTTCAGGGCACCGGCCGTGCCGGCGAGCACCGGCCCGTCGAAGGAGTACCGGACCTGCAGCCCGAAGCGCGAGCCGTCGCCGACCGCATCGGCCACCTGCTCGCCACGGTAACCCACGCAGTAGACGACCCGATCGATGCCATGGCGCTGCAGCAGCCGCAACTGGTGAAAGGCGAACGGCTCGCCGTTGACCTGGACCATCGCCTTCGGAATCGTCTCGGTCAGCGGCCTGAGGCGCGTCGCCAGGCCCCCTGCCAGAATCGCGACGGGCAGCATCAGGAAGACAAAACGACCTTGGCGCCCTCGAAATCGAACCGGAAGCGCACTTCCTCCAGTCCTGCCGTCTTCATCGCGTGGCGCAAGCGGTTGCGGTCGGCCGCATAGAACATCAGGAAGCCGCCGCCGCCCGCCCCCACGAGCTTTCCGCCGACCGCGCCACTCGTCAACGCCAGCTCGTACCACTGGTCGATCTTCGGGTTGCTCATTCCACCCGAGCGGCGCTTCTTGTGTTCCCAGTGTTCGTGCATCAAGCGGCCGAAGCGGGTCGCATCGCCCCCTTCCAGCGCCTCCTTGCTGCGAATACCCAGCTCTTTCACATAGTGCAGATTTTTCAGAATCTCGCTGTCGCTCTGCCGGGTGCGCGTGTCCTGATCCTTCAGGATGTCTGCGGCGCTGCGCGAAAAACCGGTGAAGAACAGCAGCAGGTTGTCTTCCAGATCGAGCAGCGTGTCCATGCTGATTTTCAGCGGCACCGCCGTCACCTTGTCGTCCCGGTGGAACGTGAAGCAGGTGACGCCGCCGAAGGCCGCGATGTACTGGTCCTGCTTGCCGACCGGCTCGCCCAGGCGGTCGATCTCGATGTGGCACGCCAGCTCGGCCAGCTCGTCCTGGTTCAGGTGCCGCTTGCGGTGGGCGTACAGGGCCTTGAGCAGGGCGGTCGTGAAGCTGCCGGAGGACCCCAGCCCGGTGCCGGCCGGAATGTCCGCCAGCGTCGTGATCTCGACCTGGGGCGTCTTGAACTCGAGCATCTCGATCGCCTCGCGGATGAGCGGATGCTTCACTTCCCGCACCTGCTCGACGTGCTCGAGCTGCGAATACTTCAGGTAGATGCCGGGCGCGAATGGGCGCATCACCGTGACGTACACGTACTTGTCGATGGCTGCCGCGACCAGGAATCCCTCGTGTTCCCGGTAATAGGACGACAGGTCGGTACCTCCGCCTCCCAGCGTGATCCGCAACGGACTACGCGCGATGATCAAGCCCGGACTCCCGGTAGATCTGCTGGATGATTTTCAGGCACTCGGCGGCATCGCGCAGTCCCGGCTGCGGCGTGCGGTCCAGGCGGATGTCCTCCAGGAACTCCGCCGTTTCGACCTCCCACGAATCGTCGTCCATCGGGTATTCCCACGCAGCCGTTTCGGGCGGTCCCATCTGCGGCAGCATCCGGTACCAGGTCAGGCGCTCGACCCCGTAGCTGCCGCCCAATCCCGATACGTCGAGTTTGCCCTCCCGCCCGTAGATCTCCATGGAGAAAAGATTCTTCCATTCGGTGCACGACGCATGCAGGAATGCCACCTGCCGCCTGGGCGTCTTCAGCAGCATAAAGCCGTTGTCGTCGACCGGCATGCTCCAGTAGTACGTATGAGCGAATCCCTGCACCTCGCTGAAGTCGCCCAGAAACCAGCGGGCCAGGTCGATCAGGTGCGGACCCTGATCGATCAACTCGCCGCCGCCGGAAATCTCGGGGCGCGCGCGCCATTCCTGGTCGTACCCGATCCGCCCGCCGTGGCCATAGCGGGCCCGCACGAACATCAATTCGCCCAGCGCGCCCGACTCGAAGATCTCCCTGGCTTTCCGAAAGCTGCGGTGATAGCGGTGATTGAAGCCGACGTGCACCTTCGCCCGGCGCCGCTGCGCGGCTTCGATCACCGGTTTCAACTCCGCCGGCGAGCGTGCCGCCGGCTTTTCCACCAGAACATGCTTTCCCGCTTCCACGGCTGCCAGCGTGATCGGGGCCAGCGTGTCGTGCGGCGTCGCCACGACCACCACGTCGACATCCGGCAGCGACACGAGCTGCCGCCAATCCGAAAAGACGCGTGCTCCGTCGTGTACGGCGGCGGCGCGCGCCCGGTCCTCATCCGGGTCGGCGCAAGCGACCACGCGCCCGGCCGGTCCCAGCGCCCGGGCGCGCTTCTGTCCGATCAGGCCGCAGCCGACGATTCCGACCCGCAGAGTCACTTGTCTCCCCAATCGGCGCCGCGATCGCGCCCCGAGATGCGGCGCAGCGTGTACAGGTCGCTTGGCGCCAGTTCCGCCAGGTGCTCCGGCCACGCTTCCCAATTGTCCCAGAGCGCACTGATCAGCTTACCGGTGATGCCGTTGCTGGCGTCCGATGCCAGGAACACCGCCAGCGAGGCGCCCGGCTCCAACCCGGCGCCACCCGACTGCTTCTGCTGGACGGACCGATCGAAGAACTCGGCTCCCACCTTGTCCGGCCCGGCCGCCAGGACCTCTTCCAGCATCCGCGTATTCAGCGCTCCGGGGGCGATCGAATTCACGTCGATGCCGAAATCGCGCAATTCCTCCGCCAGCGTCTCGGCGAAGCGCACGATCGCCGCCTTGGAAGCCGCGTAGGCGCTGATCCGGGGCAGAGGACCGGTCGCACCCCCGCCCGAGAGCTGAATGATCTTGCCGGCCCGGCGTGCCTTCATCGTGGGCACTACGGCGCGCGCCATCAGCACGGACCCGATCAGATTGATCTCGATGGTTCGAACCCATTGGCGCCAGTCGACGTCCTCGATGGCGCCCATCGGTCCGTAAATTCCGGCATTGTTGACCAGCACGTCGATTCTGCCGAAGCGTGCCAGCGTATGTGCGACCAGCCGATCGACATCCGGGGAAAGGGAGACGTCCGCGGTGACCGCGTCGAAGCCCTGTCCGTCTCCCTGATGCGCCTGCAACTGCGCGCGCGCCTGCGCCAGCGATCCGGAATCGCGCGCACACAGAACGACGGACGCTCCATGCAGGGCGTAGCGACGGGCGATTTCCAGCCCGAGGCCCTGGTTGCCGCCGGTCACGATGGCCACCTTGCCCCGCAGCGAAATCGTCATGAGTCGGCTCCCGGTGCCGGCGGCTGGACGCTTCCGACCGCGATGTAGCGCACCCTGGCGACGGCACTCCAGGCGGCCAGGAAACGGTTCGCATCGAGGACGACCAGCGGCTGGGGCAAGGCGGCGATCGAATCGATCGGTACCTGGCGGTATTCGGGCCATTCGGTCGCCACGACCAGCGCCTGCGCCCGCGCCAGTGCCTCAAACGGGCCGACGGTTCGTCGCACCCGGGTGCTCCAGGCATCCGGCAGCGCCTCGGCCGCCGGATCGTGCACCTGAAGCCGCGCGCCGTGCTGCAGCAGGTCGGCGCACACCTCGACCGAAAGCGAGCGCCGCAGCGTGCTCGTGCCCGGCTTGTACGTCAGCCCCCACACGGCGACGATCAAGCCGTTCAGGTCGCCGAACACCTCGACCAGCTTGCGCCGCGCCCACTGCTTGTGCTCGTCGTTGCTGGCCCCGATCGCGCGCAGCAGCGCAATGCGCAGCCCGCTGGCGCCGCCGGCCGACTTCAGAAACTCCACGTCGCGCGCCAGCGTTCCTCCGGCGAACGCGCCCCCCGGAGCCAGGTAGGCCTTGGGACCGATGCGCGCCTCGCTTTTCAGGCCGCGCTCCACTTCCTTGGCATCGGCGCCGGCCGCTTCACAGATAGCGGCAATTTCGTTTGCGAACGTGACCGACATCGCCAGAAAGGCGTTGATGGCGTGCTTCGTCATCTCGGCCGACTCGACCGACATCCACTCGATCCGATCCGTGATCGGCTGCAGCAAACGCTGCAGCCGATCACGGTCGGCCGCCCGGCGCACCCCGACCACGATCCGGTCCGGCTTCAGGAAGACGTCCAGCGCCTTGCCCAGCCGCAGATTTTCCGGGGAGCAGGCGAAGCGCAGGTTCCGGTCCGGCCAGCCGGCAGCCGCGCGCGATTCGAGCCTGCGGACCGAGCCCACCGGCATCTGCGACGAGATCAGCACGATGGTACCGGGCGACAGATGGGGCAGCGTGCGCTCGATCTGGGCGTGGACGAAATCGACGTCGGCAACGTCGCCTTCGTCCACGGGCGTGTCGTACGCGATCCACAGCACTTCGGCATCGCGGACGGCCGCGGATGGATCGTCCAGAAAACGCAAACGGCCGCATTCCAGGCCCTGTCCGATCAACTCCTGCAGCCCCGGCTCGAACAGCGGCGGCGCGCGCCGGCTCAGCGCCGCGATCGTTGCCGCATCGTAGTCGAGCCCGGCCACCTCGTGGCCGACCGAGGCCAGCGCCGCCGCCGTGACGCTGCCCAGGTGCCACAGGCCCTGAACGCAGACCTTCATGTGCGCGCCTCCAGCACCCATTCATTGGCCCTGAGGAACTCGATCGTGCGCACCACGCCCTGCCGGATATCCAGCGTCGGCGCCCACCCGAGCGCCCGGATGCGGGCGGTATCGAGAAAGATGAAGGGGCTGTCGCCGATCCAGCCGCGGTCTCCCCCGGAGTACTCGAGCGCCGGCCGCACGCCCAGGGTCTCGCAGATCCAGCCGATGGAGTCGTTCACTTCGCAGTAGCCATCGACGCCGAGATTGAAGATGTTCACCGGTTCCCGCGCCCGATCGATCGCGACCAGCATCGCGTCGATGCAATCCTGCACATACAGGTAGGACTTGCGCTGCTTGCCGTCGCCCAGGACGCGCAGCCGCGAAGGATCCTCCCGAAGCTGGCGATAGAAGTCGAATACGTGACCATGCGTGTAGCGCTCACCCAGGATCGAGACGAAGCGGAAGATCCACGAGCGAAATCCGAAGCCTTCGCAGTATGCGGCTATCAGACCCTCGCCGGCGGCCTTGGAAGCGCCGTACAGAGAGGTCTGGACCGGGAAAGGCGCGCCCTCGGGGGTGGGGAAGACGTCCGGGTCGCCGTAGACCGAGCCGGTCGAGGCGAAGGCGATGCGCCCGACGCCATTGGCCCGCATCGCCTCGAGCACGTTGAACGTCGCGATCGTGTTCTGCTCCAGGTCCCTGCGGGGACGGTCCGTCCCGAACCGCACATCGGCGTTCGCCGCCAGATGAAAGACGAGGTCCGCGCCTTCGAAATGCGGCAGCAGGGCCGGCACATCCAGCAGATCGGCCTCGACCAGGCGGAAGCGCGGGTCGCGCGCCGCGGCCGCCACGAAGGCCCTCTGCCCCGTCGAAAAGTTGTCCAACCCGATGACCGAGTGGCCCGCGGCCAGCAAGCGATCGACCAGGTTGCTGCCGATGAATCCCGCGCAGCCGGTGACGACGACGGTCACGCCGCAACCCTGTGATGGAAGACGAAATACTTCATCATGAAGAAGCTGATGCCCGCCGTAATGGCGGTCGACCCCACCAGCCCGAAATACGGCGAGATCCTGACGAGCTCCACCGTGACCCAGACGACCCCCAGAGACACCAGGTAGTTCAAGCCGAGCATCAGCAGGTACTTCCAGGTGTGGTGAGCCAGGGCCTGATGCGCCGCCTCGAAAGTGAAAAACCGGTTCATCAGAAAATGTGAGCCTACCGTTATCACATACGCCAGCGAGACCGCAATCCGGTAGTCGACCCCTACCGAACGGTAAAAGACGTGAAAGCAGCTCACATAGATCGCGAGGGTCGTCAATCCGACGGCAATGAACTTGGCAAGCTGCACCCGATGCGTTGCAGCGTAGCGAAGGACGAACACCAGCATGCTCCGACGTCCCGTCAGATCTTCTGAAACCGAAACTTCAGGATCGCGCGCAGCCACGTCCACGGATCCCTGAACACATCGACCTTCTTGCCCTCGCTGAACGACCTGGAGCGGTAATTGACGGGGATTTCAATCGGCCGGTAGCCGCGGCGAACGAGCTTGATCAGAAGTTCGCAATCGAAATCGAACCGGTCGCATTCGAACGTCAGACCGCGCAGGCAATCGGTGCGAAACACCTTGTACATCGTGAAAGGATCCCTCAAGCGAAGCCCGTACAGAAGGTTCACCAGGGTCGTAAAGCCCCAGTGTCCCAGATTCAGGAAATTGCCCACGAGGCGCTGATCATTGAATTGACGCATCTTCCAGCTTCGCCCGCCGTGCCGGGCTCCGAGTACGAAGTCGGCCTCGGCCGTCATCAGGGGCTCCATCAGGACGTCGTAGTCCTCGATGTCGTATTCGTCGTCCGCGTCCTGGATCAGAACGAAGTCGCCGCGAACCTGCGTCAGCCCGGCCCGGACGGCATGACCCTTGCCGCGCGGCTGCTCCTCCCAGATGACGCTGACCCTTTCCCTGCCCTCGAATTCGCGCACGATCTCGCGCGTCCCGTCCGTCGAGCGGCTTTCGATGATGATCAGTTCGATATCGACGTCGGGAATGCGCTTGGCCAGCACGCGTTCGATGCCCGCACGAACCGACTTTGCCTCGTTGAAAGCCGGCATCACGACCGAGAGCAGTTTGCGGGCACGCTGGTCCAGTCTGCGGCCGATGACGACGATCCCGCTGGCGGTCAGCCGGAACGGGAATCTTCTCAAGAAGCGGGGCATGAGCCGGCGCGCCAGCGAAATCATCGCGGAGAAGGGCTCGACCGGGTAGCGCTCGAAGTGCTCGGCGATATAGTCGAAGCTCAGCGTCTTGCGGGCGGGAGCGATCTTCAAGGCGCCGAAACCCTCGGAGTAAAGGACCCTTTTCAGCGTTGCCGAGGAAAAGTACCAGAGATGCTCGGGCTTGAACTCCATCCATTTCGTCTTCATCAGACGCGCGGACCTCGAGTCGAGCGCCGGCACGATGACGGCCACGATCGCGTCCGCTTTCAGCACCGAGTGCACGTCGCGCAGGAAGCCGCGCGGATCGCGCACGTGTTCCAGCACGTCGGCAAAGACGACGTAGTCGAACTTCTCGCCCGGCGCCATTGCCTGCCGGATGTCCCCGCACAGGACGCGACACTGGCCGCCCGCCCTGGCGGCGGCGATCTGCGCCGCATCGGGGGAGAATTCGACACCGGTGACCGACAGACTCCTCGCAGCAGCGCGCATCAGGAAGTCGCCGTGCCCGCACCCGACCTCCAGCAACCGGCCCGACAGCGTGGAGCCGGCGTAGGCCTCGATCAGGTCCAGGTAATGGTCGGCGGTGCTAGCCTTCAGGCTCGATGAGTGCTGCTGCCCCTCGGAATCTCCGCTGAATGCAAAATACGTCGAGTCGTAAGTGCGCGCCAGTTCCTCATCCGTGGGCTGAGGATTCAGCCGCATCAGCCCGCAGGTCGCGCACTCCTCGACTCGATGAGGACCAATGGAGAAATCGTAGTGCAGCTTTCTTCCGCCGCAGACCAGGCAGACGAGCGCGTTCAGTTACGTTCTCCCCATCGTTCCCGGTTGCGCGAGCGATGCGCCCGGTGAAGGACCGAAGCGAGTCGTTTCGGACAACGGGCCGCCTCGCCGGCCGCATTCTACGATCAGTCGTGTCCCAGCCGATGTCTCGCTGATGCCGCTCCGCCTGAACACGCTGCGCGCCAATACGATCGCAAACCTCGCCGGGCAGATCTGGGCCTTCGTTGTCTGGTTGATCGTCACACCGTTTTACCTGCGGATCGTGGGCGCGGAGGGCTACGGCCTGATCGGGTTTTTCATCGTGCTGCAAGCGGCGATCGCAGTGCTGGACCTGGGCATGTCGGGACTGCTGAACCGGGAAATGGCGCGCGGCGCCGCCGGCGCGGTGGAGCCGGCGGCAATGGCGAACCTGGTGCGCTGCCTGCAGTGGGTGTACGGACCGCTGTGCGTGCTGATCGCGATCGCGCTGACGGCCGGCAGCGGTTGGATCGCAAGCCACTGGTTGCAGGCGCCGGCTTCGGCGGATTCGCACCCGGATCGCGCGGTCCGGCTGATGGGGCTGGCGGTCGCACTGCAATTTCCGATCGTCTTCTACAGCTTCGGGCTGGCGGGCCTGCAACGGCAGCTTCTGATGAACGGACTGAATTCGACCATGACCACGCTGCGCCAGGTTGGAGTGTTCGCGCCGCTGCTGCTGATCGCGCCCACCACCGAGGTCTTCTTCGCCTGGCAGGCGGCCACCGGAGCGCTCCATTCGCTGGTGCTGGCGCGAGCCCTGTGGAGCGCGCTTCCGAAGAGCGGTCGCAGGATGCCGCTGGATTTCAAGCCGCTGCGCGCCCTTTCACGCTTGACGGGGAGCCTGGCCGCGGTGGGCCTGCTGACGTTCCTTCTGACCCAGACCGACCGCGTGCTGCTGTCGCGCCTGCTGCCGCTGGCCGATTTCGGCCGCTACATGCTGGCGGCGACGCTCGCCTACGGGATCAATCGGATGGCCGCGCCAATCAACACCGCGGTGCTACCGCGTTTCAGCGAGCTGGTGGCGCTGAACCGGATCGAGCGACTGAAGAGCTTCTATCACACCAGCAACCAGGTGGTGGCGGTGGCAATCGTTCCGGCCACCGTGGTGCTGGCCGTGTTCGCAGCGGACGTATTGCGGCTGTGGACCGGCAGCGACGAGGTCGCTCGCATGGCCGCGCCGGTCCTCGCGCTGCTGGCGGTCGGCTATGGCATCAACGCCACAATGACGCTGGCCTGGGCGCTGCAGGTGGCCTACGGCCAGACCCGCTTTGGCCTGGTGCAGTCGATCGTTTCCGTGCTGTTCGCGGTGCCGGCGATCGCGTGGGCAGCAATGCGTTTCGGCGCCGCCGGAGCCGCCTCCGTCTGGCTCCTGCTGAACCTGGGCTACCTCGCAATCACGATGCCCCTGATCCATCGACGCATACTGCCCGGCGAACTGGCGAGCTGGTACCTGCGCGACGTCGCACCGGTTGCGTCCGCGTCCGTCGCCGCCGCGCTGCTCGCCGCCCGCTGGCTCAGCCCGTTGCCGCGCGGCGCGGCGGGACTGGCGCAGCTTGCGCTCGTGTCGGCTCTGACGCTGGCGGCGGGCGCCCTGGCAAGCGGATTTGTGCGTTCGCAACTGCGCGCGTTAGCGCCTCGGCTGGTATAAGGCGAATATGCAGTACTGGCGCAAGTGACGGCTCAGCCACGCCGACCGCCATAACGGGGTGTGGAACAATTCTGCGAGTTTGAAGTCGCCGGCGGCCAGCGTCCGGTCCAGCGAGGCCTCGTCGTACCGCACCTTGTGATCCGAATCGCGGTCCCAGCCCAGTTCACCCGGGACACCGACGAGCATTCTGCCGTCGGGGCGAAGCACGCGATGCAGTTCCCGCAGCAGCGAGGCCGGTTCGGCGATGTGCTCCAGCACGTTGTCCATCAGCGCCGAATCGAAGCTTGCGTCCTCGAACGGCAGCACGCCCGGCTCCATCAGCCGGGCATCCAGCCCGCGGGAGCGGCAGTAGGCGACGGTGTGCTCGTTGACGTCGACGCCGACCGTGTCGGGACGGAACCTGAGCAAATCACCGAGGCCGCACCCTACGTCCAGAGTCCTGCCGCGCAGCCGCCGGCAGATTCTTGGATACAGCACATGTCGGCGGTACAGGCCGCCCAGGCGGCTGCGCCGCATCAAATATTCGGCGTAACTCTCGGCCGCCGTCACCCTGCTGCCGCCCTCAGGAAGCATCCCGCGAAAAATTGAACCGTGACAGCCTAGGACCAACAACGATCAGCCCGGTGCGACCACAGGTTATCCTTACCGTATGAACGCCTGCGCCCAAGTTACCGCGTCCGTGGTCAGCCACGGGCAAATGGGCCTCGTCAACACGCTGATCGCCGACCTGGCGCATCACTGCGGGGGGCAGCTTAAGCGCCTGGTGGTGACACTGAACCTTCCCGAGGCCGAGCCGATTCGCTCCGAGGGCGTGCCTTTCGAGGTCGTTGTGCGTCGCAACGAGCGCCCACTCGGATTCGGGGTCAACCATAACCGCGCCTTCGACCACTGCGACACGGCCTGGTTCGCGGTGCTCAATCCCGATTTGAGGTTGTCCAACGACGCGCTGGGGCTGCTGGTGGCGGCACGCGAACCGAACGACGGTCTGATCGCGCCGTTGATCCTGAACGCCGACCACAGCCCCGCCGACGCTGCGCGGCGGCTGCCGACCCCGCTGGGCGTCGGGGCCCGCAAGCTGCGCCGCCAGACCCGCGGGCCGGACTCGGACTTCGATTGGCTCGCCGGCATGTGCCTGATGCTGAATGCGGAGGCCTTCCGGTCGCTGCGTGGCTTCGACGAGCGGTTTTTCATGTACTGCGAGGACATTGATCTGTGCCTGCGGATGCAGCTTGCGGGCTGGCGCCTGCGCCGCGTCACGGGCATCAAGCTGATCCACGAGGCCCGGCGCGACAGCCACCGCTCGCTTCGCTATTTGTGCTGGCACGTCGCGAGCCTGGCTCGCCTGTGGACCTCCCACGTCTTCTGGTCCTACCTGGCCAAGCGCGGCGAGCTCGGTCCGATGCGCGAGAGCGCGTTCAACACCAAGCCCCTCCAGACTCCTTGAGGCAGGCCAGCAGGCGCTGCTCCCAGGGTCCGACCCGAAAACCCGTCGTTCGCTCGAAGCGCCCGCTGTCCAGCACTGAATAGGCCGGGCGCGCGGCCGCGGTCGGATAATCGCGCGTTGCGATTGGTACCACCGGCGTATCCAACCCTGCAAACTGCAACAGCCGGCCGGTGAATCCGAACCACGAGGTCGAGCCGCCGGCGGCGATGTGGTACAGGCCCTGCACCGGATCGGGCTGGCTCAGGGCCGCCATCGTGGCCGCCGCTACATCGCGCGACCAGGTCGGCGCTCCGACCTGATCGTCCACGACCCTGAGCTGCGGGCGTTCGCGCGCGAGCCTGAGCATCGTGCGGGCGAAGTTGCGGCCGCGCATCCCGTACACCCAACTGGTGCGCAGGATCAGGTGCCGGCACCCGCTGCGTACAATCTGCTGCTCGCCGGCCAGCTTGCTGCGCCCATACGTGTTGAGCGGACCGGTCGGATCGGTTTCGACGTAGGGCGAACGTTTGGCGCCGTCGAACACGTAATCGGTCGAATAGTGAACCAGCAGCGCGCCCAGCATGGCCGCCTCCTGCGCCAGCACGCCGACCGATTCGGCGTTCACCGCGAAACAGTCCCGCGATTCCTCCTCGGCCTGATCGACCGCCGTGTACGCGGCCGCGTTGACGATCAGATCAGGGCGGTTCGAACGAACACACGAAGCGACCGTCTGCGGGTGACTCAGGTCCAGCGACGCGCGGTCCGCAGCGACGACCTCGCCCAGCGTCGCAAGGCAGCGCTCCAGCTCCCAGCCGACCTGTCCGGTCCGTCCGGTCAGCAGGACCTTCAATCGAGCAGCTCGGCCTGCGCGAGCGGCGCAGCGCCCGCATCCCTGGGCGAAACGATCGGGGTGCCGGCCAGCGGCCAGCGGATTCCGATGGCCGGATCGCTCCACAGCACCGACCGGTCGTGTTCGGCGTACCAGTAGGCGGTCGTCTTGTACAGCACGTCGGCCGAGTCGCTCAAAACCAGAAAGGCGTGCCCGAACCCCGGCGGCACCCACAGCTGGCGTCGGTCGTCGGCCGACAGCTCCACCCCCGCCCAGCGCCCGAACGTGCGCGAGGAGCGCCTCAGATCGACCGCCACGTCGAAGATGCGTCCGCTGGCAACCCGCACCAGCTTGCCTTGCGGATGCACCACCTGGTAGTGAATGCCACGCAGCACATTGCGACTCGAGTGCGACTGATTGTCCTGCACGAAATCGAGTTCGACCCCGGTGGCGTCACGGAACGCTCGAGCATTGAAGCTTTCCAAGAAGAATCCGCGCTCGTCCGCGAACACGGTCGGCTCGAGCACCAGCACTCCTTCCAGCAAAGTGGTCTGGACTTTCAACGAAGGCTCCGCACCCTGGGACCCGGCTCGATCCGGCCTCAAGCGGTTCGGGCCACCAGTTGCTCCGTCAGCAACCGCTGCAGGTAATCGCCGTAGCCGGAGCTTTTCAGCGCCGCGGCAATACTCGCCACCTGCTCGCGATCGATCCAGCCGCTGCGATAGGCAATCTCCTCCGGGCAGGCGATCTTCAGCCCCTGGCGCTGCTCGATCGTCTGGATGAACTGCGCCGCCAGCATCAGCGATTCGTGCGTTCCGGTGTCCAGCCACGCCATGCCCCGCCCCATGATCTCGACCGCCAATTCGCCCCACTGCAGGTACTGGCGGTTGACGTCCGTGATTTCAAGCTCGCCGCGCGCCGAAGGCCGGATCCGCGCAGCCACATCGACGATGCGCGCATCATAGAAATACAGCCCGGTGACCGCGTAGTTCGAACGCGGTGCACGCGGCTTTTCCTCGATGCTGACGGCGCGGCCCTGGGCGTCGAATTCGACCACGCCGTAGCGTTGCGGCTCCTGCACATGGTAGGCGAACACGGTGGCTCCGGCGTCGCGTGTGTTGGCGCGCCGCAAGGATTCGGTCAGATCGTGCCCATAGAAGATGTTGTCGCCCAGCACCAGTGCCGCGGCGCCGCCCTGGAGGAACTCGCGCCCGATCAGGAACGCCTGCGCCAGCCCCTCGGGCCTTGGCTGGACCGCGTAGCGCAGGTGGATACCCCACTGGCTGCCGTCGCCCAGCAGTTCGGAAAACCTGGGGGTATCGGCCGGCGTCGAGATGACCAGGATGTCCCGGATGCCTGCCAGCATCAGGGTGGTCAGCGGGTAATAAACCATCGGCTTGTCATAGACCGGCAACAACTGCTTGGACAGCACTTGCGTAACCGGATACAGCCGCGTGCCGGATCCGCCGGCCAGCACAATGCCCCGCCGTGTCGTGCTCATGTCAGGTCGCCTTGCCATAGTGCAATTCCATCCACTTCCGATAGCGCCCGTCGCGCACGCCGGCGACCCAGTCGCTGTGGTCCAGATACCAGCGGACCGTCCTGGTCAGCCCGCTTTCGAACGTTTCGGCCGGCCGCCAGCCGAGCTCGCGCTCGATCTTGCCCGCATCGATCGCGTAACGGCGGTCATGTCCGGGGCGATCGCGTACGAATTCGATCTGGGACTCGTAGCCGCCGTCCTTGGGTCGCAGCCTCGCCAGCTCAGCGCAGACGGCCCGCACCACCTCGATGTTGCGCCGCTGGCAGCCGCCCCCGATGTTGTAGGTGTGCCCGATCCGTCCCTGCGCCAGCACGCGCCGGATCGCCGCGCAATGGTCGCTCACGTACAGCCAGTCGCGCACGTTGCAGCCGTCGCCGTACACCGGCAGCGGCTTGCCGTCCAGGCCGTTCAGGATCATCAGCGGAATGAGCTTTTCGGGGAACTGGTACGGGCCGTAGTTGTTGCTGCAGTTGGTCACCAGGGTGGGCAAGCCGTACGTATGGTGCCAGGCACGCACCAGGTAATCGGAACCGGCCTTCGACGCCGCGTACGGGCTGTTGGGCGCGTAGGCGGTCGTTTCGCAGAAGGCCGCGTCGGCCTCGTCCAGCGAGCCGTACACCTCGTCGGTCGACACGTGCAGGAAGCGAAAGCCCTCGCGCTGCGCACCCGGCAGCGCGCTCCAGTATTGGCGCGCCGCCTCCAGCAGCTCGAAGGTTCCGATCAGGTTGGTCTGCAGGAACGGCGCCGGACCGTGGATCGAGCGGTCCACATGACTTTCAGCAGCGAAGTGGACGATGGCGCGGGGCCGGTGCTGCGCGAGCGCGCGCTGCACCGCCTCCCCATCGCACACGTCGGCCTGCACGAAATGAAAGCCTGGCTCGTCCGCCACGGCATCCAGGCTGCCGAGGTTTCCGGCATAGGTCAGCTTGTCCAGCACAACCGCGCCCTGCTCGCCGGCTGCGAACCATTCATGGACGAAATTGGCACCGATGAATCCGGCTCCGCCGGTGACCAGGATCATCAGAGCGAGGCTCCGGCCGCGTTGCGCCGCAGGTCGGCCGCGACCATCTCGGAGCAGATCCGGTCGAGCGGCACCGACGGCTGCCATCCCAGCGCGACCTGGGCGCGAGCCGGATTGCCAATGAGTTGTTCGGCCTCCACGGGTCGATACAGTGCGGGATCGACCCGGATCACCGTGCGGCCGCTCCTGCGGTCCACCGCGATCTCATTCAAACCGCTGCCCTCGAATTCGACTTCGATATCGGCCGCGCGAAAGGCGATCGAGGCGAATTCCCGAATCGAGGTCGCCCGGCCGGTCGCCAGCACGTAGGTGGCGGAGGCATCGGCCTGCATCATCCGGTGCATCGCCTGTACGTAATCGGGCGCATAGCCCCAGTCGCGCCGGCTGTCCAGGCGCCCCAGGCTCAGGCAGTCGAGCTTGCCGAGCCGGATCTTCGCGACCGAATCGGTGATCTTGCGGGTGACGAACTCGCGGCTGCGCAGCGACGATTCGTGGTTGTACAGGATGGCACTGCAGCCGAACAGGCCGTACGTTGCGCGGTAACTCAACGTCATCCAGTGCGCGTACGTCTTGGCCACACCGTAGGGCGTGCGCGGGCACAACGGCGTGTCCTCGTCCTGCGGCACCGATCTGGGCAGTCCGAACATCTCCGCCGAGGAGGCCTGGAAAAAGCGGATCCTGGGGTCGGTCTGGCGGATGGCCTCCAGCAGGTGCAACGGAGCCGCTCCCACCGCCTGCAGCGTCAGCATCGGCTCGTCGAACGAGGCCCCGACCGAGCTTTGCGCGGCCAGGTTGTAGACCTCGTCGGGATGGACATCGACGATCAGCCGGCGTGCGCGCTCCGCGTCCAGCAGATCGAATGACTTCAGACTGAGCCGCTCGTGCGAATGAATGCCGAGTTCCTCCAGCCGCCACAGGTTCGCAGAGGCGGATCGCCGCACGGCGCCGACGACGCGATAACCCTGATCCAGAAGGAGCCTGGCCAGCAGCGAGCCGTCCTGCCCCGTCAGGCCGGTGATCAGCGCGGTCCTCATTCCCTGTGGTCGGGCGTCGAGTAGCCGTGCGACCGCACCAGAGAATCGCGCCGGGCCGCCTCGAAATCGGCGTCGATCATCTCCTGCACCAGGTCTTCGAAGCGGGTCCTGGGCGACCAGCCCAGCTTCGCGCGCGCCTTGCCGGCGTCGCCCAGCAGCGTTTCGACTTCGCTCGGCCGGAAGTAGCGCGGATCGACGCGGACGATGACCCGGCCGTGCTGCAGCGCCGGCTCCTCGCCGCTGCACGATTCGACCCGGCCGACCTCGGCCGGGCCTTCGCCCTGCCAGCTCAACCGGATGCCCAGGCGCGCGGCGGCCAGCTCGACGAATTCGCGCACGCTGCGGGCCTGCCCGGTCGCGATCACGTAGTCGTCGGGCTGGTCCTGCTGAAGGATCAGCCACTGCGCCTCGACGTAGTCGCGCGCATGTCCCCAATCGCGTCGGGCATCCAGGTTGCCCAGGTGCAGAAACTGCTGCTGCCCGAGCCGGATGCGCGCCAGCGCCCGCGTGATCTTGCGGGTCACGAAGGTTTCCCCGCGCAGCGGCGATTCGTGGTTGAACAGGATCCCGTTGCAGGCGTAAAAGTCGTAGGCTTCGCGATAGTTGACGGTGATCCAGTAGGCGTACAGCTTGGCCACACCGTACGGACTGCGAGGGTAAAACGGGGTCGACTCGCGCTGCGGCGTCTCGCGCACCATTCCGTACAGCTCCGAGGTCGACGCCTGATAAAAGCGGGTCTTTTTCTGCAGGCCGAGGATCCGGATCGCCTCCAGCAGCCGAAGGGCACCCAGGGCGTCCGTATTGGCGGTGTACTCGGGCTCCTCGAAGGAGACCGCCACGTGGCTTTGTGCGCCCAGGTTGTACAACTCGTCCGGCTGCACCTGCTCGATCACCCGGATCAGGCTGGTCGAGTCGGTCAGGTCGGCGTAGTGCAGCTCGAAGCGCGGCCCGGCCTCATGCGGGTCGTGCACCAGGTGGTCGATCCGGCCCGTGTTGAACATCGAGGCGCGACGGCGAATGCCGTGCACCCGGTAGCCCTTGCCGAGCAGGAGCTCGGCCAGGTAGGCACCGTCCTGCCCGGTGACGCCGGTGATCAATGCAACCTTCTGTTTCATCGGCATGACCGGCGGCGCCGCACCACGACGTTCGACGATCGACTATTGTCGCATAGGCTGCACAGGCAACATCACGCTTCGCAAGGCTCGTCTATGCTTGCGGTTTGGGCGAAACGCCCTGTCGATCAACCCGTTGTGTGGCCGTGAAGATCGTTCCGATCATCCTGTGCGGTGGTGCCGGCACGCGGCTGTGGCCGGTGTCGCGCGAGTCGATGCCCAAGTCGTTCATGCGGCTGGCGGACGGCCGCTCGCTGCTGCAGGCGACCGCCTCGCGCGTGGCGGGCCTGGACGGCATCGCGCAGCTCGCCGTGGTGACCAACGTCGCCTACTCGTACAAGGTCGTCGAGGACCTGTCGGCGGCACAACTGTCCTACCCGTTGGCGCTGTTGCTGGAGCCCGAAGGGCGCAATACCGCACCGGCGATCGCGCTGGCGGCGCTGTGGGCCCGGCGCGAACACGGCGAGGAGTCGGTGCTGCTGGTGCTGCCGGCCGATCACCTGATCCGCAAGCTGGACGCGTTCGAGCGGGCCTGCCGGCAGGCGATCGAGCTCGCCGCGACCGGGCGCCTGGTGACGTTCGGCATCACGCCGACCGGCCCGGATCCGGCATTCGGGTATATCGAGTGGGGCGAGGCGCTCCCGGTGGCAGGCGCTTACGGCGTGAAGCGCTTCGTGGAGAAACCCACGCGCGAGGTGGCCGAGCAATACCTGAGCCGCGGCACCTTTGCCTGGAACTCGGGAATGTTCTGCTTCACGCCACGGGCCTGCCTGGAAGGGCTCGAACAGCATGCGCCGGACCTATTGAAAGCCGCGCAGGCGACCTTCGGGGCCGCCGGCACGAGCAGCAATGGCGCCGGCCAGGTGACGTTCGACGCCGAAACGTTCAAGGCGCAGCCGAACATCTCGATCGATTACGCGCTGATGGAGCGCTCGGACAACGTGGCGCTGGTCGCCTGCGACATCGGCTGGAGCGACATCGGATCGTGGAAGGCCATCTCCGACGTGCACGCGCCCGACGCGCAAGGCAACGCTTCGGTCGGGCCGGCCTTCCTGATGGGCAGCCGCAACACGTTCGTGCAGGCGCAGGACCGGTTCGTGGCGGCGCTGGGTGTGGAGAACCTGATCGTGGTGGACACGCCGGATGCACTGCTGGTGACCCACAAGGACGCCAGCCAGCAGGTCAGGGAGGTGGTGGCGCATCTGAAGAAAGCCGGATCGAATGTCGCGATCGAGCACGCCACGGTGCGCCGCCCGTGGGGCAGCTACACGGTGCTGATCGAGGGCACCGGGTTCAAGGTCAAACGCATCGAGGTCAAGCCCGGGGCGTCGCTGTCGCTGCAGCTGCACCACAAGCGTAGCGAGCACTGGGTCGTGATCTCGGGCATCGCACACGTCACGCGCGGCGAGGAAGCGGTCGACCTGGGCCCCAACCAGTCCACCTACATCCCGGTGGGCGTCAAGCACCGGCTCGCCAACCGCGGCACCGAGCCGCTCGAGATCGTCGAGGTCCAGTGCGGCAGCTACGTCGGCGAAGACGACATCGAGCGCTTCTCCGACGTCTATGGGCGCGTGAAGGGCGAGGTCAAGGCTTGATATGGCCGCCGTTGCGTTGAGCGACCGCCCCCGGCCGACGGGGGTGGGGCGCGCGGTGCGCGATCTGGTCGACGGAGCACGCGCCTATCACCTCTGGGGCCGCTTGGGCTGGCAGGACATCCGCCAGCGCTACCGCCGTTCGCTGCTGGGGCCGTTCTGGATCACGATCAGCGCCGCGGCGATGATCGGCGGAATCGGCCTGATGTACTCGCGACTGCTGCGCCAGGAAACCGACGAGTACGTGCCGTTCCTCGCGGTCGGGCTGCTGGGGTGGTTCTTCATCGCGGCGCTGATCAACGATGCCTGCATGGCCTTCATCGGGGCGGAGCAGTTGATCAAGCAGGTCAAGCTGCCGCTAAGCGTGCACGTCTGGCGGATCGTCTGGCGCAACCTGATCATCCTGGCCCATAACCTGCTGATCCTGGTTCCGGTGTTCCTGTACTACCACCGGGCGGTCGATGCGAGCGCGCTGTTTTCGGTCCTCGGCGCACTCCTGATTGCGCTGAACGGCTTCCTGCTGGGGATCGCGCTCGGCCTGGTGTGCGCGCGCTTTCGCGACGTGCCGCCGATCGTCGGCAACCTGGTGCAACTCGCCTTTTTCCTGACGCCGGTGATGTTCCAGACGAAGGCCCTGGGAAGCCAGGCCTGGATCGCGCAGGTCAATCCCTTCTTCCACTTCCTGGAGATCGTGCGCGCGCCGCTGCTCGGCTCGGGGGTTCCGGTCGATTCCTGGATCTACGCGGTGGCGGCCACGCTGGTGTGCGGCCTGATCACGGTCGGCCTTTTCATCCGGTACCGCTCGCGGATCGCTTACTGGGTGTGACCGGATGGCCCATATCTGCGCCGACGGAATCAGCGTCGAGTTTCCGATCTGGAGTCCGTCACGCCGCTCCCTGAAGACCGCGGTGCTGCGCGCGACGACCGGCGGGCGTCTGGCCCGCGAGACCTCGACCCGCGTGATGATCCAGGCCCTTTGCGACCTGTCGTTCGAGTTCTCGCGCGGCGACCGCGTCGGCCTGGTCGGACACAACGGCTCCGGCAAGACGACCCTGCTGCGGGTACTGACCGGCATCTACGAGCCGGTTCGCGGCCGGCTCGACGTGGCCGGGCGCGTGTCCTCGCTGCTCGATCTTTCGCTCGGAATGGACCACGAGGGCACCGGCTACGAGAACATCGTCCTGCGCGGCGTGCTGATGGGCCTGTCGCCCTCGGCGATCGAGAGCAAGATCGGCGAGATCGCCGAGTTCTCCGAGCTCGATGACTACCTGTCGATGCCGATCCGGACCTATTCCAGCGGGATGCTGCTGCGGCTCGCCTTCGCCGTGTCGACAGCGATCGCGCCGGAGATCCTGCTGCTGGATGAATGGCTCAGCGTGGGCGATGCGAGCTTCCGGGACAAGGCCGAGCGCCGGCTGCTGCAGATGATCGAGTCCTCGGCCATCGTCGTGCTGGCATCGCACGATGTCAGCCTGATACGGCGCTTCTGTTCGCGCACGCTGCACCTGGAACACGGACGGATCCTGGCCGACCAGGCGGCCGCCTCGTAGCGCAACGGCGGCCGCCCGCGGCGACCGCCGCCTATATCACGCGGTCGTTACCACCGTCGACAGGAATCTGTGCCCCGGTGGTCTTTGCGAACGCCGCTCCGCACAGCTCGGCCGCCAGCTCGGCCACATCACGGCTGGTCACCTCGACCCGCAGCACGTTGTTCTTCCGGTATTGCTCGACGCTGATCCCGTAATGGTGCGCCCGCGCCGCCAGCACCTCCTCGGTCCATACGCCCGTATCGAACACGGCGTTGGGGTGCAGCGAGTTCACGCGGATGCCGTCGCCGCCCCACTCCAGGGCGGCCACGCGCGCGAGCTGGTTCAGCGCCGCCTTGGAGGCCGAGTAGGCGGCCGCGCCAGGGCCCGGCGCCGGCACGTTCTTGGACCCGATCACGACCACGCGCCCGCCCCGCGGCGCGAGCTTCAGCAGCGGATGAGCCTGACGCATCAAGTCGAAGCTCGCATCGAGGTTGACCCGCATCACGCGTCGCCACTCGTCGGGCGCCAGGGACTCGATGCGGCACCCTCCCGGGAAGATGCCGGCGTTCAGCACCAGGATGTCGAGTCCGCCAAAGGCATCGACGCATCGCGCCAACGCCTGATTCAGCGAATCGGCCGAGGTCACGTCGCACACGATCCCCGCATAATCGGTGCGGGTGTGCAGCGACAGGATCTCCGGGTTGATATCGAGCCCCACGACCGCGGCCCCGCGCGCCAGCAAGGCCTCGACGCAAGCCTTGCCGATGCCGGAAGCCGCTCCCGTCACCAGCGCGACTTCACCCGCGAACGTCGGGGGCCTGCCGGCCTTTTTCAGCTTGGCCTGCTCCAGGTCCCAATACTCCACATCGAAGATGTCCTGCGCCCCCAGCGCGCGGTAGCCGCCCAGGGCGGTCGCGCGCAGGATCACGTCGACCGTGTGGTCGTAGATCTCAGCAACGACCGCCGCGTCCTTCGCGGACCGGCCCACCGCGCAAAGCCCGAATACCGGATCCAGCACCACGCGCGGGGCCGGATCGAGCATGGACTTTCTCTGCCGGGCGCGCGCTTCGTGCTGCACGAAGTACTTTGCATACTCCTCGGCATAGCGCTCCACATCGCGCCCCAGCTGCGGCACCCGCTTGGTGCGTATCACGTGGTCCGGCGTCGCCGGCCCCTGCTGTGAAATCGCCGCCACGTCATCGCGCCGCGCAAACGCGAGCGATTTCGGGTCGGCGCGGCGGGACATCACCACCGGAAAGCCGGCAACCCGCGATATCTGCCGGCGCAACTGCGCGAGCTCGAGCGCAACGTCCCGGTCCGGCGTTGCCTGCGGCCACGCCGCGATCCAGGCCTCGCGCCCCCTCAGATACCGCTCGGCGCGGTCGACCAGCGCGATCATCCGCTCGTAAGACTCCCGCGCCGACTGCCCGAACGAGAAGATGCCGTGGCTCAGCAGCACCATTCCGATGGTGCGCGAAGTGGCCTGCGCGGGAAACCGCTCCGCGACGCTGCGGGCCAGATCGAAGCCGGGCATCACGTACGGAATGACCACGACCTCGTCGCCATAGATCTCGCGAACGCGAGCTTCGCCGTCGACCGTGTTGGTCACCGTCAGGATCGCATCGGCGTGCGTGTGGTCAACGTAACTGTAGGGCAGGATGGCGTGCAGGATTGCCTCGACCGAGGGCACCGGCGCCGAAGCTCGGGTCTGGTGTGTTACGAGTTCGTCAACCATTTGTGAATCGGGCAAGGCCGGCAGACCGGCGAGCCGCTTCAGATGCGCCAGACGTACGGGTGAAAAACCCTCCGCCTCGATCCTCTCGAGATCCCAGCCACTGCCCTTGACGTACAGAACCTCCTCCGCCTCGCCGAGCACGTTCTTCTCGACGATTTTCACCGAGGTGTTGCCGCCACCGTGGAGCACCAGAGATTTATCGCGTCCCAGAAGCCGGGACGTGTACACGCGCAGGGCGATCGACCCGGAAAAGTGCTGAGCTTCGGCGTCAGACCATTCACTATTCATCGAGATGCCCGGGACGCTGATCGCCTTAATAGTACCCGCACCCCGATCGGGCCCACTGCGTCGCCGAGCAGGGGGTTCGTCACACTGTGCCGAGAATGAATCGCAGGTGCTTGGAACGCTTCGTTAACAAATCACCGTTGCGAGGACTTCCTCCGAGCGGTGTCGAAGCTGTAGGAAAATTCCTACGCTGCGGTCCCATTTGGATGGGGTTGTTCAATCGGAGCCGGTATATAAAGCTCGTGAGGATGGCGGCGTGGAAAAATTGGTCAAAGATGGAGGCGGTGCCCGAACTGGTGTTGACCGCCGTAGAGCGAAGCGCGTCGGCCTTCGCGCACGCCGTCCGGATGGAGCTCAGCCGCGGCGCTCGCGGCGTGGCGGTACTGCCCGACGACAGCTTCGCGAAGGACGTCCTCGTCCGGCTCCCCGGGGTCGACCCGACCCCTCCCGAGCAGGCCGAGATCCTGTGCCTCACGCACGAGCACAGGTCCGCCCTCGAGGAAGCGCTGCAATCCCAGATCGACCGGGCCGGCGGGGCGGTCATCATCGGGCGCCTGCCGGGGCATGGCCTCGACCGATCCCTGTTCCTGATTTCGATCCCGAAGGCAGGCACGCATCTGCTCTACCGCTTCGCAGAAACACTCGGATTCAGGCCGGGAGTCCTTTGTCCGGAAATTCCTTCACCTGGCAACTGGTATTGCATCGAATATTCGAACTCGCACACGGTGCCGCGCGACTTCTTCGTCGATTCGGTGCGCCGGGCCCCGTTCGGCAATCGAGCCCATCCCTTTCTGTCGTCCGCAGCCCTGTTCATCGTCAGGCATCCGTGGGACGTGCTCGTCTCCGAGGCGAATTACTATCCTGAAGCCGGCAACACTGCATTTGCCGGCTTTTATGAGGGTCTCGATTTCGCTGGCTGCGTTGAGCGGTTGCTGGAGGACACCAAGGTTCTCGGCCGTTTTCGCGATCGCATCCTGGCGTTCCAGCCATGGCTTGGATTCGAAAACGTCATTCCCCTGGCGTTCGAGGATCTCATCGGCGAAGACGGTGGCGGCAGCGCCGAACGGCAGCAACGACTGATATGGTCCATCCAATTGAAGCTCGGAGTGCCGGGCGAGCCGGCCAAATTCGCTGCTGGCCTGTTCGATCGCTCCAGCCCGACTTTCCAGGATGGCCGCATTGGCAGTCATCGACATTCGCTCCCCGCACCGTTGCTGCAGCGACTGGAGTCGACCGAATCGGATGTCCCGCGTGCTTTCGGCTATCTCCCGACCGGCAGTCCCTTTACCGAGCATGCGGGCAAATGGCTCAGGCGGCCCCTGCGATGCCAACCCGGCAAGTTCTTCGGGACTCCCATTCTGCTGGAATCGGACTACCTGGGCTACAACTTCGTTCAGTATTCCGGGCGCTTGCACGCCGTTCCGCTGGCAGCAGGTCCGATCGACATAGCATCGGCGGCGAAGGAAACTCTGGCCGGATTCCCACAGGCCACCAGCATCCTGAATCTGCGCGCGGCAGTCCACGCTCTGCTATCGAGTGAGCCCGATCAAGCATCTGCCCAACGGGCCGCGCGGACCGTGCCGCTCGAGGCCGACCTGAACCGGCGCCTCGAATCCATGAAAGAGTCACTCGCGGGATGGACTCAACGACTGGCGGCGCTTGAAGCGACGGTCGAGGAGCGCACCCAACGCTTATCGGTACTTCAAGCGACCATCGAGCGGGAGACACAGCGCCTTTCCGCCATCGAATCGGACATCGCTTATCGGACACACGACCCAGCACCGCTGGAACGCGCGCTCGACGACAAGCGTCCGCGCGGCGTCAAGCTCAAAGCGGTTCCGAAGTAGTATCGGGAAAACTCCGCTCCGAGGAACGCGGAGCTCGCGTCGATCGCATGCTTCCATTCCGGCGCGACAACGATTGGCAGGCTCCTCAATTCCGCTTCGTGAACTTCTGTTCCAGAGCCAGGACGCGCTCACTCAGCGCGAGCTGCCCGACGCGCGACCGCACCCCTTCAATCGTCTCCCCGACAACCAGGTCGACCGGCCGGAAGCGCTTCTGCAGCTCTTCCGCGCCGACACTCACATCCACTTCTCCGAGGCTCTGCCGGATCCCCAGGACGGATCCACCGCAGGCAACGATATTGAACCCGCTTTCGCAGCCGACCAGCACCGGCTGACCGGTTTGCGTCTCTTTGCCGCCCACCAATTTTTCAAGCTTCCTCTCCAGCTCTTCGACTCGACGTGCAAGCGAAACGCGCTCAATCTGTCCGCGCACCGCATCGACGGTATCGCAAACAAAAAAGTCCATCGGCCCGTAGCGCCTCCGCAATTCCTCCGGGTCGACGGTTATGTCCACCTCCCCAAGAGACTGCCGGATCCCCAGCACCCGAGCGCCATGCTGGATGATGTTGAAACCCGCCTGGCTGGCGACGATGGATGGTCCTGACGTGTACTGACTCAGATGGTCCGGAATCCGAGGTTCGATATCTCCGAGCTCGATCGTCTGCCAACGGTCGCCTGCCTTTTCGACCGCCCAGACCCCGGCCCAGGCCGTAACCCGACCGAGGGTATCCGCAACCGCCTGCGTCACGCCCGGGTGGTACTTCCGCCGCGTGCGAGGATCCTCCACATAGTCGACACCCGCTCTGAGAGCAAGCTCATGAGCTTCAGCCGAAACTTCATCAAGTCTGAGCTCGAAGTCGTCACCACAGAGTATCCCCCCGTCCTGCACCAGCGGAAGAGCATTGCGAATGTCCGTCGCAACATCATCGTAAAGATGCGAAGCATCGATGAAGACGATGCCGAATCGCTTTCGATCCAGCGTCGGAAGAACTTCCTTGGAATCGCCGACGATGAACTCAATTATGTGTTCCATTCCGGCAGCGGAGACATTTCTTCGAAATGTTTCAAGTATCTCCCCGCTCTGAGCAGCCTTTGTCATTTGTTGATAGATCTCTCCACGGTTGACCTGCAGATCAAAATAAGGTTTCCACAGGTCAACACAGAGAACCCGCCCCGCGACCGCGGAACTCTCCAAAGCCTTGGCGAAAGCAATCGCCGACGCACCGGCCCAGGATCCAATCTCGAGAATTTCAAGTCGCTGGAGGCATTTGATTTTTGCAAGGTACTCGACGAGCGCAACCAGATATCCTTTGCGCACTGGATCGCCCTGCCGCTCGACTTCGAGCTCAAAGGCGGCATTCGGTAGCAGACAGTGCGCGATCGTCACTTTGCCGAGACAAGCGCGCCGTCAGTCGCGGAAGCGTCCGCCTGCCTGTCGGCCCGGTGCCCGGTCTGTCCCGTTGACACCTCGAGGAGGGGGCCACCTGGGTCCATCAAAGCTCCGAGTCTTCCGACCCACTCGTCGTTCCGCACGATCGCGATTTCGTTGTAGGTCTTCATCCGGGGATCGATGAAATCGGCCAGCTTCAAGCGATCGTGATACAACTCATACAGCTGAACGATCGAATAGGTGCCGTCGAACACGAAGCAAACGTCCTCGATCGGGTGCTGGTGAAAATGGCGCGTCAGCACGGGAAGGCTATGGTCGACTGCAAGGGCGCGGTAAATGCGCATCGGGCTGCAACAAGGCCAGGTTCCCGTCTGTGGGGGGTGCAGCGAGTAAGCTGCCCGCAATCGTTGTTCCCGTTCCCCGGAGGAAAACGACGTCAACCTGCACAGGTCGAATACCCCCTGCATCCCGAGAGCGAGTATCGCCTTGTTGACCCGGTCTACACAGCCTTGACGATAACTCGTCACCGTGCCGGTCAATTCCACAAATAACTGCTTGTCCAGCATCAGGTTGGACGCTACGTCTGCCTCATCGAACTCGGGATGAATTACGCCGAGGTGCCTTGGAGGCCGGCCCCCGAGATTCTTGAGATGCTCGAAAATCCTCTCGTGGCTGGAGATAACAGCGTCAGCCCAAGGCAGGCACGCCTTCAAACCCAGGTACCGGTAATGAAAGTAGACCAGGCGCTCATTCCTTCGAAAAAATCTCTCGACGGGACCGGGAACGCGGCGGCCGATGAGCCTTCCCACCAAGGCCTTGACGGCACCTGGCACCGACCGCGCAATCACTACGGGCGCAAACAGCGCGGCCCTTATGTAATCGAGGAAGGTAGCCGAACCGATGTCGTCGCGCCGAGTGGGGAGCCAGACGTTCAGGAGCGCGACGGACGCCGCATCGTGCAGGCCGCCAAACAGGTTCAGGGATTCGACGCCGAAGTTCCGTTCGGGAAACTCCGTCAGCACGAACACCAGGGGGCTTTGCGGGTGCTCCCGCTTGAAGGATGCGATCCTTCGATTTTCCCGGTAGTTCGTGAATTCATCGATGACGAAGTTCAGCGCGCCGGGAAGGAGGTCCGGTGAGACGAGGAGCGGATATCCCCGCCTGCCCAATATGTTCCGGATCAGCCGAATGTAATCCTCAATTCCGTCCAGCTTCCCATGGTTCCCGACGTAAAGATTTAGAGTCATCAAAATACCATGTTCGCGGTAAATGGCGCCCGCTTGCCTCATCTGCAAGATAGTGCAGACTCACCGACCTTGCGGGCCCCGATTCCAGCACGAGCGCTGCATTCCGTCATCCGACCGTGGAGCCCTTGGTGAAAATCTCCGTGATCGTCCCCGTCTACAAAGAGGAAAACAGCATACGGCCATTCCTCGATCGTCTGGAACCCGTTCTGGAGAAAATCGGAGCATACGAGATTCTGTTCTGCCTCGATCCGTCGCCCGACGGCACGGAGCGGGTTATCCTGGATGAGATCCAGCGCAATCCGCGCATCGGTCTGCTGGTCTTCAGCAGGCGCTTCGGCCAACCCAGCGCTGTCATGGCAGGTCTTCACAAGTGTTCCGCCGAAACGTGTGTCGTGATCGACGTCGATCTGCAGGATCCCCCCGAATTGATCGGCGACATGTATGCGCTCCTGAACCAGGGGCACGACGTCGTATATGCCAAGCGCCGCAACCGGGAAGGGGAGACGCCGATCAAGGTCATGGTTTCGTGGCTGGGTTACAAGTTGATCAATGCCATCTCGGACGTGCGCATCCCACGCGACACCGGCGACTTCAGGATCATGAGGCGGCGCGTCGTCGACCACATTCGCCGCCTCAAGGAAGGACACGGTTTTCTGCGCGGCCTGGTCGCTTTCGTCGGCTTCAAGCAGACCTTCATCGAATACGACCGCGATGCCCGCAAACACGGCACCAGCAATTACAATCGATACCTGGGGTCACTCAAGATCGCGCTCAACGGCCTCGTAGGATTCTCCAACTTCCTGCTGACGGGTACCTTGATCTCCGGGGTACTTGTCGCAGGCTTTGCGTTCCTGCTTGCGGTCGCCATCGCCATCACGCGGATCGCCGGGGTCGACTATCCGATCGGCATTCCCACCTTGATCGTTCTGGTGCTGTTTCTCGGCGGCGTGCAACTGATCAGCATCGGAATTCTCGGCGAGTATATCGGCCGTATCTACGATGAGGTCAAGCAGCGCCCGATGTTCATCGTGGACCGCGCGGTGAATGTCGCGTCCGACATCGGTTCGGAGGCGACCGTGAAGGGATCGCTGTCGTGACCCACAGAGCCACCCGAGTCCTTCACGGGCTGTTACAGATCCCCATCCTGTTCGAGATGCAGCAGCGCATCTTCAATGACTATCGCAACGTGTATACCGAGTTTGAAGATCTTCTCGGACGAAGCGGGGTCTCGATCATCGACATCGGCTGCTCGACCGGTGCGTGCGCAGCCAGCATCGTCCCCATGACGTCGAACCGCTACGTCGGGCTCGATATCGAGCCGCGCTACGTCGCTCTGGCCGCCCGCCGCGCTCCCGACGGCCGATTCGTCGCCATGGATGCCCGCAGGATGGCTTTCCCAGATGCCAGCTTCGATCTGGCCATGTTCATCGGCGTGATGCACCACATGGACGACCAGCTGGTGAAGGACTGCCTGAGCGAAGTATCGCGCGTCCTGCGGCCAGAAGGCAGAGTTATCGTTGCAGAGCCGGTTTATACGCCCGGGCGGTGGCTCAGCACCGTTCTCCTCAATATGGATCGCGGGCGCTACATCCGGGACGAGCCCGGGTACCGGAAGCTTTTCGGGGGCTTTTCCATCCAGCGGCAGCGCTATTTCCGGCTTTCGCTGCATCGGTTCTGTTCATTCGTTCTCTCGCGTCAATGAGCAAGGCCCCGATCGCGCCTTGCCCTCCAGAACCGCAATAACAGGATGCCGGCCAGAAGCGACAATGCGGCGGCCGTGATCGCGCTGAGCTTTGCGAGCGTCAAGAAGGGTTCCGGGCGGAACTCGAACGTCAGCTCGCCCGGTCCCTCGGGCAACGCCACCGCCATGAACGCGAAGTTCGCGCGAATGACCTGCAGCGGTGCGCCGTTCCAGTGCGCTTTCCAACCGGAAGAAAAGCGGTCGTTGAACAGCACCAGGCGGGAATCGTTTTCCGAGACCCGGACGTTCAGCGTATCTGCCGCCGTAGTCTCATAGCGCAACTGCCGAAAACGCTGCCCTGAGCTGGCGCTCCAATGCAACGCAAGCGGCTCCGACTGCAACACGACCGCCTTGGTTGGATCAAAGTCCGCGTCCTTCAATCGCTGCAAAGCACGGTCCGGGTCGCTCTGAACTTCGAACCCCGAGAAGGCTGCTAGACGCGAGATCGCGTCCGGCCGAACGATCACCCGACCGTCCGCACCGATGTCGTAGCCGACTCCGAGCAAATCGAGCAAGCGCTTGTCGTCCAGGGTACTCAGGAGCCCGGCCCGGTGGTACCAGCTCGGATCAGGGGCTTTGAATGCCTGCAGCAACTTTGTGTAATCGGCCGCAAGGTCCGAGTCGACGCCCGAGTAGGTTGGCGTCCTGTCGATCATCGCAATATTCGTCATCAGCTCCTGGTTCCCGTACCGGTTGATGATGTGTACATGGTTTACCCGGAACGACTCCAGATCGATCACTTCCGGCCAATGTTCGTCTTCCTCGGCTATCGGACGTCCATCTGCTGGCCGCAGCGCGGGCCTTGCCTCTGCATCAGCGACGAGTTGCGGGGCGTACACGTCAATCCGCCCCGCCCTCGTCATATTGACGTGACAGCGAACCGCCTGCATCGCTTCTGTGTTTCCAAGGGTCGCATATATCCAATGCCAGCGGCCATCGCCTCTGTGCCGTGCGACAGGCCCTCCGACCCGGAGTGAAGGCGCGGTGAGGAAAAGCGCCATTTCCATTCCTTGATCCGCAAACACCCAGACGCCAAATGCGACCGACCCCACGTCATCCCCGACCGGAACGTCTTGATATAAATTGCCCGCTGCGTCATCTCTTGGATAGCAAAGGCTGACCTCACTGCCAACGCCACCAGGCAATGGATTCGAAGGCTGTTGCGGACACGTCTTCATCTCCGTGCCTCCGCCGAAACTCCAGTCGATCAACCTGCCAGAAACACTTTTCAATTCGGCGTTGGCGAGGAGGTTGCGCAGGTGCTGTTGTTCGCCTGACGTAGTCTTGTCCCGCAAAAACCGGGTCATCAGCGTCTGTTGCGGATATACGTCCTTCATCTGTCGAAAGAATGGAGTCGAAGGCATATTGACGTAGCTGTAGTCGCGGTAGGCCACGGCCAGGTCGACGACCGTCAGCAGCAGCATCCATTTCAGTGCCGTCTCGCGGCCCAGATCCCCCCTTGCGGATCGGGCAAAAAGACTCAACGACACCGACAGAATCGCGACGTACATGGCCCACCCGCTCGCACCGGCCCAAGCCGACACCGCAAAATCGCCGCCAACGGGGCTGTTTCGCACCCGGACGAGGAGCAGGACGCCCGCCAATGCGGCGAAGAGGACCCCCAGCCGCCGCACTTGCTTTGATCGCGCAAGCCCGCTTAGCGGAATCGCCAGGCACGCGAGGACGACAAAAATCCCGCTCTTGAACACGGTTCCGGTCGCTTCCGGACCGGGCCATAGGCCATTTGCCACGGCCGCCGTGTCCGCGAGGAGAAGCACCAGGGCCCCAACCAGCACACCGGTCACTGCGAACCGCAGCCGCGCGATGGTCTCATCGGGGAGCGCGCTGACCGCTGCCGCAAACACGACAACGGCCACAACGACCAACCGGAAACTGTTCACGAAGGTTGCGACACCGACCTGGTCCAGAATCCAGGGAACACCATGCAACACTTTGGCATACATCACGCACCAGGCGGCGATGAGCAAGCCGGAGATCACGATGCATTCGCGAACGACCTTGCGGATCGTCTCCGTTGAAATCCCGGGAAAGACTTTCGCGCCGTCGATCAACAACAGTTGAAACAGGATCGCGCTCGCCGGCCTGTATATCCCCTCGTGCCCGAGGGGATGCAATACCAGGTCGACGATGTCGCTCAACGGCTGGAACGCGAACAGGTATGCGAGCTGAAACGTCGCGTACGCGAACCCCAGGACCGCAACCCTCCGGCTGCCGCCGGCGCGCACCGCCGCATAGACGATCAACAACGGGAGCAGGCCGAAGTACAGCCCGTTGTGTGCCTGGGTATGGCGGGTTGCCCCTACGTGAAGAGCCTCGCTGATGGAAGCGGCTTCGTCCAGCCGGATTCCGAGTGCGAGCGGATTGAAGCTCGTCAGGCCGAAATACGCGTGGTTGAGGAACTCGGGAAGCCAAACATGCTCATGCAACGATCCATGGCCCGTGAGCTCGAGGGCGACCGGTACGAGCCGATAGGCGCACAACAGCACGGCAGTAACGCATGCGGCGCCAAACTCCGGCGTCGGGCCCTGCCACGGCCGAGAAAACCAGCCCGGATATGCCTTAACCAGGAAGAGTGCCAGCACCGGCAGAAAGAACCCGAGGATGTAGGTCGGGTGCGGGGTGATAAACAACATGCCGAGCGACAAGCTCAATCCAAGGTAGTTCGTCAGCCGCCCGCGCGATTCATGGGTGAGGATCACGTGGATCGCGATCGACGCCGCAAGGTACATCGGCACGGCGATCATCGTTGTCATCGCGAACCAGAAGAACATCCCGGCCTGAGCGACCACCCCGACGATCAGACTGCCGGCCCCCGGGGCGCCGAGCCGCAGCGCGATGCGGCTCCAGATCCACCCGATCAGCGCATTTGCCACCAGAAATTCACCCGTCACCACATGAAAAACGTACCTTTCCGGAAACAGCAGCAACGGCCAATACAGCGGATTCAGGAAGTGCGCATGCATGCTGGCCGTGAAATCCATGCCGCAGAAGATGTAGCGATTCCATAGACTGAAAGCCCCGAACTGCTCGAACTCGCGGTATCCGTACAGCAGATTCGGATAGTGCGCAAACAGCACATCGGTCCCGGCCACGACGAACTTTCCCCCGAAAAACGGCAGAAAGAGGACGCAGGAGACGGCGGCGAAAAACAGCGCGGAGAAGCGCCGGCTTTCGCTGTCCCACTGGCCGAGATTCATCGCGCTGTCATGAGATGGGAAAGACTGCCGTTTTCAAACACGGCTGCGATCGAATCCGTCAGAGCTGCCGTCAGCGCGGCCGCTGGGCACCGCTTCGGTCGCGTTCAGACCGCATGCCGCGCCGAGGTTTCAGGGTCAAGCCGATGCAAAGATTCAACGTGACAACGGGAAATGGCAAGGGGAAGAATTCCCGGTGTTGGATTTCGAACAGCCTTGACAACTCTTCGAAGATCTCCTGCGGGACGTTGATGTGCTCGGACTGGATGAGCCAATCGTACGACTGGCCAAAACGCTTCTCGAAAAGACGTCGCGCGGAGATGTTGCGCGCCAACGAGTAGGCGATCCCTCCCTCACAAGGAATCACCACGCAGAACTGCCCGTCCGGTCTGAGCACACGCCGGATTTCACCGAGAGCAGCGGGAAGATCCGGCAAATGCTCGAGCACGTGGATTGCCAGCACGCGGTCGAAGAACGCATCCGGCATCGGCAGGCGTTGCTGGCAGTCGCAGACAATCGTGCGGCACTGCGGGTAGCGTTGCTGCAGTCTGGCGGCCATTTCCGGGCGCAGCTCCAGCGCGAAGTACTCCTGAGCTCCGAGATTCTCGAATTCGAGATGCCCGCCCAGGCCCGCGCCGATCTCGAGGGTGCGGAACCCCTGCCTCAGGGCCCCGCATCGCCTGACGGGATAGCCGTGATTGAAGCGCTCGATCAGCTTGTAGCGCTGCGGCAACTCGTCGTGCCACTCCGCCATGAACTGGTCCCGGATCCGCAGTTGCTCGTCGCTGAGCTGCGGCAGCCGCTTGGGCCATTTGGGCAGTTGGCCGAGCATGTCGGTTGTTGATGGACCGGGTCACCAGCAGGTGGAGGTCTTTGCTCAATCGCCCTCGAACTCACACAACGTGAAGACGCTGTGGCCGAGCTTTTCGAGT